>NZ_AJQE01000028.1 GCF_000261685.1 Bradyrhizobium genomosp. I (2014) | reverse complement strand
CGGGGGGAGCCGATGTCGGCTGTGATCGGCCCGAGCGGCAGGCCGCCGAGGACGTCGTGAGCGCTGGCCCAGATCGGATGCGCCCAGCTCAGCGGAAGCGGGACGAGTTGGGCTGCGATACACAGCGGAATGGCGGTCAGGGTCCACCGGCTCCACGAGGTCGCGCGAACATAGTGATCGTGGCCGGCCTTGCGCGTGCTCGAGGCGGCCGCCAGCAAGCTCAGTGCTGCGGCCATCGTCGCGAGCTGTGGCCCGAACTTGGCGCCGGCGATTTCGAGAGCGGAAGCGGAAACGATGCAAACGATGAGGGTAAAATAAGCGAGGGACAAACGGCGCTCGAAGGGAATCCTGAAACGGCCAGGTCACCATACAAGCGAGCGGTGGGTTTTCAAGCAGAGGTCTTCGCGGGCCAAACGAGCCTGGCTCTTGCGCGCCTCGCAAACGGCTCGTGGCAGCGTCGGCCCGGCGTCGTCAGCGCACGGACTTGACCGGGCGGGCGAATACGCGCCCGGCACGCGCGGCAGCAAGGCCAAAGCGGGCCCCTGACCCGAAGAGATAGCCGCCCTGCAGGGCAATGGCTGCGAACACCATGCCTTTCAGGCTCTCGACCACCGTCAGATCGACCATCAAGCCGACCGGGACGGCGGTGAGCAACATGATGAAGATCAACGGCAGGAGCACAAGGACGCGGAAACGCTGCCCCAGCACGGCACCGACGAGAAAGCTGAAAATCAAAAACGCAGTCATCCGAAACACTCTCCGTGCTCCGGACCCTAGGTTCCCCACCTAAAAAGACCCTTAAGTTGTATGGCTAAATTTAGCCTATTGGCCGCAATTTGCCAGCAGCGAATGATAGGCCTCTCGCAGCCCGTTCAGGGCGACCACGCCCTTGATCTCGCTGTCGCCTTCGCTGACCGCCACGGACAGCGAGGCCGCTGTCTGCCACTTGCCGGCGGCAAAGGCGGAGACCTCGTCGGGGAGCAGCACGGTAGCGCCTGCGGCCGCCATGCGGGCGTCGAAGGTCAAGGTGCCGCCGCCGGTCGCGGCGATCGTGACCTTGGGCCTGCTCCGCGGCGGGAAGGGACGGATCAGGGCCACCAGCACGTCGATCTTGCCCTTTGGCGCACAGCGGACGATCAGGCCGGCAAAGTCCGGGTCCGACTGGGCCGTATCCGCGGTCTTCGTGATGGCGGCGAAGCTCTCGCCGTCCCTGGCCCCCTGGGCCCGGGTAAATTTCCAGACGGAGGAGGGGGCCGGGTGGGCGATCGCGGCAATTGGCGCTTCGCGACACGAGAATTCTGCGCTGCCAGGGCAGGGGGCGGCAGCGCTCCACGGACGATCAGCGGCGCCGAGGAGGGAACCTGCCAATAGCGGGATCAGAAGGAGGTCAGACACGGGGAGTCCTATCCTGAATGGACCTGGCCTTAGCAAAGGGCGACGCCTCCGCCCGACATGCCGGGGCCCCAAGTTGCGTATTTTGCTCGCGGGCCGGGCACACGAAATACAACAAATAGTCACAAAGGCTTAAACCCGCCCCCAAAGAGTGGCTTGCAGGCAACAGTAGCCGACGGATCGCACGGTTAACCACCTGGAACCCTTGTCGCACCATCCCCTAGGCCGTACCAATTTACGCCAATTGGGGACTCTCGGGCGCGATTCATGTCATCTATTGCCAAGACCTATGTTTTGAAGCCGGCGTTTCTGGCGATCGCTTTAGCGCTCGGAGCCTGTTCGACCAATCCCGGTTCGGGCCCGCTGACGGACGACGTCAACAACAAGGTCCAGACTGAGAATGCGCCGGCCTATGAGCTTGTGCCGCTCAATCCGGCGACCGTAAAAATACTGCATACCCATGAGCCCAAGGGGCTCGCCGGCATGTTCACCGATCGCCGCCCGCCCGCCAGTATCGTGTTCGGCATCGGCGACGTGGTCAGCGTCACCATCTTCGAAGCCGCGGCCGGAGGTCTGTTCATCCCGGCGGAAGCCGGCGTCCGTCCGGGCAACTTCGTGACCATCCCCGATCAGGCGGTGGACAATGACGGCTTCATCACGGTGCCCTATGCCGGCCAGGTCAAGGCCGCGGGGCTGACGGCAGTCCAGATCCAGCGCTCGATCATCGACAAGATCGGCAACCGCGCCATCGAGCCGCAGGCGGTCGTGGCGATGTCCTCGCAGCGCACCCAACTCATCAGCGTGCTCGGTGAAGTCAATTCGCCGGCGCGTTATCCGGCGAGCGCGGCGGGTGCGAAGGATCGCGTGCTCGACGCGATCACCCGCGCCGGGGGCATCAAGGGCCAAGGCTTCGAGACCTGGGTCATGCTGGAGCGCGGCGGCAAGCGGGCGACCGTGCCGTTCGAAAATCTCGTGATGGCGCCCGAGAACAACGTCTATGTTCGTCCGGATGACAGCATCTACGTCTATCGCGAACAGCAGAAGTTCCTGGCGTTCGGTGCCAGCGGGCAGAGCGGCGAGTTCAACTTCGATGCCTGGCGCATCAACCTCGGCGAAGCCGTCGGCAAGGCCGGCGGTCTCTTGGATGGCCAAGCCGATCCGGCCGCGGTGTATCTCTATCGCCGCGAGCCGCGCGAAGTCGCTGCCCAGCTCGGCATCGACGTGAGCAAGTACACGTCGGAGACGATCCCGGTCATCTTCAATGTGAACTTCCGCGACCCGGGCGGCTTCTTCCTCGCCACCAAGGTCATGATGAAGAACCAGGACATCATCTACGTCTCGAACTCGCGCAACGTCGAAGTCGCCAAGTTCCTGACCTACCTGCGTGTGATCATGGCGACCGGCAGCGATGCCGTGAACCTCTCCAACGATGCCCTGATCTTCCGCAACAACATCAAGCTGGCGCCGTAAGGCGCCAACCTGATCGACCAAAACCGATGGCACCGGGCCTTTGTCCCGGTGCCATTTTCGTTTAGCAATCGAATCGGTTCTGCCGGGGCTACGGTTCGGGATTTGGATCAAGGCGCCACTGAGCATGGCGCCGGTCATCGATCCACCCCGGAGTGTTGCAAGGGGCTACATGCGCTTTCGAGCATTCTGGCGTCTTCTGGCGCTCCTCCCGCTCGCCTTCGGGCTTGCTCCGATCGGAAAGGCTCTCGGCGCCGCCGCTGAGCTGGGCGTCCGCCATCGGATCGACGTGATGGTCTCTGCCGAGCCTGATGCTCCGATCTTGTCGCGCCTGAGGGGGGGCAAGGGCGAGCTGTCCTTGACCGTCCGTCTCTCGGCGAACTCCAAGGAGAGCAAGTTCTTCGGCATGCTGCGCCCGTCTTTTCCCGATATCGTCGTTCCCGATGGCGCGGGCAAGCCGCTGGTGCGACAGACCAAGCTCTGGGAGGAGGATGTCTGCCATCAGCGCCGCGGCCTGCCGAAGGTCACGGCCACCCAGCTCGGCGGGCATTTTGCGGATGGCGAGGGGCGGATCGAGATCTCCGCCCTCAGCCGGCACATCGGTCTTCTGGTCCCGCCCGACGAATTGACCCCCGGAATAAAACTCGATCCCGGGAGCGATAGCCTTGGGGCATTCTATGCCTTCCGGGCGCAGACCCGGAACAGCCGCCTGAATGTGGATCTCAAGATCTATTCAATCGATTGCCCTCTTGAGTCCAGGCAAGGCAGGCAAGGCAGTTGATGCGAACGACGACCGTTGCGGCTGACGGTTCATCGAAAGTCCGAGCCCGCAAATCCGAACAGAACCGGGCAAGGAGCAATCAGCCTCGGCAAACGGGCTCATTGCTTCCCGGCTGATCCGCTCCCGACGCGCTATCGCGCTGCGTGCGTGTCGTACCAGCCAACTGGGGGAAAGTCCGGGAAGCGGTAATCCTTTCGCCCGGCCGCGCGTACCAGCACTGCCTGAATCCCGCCAAGCATGCGGAAAACGCTCTTTCGCCCCTGGAAGATGCCTGCGTCTCCCGCCAGCGTATAGCCGCGGAAGATCCCCTTGTAGACCTCGAGTGCTTCGAACATGTCCATCCACCGCCCGGGCAATTCGTTGCCGAACAGTCCGCTGCTGCCGTGTTCGAATCTGTGCGACTGGAAACAGCCTTCGGTCGCCGGCTGAGGCGGCTCCTGCAGGGAGACGAGGCTTTGATCCACAATTTTGTACTTGGAATAGCCCAGGCTCCTGAGCAGTTCGAACTCCCTTACGAGATCATTCCAATTCTTCTTCTCGGACTCGATCGACACAAATCGCGGGGGTTCGGAAATGTTCTCGAGCGACGACAACGCGTCAAGATCGTTCCCTTCGATGTCGATCTTGCAATATCTGGGAATGCCGTGGTCGCGCATGATATCGGCCAGCCGCTCGGCCTTGACTGTTATCTTTTGCACGCTCGCTGCGCCCAGCATCTGGTTTCGCTTGACCCACTCGAGATTGGCCGTTCCCCAAACCGAGTGCTCCGTGTTGACGTAGAAGTCGATATTCCCCGGCGTCTTGGCGACGGCCAGGTTGAGGATCTTCAGTTGCCCCGTTGCTACCTGCTGGGAAAACTGCTGGCCAAGTGCGGTACAGAATTCCGGTACAGCTTCGATGGCAACAACCTTGAATCCCTTTTTGAGATAGAACCCAGTGTCTTCACCCTTATGGGCGCCGAGATCGTAAATGAGGTTTTCATCAATCATGATTTTCGTGCTCGTGTCCAGGTTGTGATGAGCGTAGCGGTCGCAATGCGTTTCTAGCGGCGGAAAGACAATATGTTGGTTGGATGAATTGATCCGGCAATCAAGTCCGCCACTGCAGCCATGTTTCCGGCGAGCCTGCCTCGATAGTCGATCATCGGATGCTCGCGAAGCGAGCGCAGCGCATTGGATGCGAGCGCTCGCGTCCAAAAGTATGCGCATTTTCCGAGGGTAATTGTTCCTTTGCGCGCAAGGTAGAGCGGATTAGCGAGTTGCGAGTAGCCATATTTGTAGCCACTGACCCGTCCAGACTTTGACCCAAGATGCACACCGATCAAGTTCGAATCTCGATAGATGTCCGAGAACTTCCTGATCTGTCCGGAAAAATCCGTATCCTCCAGCCAGCCATAGAGCGGCAGATTCTCGTCGAATGCACATTGGTCGAAGACTGTCGCTCTGAAAGCCATATTGCAGCCGTACAGTCCTTCCTTCCACTTGCTGTATCCGATCTGATCGCTCGCCCGAGGCTGCGCCAGCGCATCCGAAGCCTGCTCTTCGGTGATTGCGATGCTGCCTCTTGCCCCGTCCATGATCACCGCTCCCGTAATGGCGAGGACCTGTGGACTAGCCGCAAACAGCGCTTCGCACTTCTGCAGCCAATCGGCTGCAGGCCTGAAGTCATCGTCGAAAAAGACAATGATCTTCGCAAGCCAGGCCTCGGGAGTGCTCTTCCTCTTGGCCGTTTGTATGCCGTGATTTCTCTGCGACGTCAGTCCCGGCCGAGGAGAAACCAGCCGGTGCACGCCGAGATCATTCGGGACGGCCGCACCACCGGGCAAATCCTTGGGTTCGGCGCCCACAAGCATGACGCTGTCAGGCGCGCGTTCCTGAAGTCGAAGCTGGTCTAGAAGAACTTGAACGTCCGTCGGTCTGCCGCGTGTCGCTAAGATGACGTCAATATTCAATTTACCCTCGCAAAGAGACGGCCAGCAACGCTGGTCGTCTGACATAAGAACTTCGTGGAAACGTTCGATCACAAGCAGGAATTCTCCCGGAAACAGTCTGCCGGCAATTGGCGACGCGGGGCTTCTCAAGCCTGGAGATGCGGTGCGGGCGAAGCACTACCGGACCACGTTGCCGAAATCCAGCGTAGATGATTGAAATTGGGACCGTCCAGCCCCTTCATCGGATGAGATCCGCGCTTGGGGTGAGCCGCCCTGTTAACAAACTCGAGGCTGCGTGGATCGGGAAGCATTGCGGAGCAGGGCCGGCAGAATGTTCTACCTCGTGACTGTGCTCCCGGACGAGTTGACGCCGGAAATTAACCTCTGTAGGCGGGGTACGGTTCAGAATGGATCATCCACCGCCGCCTCTTCCGAGTGCGGCACTTGCTGGACGCCTGCGGGATCATCCGCTCTAATGTATTCTCCACTGGGGGGCGTCAGACGAAAGCGATGGGCCGTGTTTCGATGAACATTCGCTGGTCGGCTGATCTCGTAGCCAGCTGTGTACTGTTCTTTGTTGTAGCAAGCGCGCCATTCCCGTTCGGGTCGACCAACAATCTGGCCATTGCCTTCTGGTGCGCTTGTCTGGGAATCGCGTTGATATTTGCGCCGACGAGGGCCTTGCGTCGTCCCCATCTCTGGATCATCGCCGGCGTCTTCATTGTTGTTGCGGCTTACGGGGGCGTGCTGCACGAACAACTGTCCGACAGCCCGTGGATTGCGCCATATCATCCGATCTGGAAGCAGCTCGGCTCGCTGTTCGATTCCGCCGTTGCGCCATCGGCCTCGATTGTCAGGCATGAAGCTTTCTTTGCTCTGGGGGCGCCGCTTGCAAACATTCTGGCCATTCTGGTGGGGCTTGTCATTGGCGTCGATGCGAGGCGTGCACGCCAGATCATGCTGGTGATTGCGCTCTCAGGCAGCTTCTACGCTGCGTATGGCGTACTCTCGTTCCTCATCGAACCGACCATGATTCTGTGGCGCGACAAGACCGCCTATCTCAGCAGCGTCACCGGTACTTTCATCAACCGCAATACCGCGGCTGCCTATTTCGGCTCATGTGCCGTCATCTGGATGCTTCTGATTCTTACGGACGTGCGCCGCCACCTTCCCGGACGACGCTTCAGGTGGAGCAATCTCTCTCGCGATCTGGCCAAAATTCCGCAGGCTTTGATCGCTCTGAAATTCGCCGCACTCCTGATCTGCGTCATGGCGATGTTCATGACCGGCTCGCGGGCGGGCGTGGCTGTTTCGCTCCTCTCCATGATCTTCGTCTTTGTCGTTTTCCTGCGGAAGGACCTTCCGCCGCGCACCGGCGTCTGGATGGCATTGGCGGCCGCCGCCTTGGTAGCTCTCGTTCTCCTGGAATTGCTCGGTGGTCGTGTCGTGAGCCGCTTCGACAGCCAGGGGCTGACCGATAGCGGCCGGCTGGAGGGGTGGAAGTCCTCGCTGCGCATCATCGCCGATAATCCCTGGTTCGGCACCGGGATGGGGACTTTCCAGTCGGCGTTTCCGCCCTTCCGCAGCCCGAATATTTCCATGCGCGGCACTTGGAATGCAGCCCATTCGACCCCTCTGGAGGTCGCTTTGGAGGCCGGAATTCCGATGACGCTGCTCCTGTCGGCCGGTTGGGCGGTGATGCTCACAGTGCTTGCGCGCGGGGTGTTCAGCCGAAAGCGTGACGCTTCGATTCCCCTGGCAGCCATCGGCATCGCACTGCTGGCGTTGCTCCATTCCAGCCTCGATTTCACGTTGCAGATACCGGGCTACAGCATCCCCTTCTTTGCGCTCTTCGGGGTCGGTCTGGCGCAATCCTTCCACTCCGGCGAAGGGAGCGTTGAGCCGCAAGGGACTGCGGCAAATGCGCTGCCGACCCGTGCTGGCACCTCGGGATCGCCAAAACAGTCCTCTTTCCAGGCACTTGGGTCTTAACTATTCCTTTAGAATTGGTGGACAGGGCTGCCTCTTTCGACTATTTTCGCATCGTTTTCGTTCCGGCCATTGAGGCAAACTCGTTGTTGAGGAAATTATGAACCTTGTCAGGTTTACGGTTCGAGCCGTAGCGGTGATTGTGGTCGCAAGCTCGATATCCTCCGCTGCCAGCGCGGCTGTTTATCCGCCCAGCCGGCAACTGCAGGCTCAAATCATCTCCGATTTCAAGGGATCTCCTGCAACGCTTTTGCAGCAATATCCTGATGGCGGTCCGCAGTTGATTTCGCGCGTCCGAGACCTCGGAGCGTCGGATCCGACGACGGTGCCGGGTCTGATCGAATTGTTGAAGAACCCGGCGACAACGAAGGATCAGTTGCGCGCCATCGTCGCAGGTCTTGCCCAGGTGGCCCGCATGGCGGCACAGACCGATCAGGCGTTTGCCAATGAAATTCAGGCCGCCGTCGCCGGAACGAACAATCCGGACGTGATTGCAGCCTATCAGGCCGCGACCGGCGACGTTGCAATCGCTGCGGCGGGCGGCGGTGGCGGTTCCGGTGGTGGTGGCCCAACGACCGGCTCCGGGTTTGCCTTTGGTGGCAGCGGCTCCGGTGCCCAGAGCTTTGGTGGCCTGCACTACCCGAACAGTGCAACGAGTTATTCGGGTTCGGTGACTCCCTCGACCGCTTATCCGGCGGTTAGTCCGACGCAGTAACGTCCGGGCCTCTTGCGCCGGCATCCCTTAGAGAAAATAAACCAAGGCAGCGTGTCACGCGCTGCCTTTGGTCTTCTGCGATGACTCGCACGATATACTGCCCGTGAAGCACCTGGGTGCGTCCATGCGTCGATGACTGTGCGTGATTTGCGGATACGTGAAATCACGTCGCCGCGCGCTTGTCGGCCCAAGTACGGGCATTGATTGATTTCAGGAATTACCGGATGTTGCAGCTGAACAAGTCCACCTCGGAGATCAATCGCGAATTCGCCGAGACTCAAGGCTCCCCATTTCAATCGCTGACTTTGCATTTGGATGTCATCCGGCATCAGTTCCCGACAATTGTCGCGATCCTATCCGCCTCCGTGATCTTGGCGCTTCTCTATCTTTTTACAGAAGCTCCGCAATTCACCTCCACGGCTTCGATCGTCATCGACACTCGCAAAGTACAATTGTTTCAACAGCAATCGATGCTCGGTGATGTGGCCCCCGACTCCGCGTCGGTGGAAACGCAGGTCGAAATTCTCAAGTCCGAGAACATCAGCCTGGCGGTCATTCGTGACTTGCACCTGACCGAAGATCCGGAGTTCCTCGGCAGCGGCGGAAGCTTGATCGGGTCGATCGGCAATTTCTTTTCCGATCTGTTTTCCAGCGGCCGTGCCGGTTCCGAATTCAGATTGCAGCGCAAGGCTCTGCAGCGCTTTGAGAGCAATCGTACCATCAAGCGCCTCGGTCTCACATACGTCATGGAGATTGGCTTCACGTCGCGTGATCCCGCGAAGGCGGCGCAGATCGCCAATGCGATCGCTGACGCCTACATCGTTGACCAGCTGGAAGCCAAGTACCAATCGACGCGTCGTGCCAGCGTCTGGTTGCAGGATCGCATCAAGGAGTTGCGCGCTCAGGCATCCGCGGCACAGAAGGCGGTCGTCGATTTCAAGACGGCCAACAACATTGTCGATACCGGCGGGCGCTTGATGAACGAGCAACAGCTCGCCGAAGTGAACAGCCAGCTGGTTGGGGCACATGCTTCGACGGCCGAGGCCAGGGCGCGGCTGGACCGCATCAACGATATCCTGAAGCGCGAAATACCGGATGCGGCGGTGGCGGATGCTCTTCGGAACGAGACCATCGTCAAGCTGCGGGGGCAGTATGTCGACATGGCCGCCAAGGAAGCGATCTGGTCGGCCAAGTATGGCCAGGATCATCTTGCCGCGGTGAACCTGCGTCGCCAGATGGACGAGATCAAGCGTAACATCGTCGACGAGCTCAAGCGCATTCAGGAATCTTACAAGAGCGACTATGATATCGCCGTCACGCGCGAGGACAGCATCAAGGCCAGTTTGGCAACGGTGGTTTCGGAGTCCCAGCTGACGAATCAGGCGCAGGTTCGGCTACGCGAGCTCGATAGCAATGCGCAGTCGTACCAGGCGATGTACGACAATTTCCTGCAGCGCTACATGGAATCCGTCCAGCAGCAATCCTTCCCGATCAGTGAAGCGCGTGTGATCAGTGCAGCAACGACACCGCTGGTCAAGAGCTATCCAAAGACTCTTGTCGTGCTGGGCGTGGCTCTTTTCGGCGGGTTGGTGCTGAGCTTCGTCCTGGCGATCGTGCGTGAAATGATGGACCGGGTGTTCAGGACGACCCAACAGGTCGAAGAGGTGCTCGGTGCGAGTTGCATAGCGCTGCTGCCGACGGTGAACGCAGCTGCGACCAAGGACGCCGGGGCGAGATTGCTGCGTTATGTCGTTGATCATCCTCTCTCGCGCTTCTCCGAAGCGGTGCGCTCGACGAAGGTGGCAGTCGATCTAAACTCGATTGTTCGAGAGAACCGCGTGCTGGCGTTTACGTCGACTCTTCCGAATGAAGGCAAGAGCACGCTGTCTGCCAACCTTGCGCAATTGATGGCCCATGGCGGTGCGCGCGTTCTCCTGATCGATTGCGACCTCCGCAATCCCTCGCTCTCACGCGCGCTGACGCCCGACGCGGAGTCTGGTTTGGTCGAGATCCTCGCGCATAAGGCCAAATTGGAGCAAGCGTTGACGGTTGATGCGCAAACGGGGCTCTCGATTCTGGCTGCAGGTACGACCTCCAAGCTTCTTCATACCAACGAGATATTGGCATCCAAGATGATGCACGGCCTGATCGGTGAGCTGAGGGACAAGTTCGACTACATCGTGCTCGACATGCCGCCCATGGCGCCGGTAGTGGACGTGCGCGTGACGTCGACTTTCGTTGACTCCTACATATTCGTCGTGGAGTGGGGCAAGACCCTGATGGATGTCGTCAGGCACAATCTGCGTGGTTCTCAGGAAATCCAGGACAAGTTGCTCGGCGTCGTTCTCAACAAGGCAGATACGAAGCGCCTTGCCCGCTACGAGTCCTATCACAGCCGTTACTATTACAAGAAGAACTATGCCCGTTACGGCTACGTCGACTAGCATGGGCGAGGTTTGGCGGAAATGTTGCAGGGGCGTACTGCTTCTGACGGGTATCGCCGGAGTTGCCTGGTCGTTGATCGTGCTGCCGTCGTTCTGGGCCGATCTGCAGGTCAGCTCCGTCGCCACGCACATTTTGGTCGGTGAACAGCTCAAGCCGGGGACCGTGGAGTCGATCGCGGCGCGTATGGACGCCGGCTCGCCATCGAGCCTTTCCTACCCCGATCTGGTGCGAGCCCGAGCGCTGATTGCACTTCGCTCCGCCGAGGAGGACCTGCTGGGAAAGGGTTCCCAGGACCCTGAACGCAAATTGTCGGCCGCGGAGAACAAGCTGAAGTCGTCTTTGATGCTCGATCCGGCCGACGCTTTTCTCTGGCTGTTGCTGTATTGGGTGAAGAACGAGCGTGACGGTTTCGACGCGGGAAATATCCGCTATCTCGAACGGTCGTACGCGGCTGGACCATACGAAGGCTGGATTGCGCTCCGTCGCAACAGGCTGGCGCTTGCGATATTTCCATTGCTTGGCGAACAGCTGCAGCAAAAGGTCGTTGCCGAGTTCGCCGGCATGGTCGAAAGCGAGTTCACCGATGATGCGGCGCGCATTCTGACGGGGGTCGGTTGGCCTCAGAAGGATAGATTGCTGGCGAGCCTCGGGGGCGTTGGCCTGGTCGCCCGTGAAGCCTTTGCGAAGCGGCTGGCGTATGAAGGCGTGAAGGCTGCCGTGCCGGGAGTCGAGTTGCCTGAAAGGATGTGGCGGTAATGGTTCGATCGCTCTTTCGGCTTGTCCTGCTGATCTGCATGGCTGCGGCCTGGACATTGATCCAGAACCTTCCATCAGCTCACGCACAAAGCACTAAGTCAAAATTCACGATGCAAGGCGACGCCGACACATCGGAATCGCCTGTCATCCGCGACGGCGCCAATCGTCCTTGCCTCAATGTCGAGGCGGCTGCCAAAGGGCATGTCGCGAACGGAGAGCTGATGGATCATATCGTGAGCGTCAAGAACAACTGCTCTCGAATGATCAGGGTCAAGATCTGCTATTACCATAGTGATCACTGCAAGGATGCGACCGTCTACGGCTATCAGCGCGTCGACACGATTCTGGGAACGATGAAGATGTCGACCTTTCGATATTCACTATCGCAGAAATGACCCTGCCGTGCTGTCTGCTCATCCAATCGCGGGGTCCTCGAAAAGCCCCAGAAACTTTCTGGCGTCATCTTCGCGCTGAATGAGCAACGCTGCGCGGTTGCGCTTGGTCTCGTTCAGAACGGCTTGAAAGTCGGCGCCCGACCTTTCCCACGCGAGGATTTGTTCCGCGATCCTGTCCAGATCTGACGCGCTCGGATCGAGCAGCAATTCTTCCGACACCATGTTGGCGATGCATCCGCGGCTGGAGGCAGCAACGATGATGCCTGCCATCTGCGCCTCATAGATCACGACAGGCTGCGCCTCGTTGACGTATCTCGTCGGAAATACCAGAACGTCTATCGAGGAGAGAAAGTGGACCTTGGCGTCATCGTATACGGGCCCCACATATTCAATTCCACCGATCTCGCTCGCGCGGCGCTTGATGTAGTCCTCGATTTCCAAATCGGAGCAGGGACCAGCGATTCGTGCCGTCAGGCCGGATCCGCTCTCTCGCAGTCGAGCCATCAGGTCGAGAAAGCGGTCGATACCCTTTTCGAGCGAGATGTTCGATAGATAGCCAATCGAGCTGAATGTCCGGTCACAGCTCCGCGTTCCGACCGCGGGCAAATCGATAAACGCCAGGTTGGAAACGACGACCGTTCTTAGATGCTTGCCATACAGCTCCGAAAGTGTCGTCGCCATCCTGGGACAGAGCGCAATATGAAACTGGTTGGCGCCGGCCATGCGGACAATGGACGCCAGGATAGCGCTGCGCTTCGTCAGGTATGCAAAGCTGTGATGATGGAACGCGATCGTCTTCCCTATCCACCGCGCAAGGACGACGACCAGGAGATCATAAAGCAGTCCATATCCACCGGACAGAGAAAGGTAGAGTATCGAGGCCTCCGGGTGGTGAAGGATGGTTCGTCCGCATCGGGCGTATGCCAGTGCGCGATTGAAATGATGCCGCCATCGATTGGGAGCATGGCCTGGCGAGGTGTCGCCGAACGCGAGTTGAAATCCTGCAGCGCGCAGAGTATCGGCCGCTCGCCTGGTGATGAGAGCTGCGCCATGGACCGGCGGAGGAAGGGGACCCGCTACAACGATCATTTTACCAGGCACGAGGTCGTCGATCCTTCAGCATGTCAGCAAAAGCATGGTCGATGGCGAGCGCAGCATTTTGGCGAGACAGCGCCGCGGATCTCCAATGTCGCCCAACGGACTGTCGAGGCCAGGTCAGCGTGCGCGACGCATGGGGCCTGCCCGGACGCGGCTACGAGCCGTGTCCGAGTATTACGTGACTGTGAAGGCGGTCCGGTGAAAGATCTTTGCGGTCTTGGGGATGTCCCGCTGGTGAACCGCCGGATTGCCGCCGATCATCGAATATTCCTGGGGCGCGACGTGGGTTACAACGGCACCCGAAGCCACAACGCAATAGTCCGGGATCGTGACACCCTGCAGAATGATCACGCCGGTGCCGATCATCGTATAGGCTCCTATCGTGATAGGAGAGCATGTCTGCCGGGCAGACATTGGATTGACCCCGTGGGTCAACAACTGGCTGCGGAATCCGGCGAGACCGCAGAATTGACGAAACTCGATCCGGTCTGTGCAATCTATGTAATGCTGACTCATCACCAGACTGGCTTTGCGCATTATAAGATCCGAACGTCGCTTCGTTCTGGTTCGGAAGGCCGGCGAATTGAGGCGAGTCGACAGTCCACCGATCCAGTTCAGATTGCCAATGACCGCATCTTCATCCATCTGCAACCGATCAAGCCGGCCGATATAGTTGAGATGACCGATGTAGGTCTTCGCTTCCATGATGCATTCGTCGGCGAGGATCAAGGAGAGGCCGATCCGCGCGTCGCGATGGATGGAAAAACCAGGGATCGTGTTGAGGACCAGCCGACGGAGTTTCCAGGGGAAGAAAAGGAATAAAACTTGAATAACAATTTTCAGCATAGTCGTTCCTCGCGCCAGCCAAAATAACCGAAAGTGCTGCGGTTTGGTCAAGATCTCGGCTTTAAGGTTTATTTCGACAGTGTATCGCCTCGAGGAAGCGAATTCACCAACGCAAAAGCTAGGCGGCTCCCGCCGGACAGTCGAGCTTCTTCCGGATGAAGACCATCAGGACCGTCTTGAAGGCGTCAGGCGTAAGAAACTGAACGAGTTGAAATGCACGGTAGATGCTGCGGTTGTTGGCGTGGTAGGCTGGCTCCGCATCCCAGGCATATACAAAATGGTCAAACCGCGCGGGTGGAAAATACCTCCGCAGCGTAGCCGGCGTGTTCAAACGATAGACCGCCGGAAAGATGTCCTCATCCTTGCGTTCGGGTTGTGCCGAGCTGAGTATGGTGCGGCTAATTCCGCTCGGGATCAGGCGGTTGGCCAATGCGATGTAGCCGTACCTGTTTGGGGTTCGCGCGCAGATCCAGCCGCCGGGCTTCAAGAGTCTGTCCATCTCGGCGGAGCTCTGAGCCGGATCCGGAATATGCTCGAATGTGCAATCCGACAGGATGATGTCGGCGCAATTGGCGGGCAGCGGCGCACGTCCCGTCGGATCCAAGAGCATCGCCTCGTCCAGCGACGGATTGGTGAAGACGGCTTCGTCGACGTCCAATCCGATGACTTGGGCGACGCGTCCCTTGAAATTGCAGAGATTGCGCCGGTACTCCGAGCTGGCGTCTTCATGGATCGCGCCACGGCCCGCGCCGAAATCGATCATTCTGGTGCTCGGCGTCACGAGGGCATTCACGCGCTGATAAAACGCAATCGTGCCGTCGATTCTGGAAAATCCGCCAGCGGCCAATTCCGGGAAGAAAGTTGAATGCATGGGACTCACTGACGCTGGTGCGCTCAAGAGAAATGACGGCCAAATATCCAGGCAGTCCTCGTCTGTACCACGACCGGAATGTTCTAGACCGGCGGTCGGGACGACGACCCGCCGTGATACAGCAGATCCTGATAGGCCGAGGTCTCACGAATTTCGAACGCGCTCGGCAGGTCTATGATGCTGGCGTCTCCGCGGCTGAGCCGAAAACTCACTTTGCCCGGCACGAGCGGAGTTCGAAACGACGTGATTCCAGCTTTCGCCTTCAGGCTCTTTGAGCCCTTCGCGGTCGCTATCGTGAGCTCGCCCGGCTCCTTCAGGAACGCAAGCAGCTCGATGTCATTCTGAGGCGGATCGGCAAAGCGACTGACCAAATTTGTTGCGAACCGAAACGGTTGAGCAGAGCCGGTCCCGGCCGCCTCGGTGGACTCGATTCGGTGAAAATAGTAGAGCACGTCTTCAGTGATCGGCGGCATCGTGCCGTTCTTGAACCAAGCGATATAGAACGCAGCGAGATCATAAAAAGCATACTGAATGCTGGTGGACGGTCGAATTTCGGATCCTTCGGAATAGTCGTTCCAGGTGGCGATGTTGACCGCGTCGGAGCCGATTTCCATTGCCGCGATCCATGAAGCCCGGAACAATTCACTGTTGTGGCATTCCGAGAACCAGCGATTGTGCGGCCGGAAGTCCTGCGGCCACACCACGGATGCCCAGACCTTCCCAGCCTGTTTGGCCAACTTTCCCACTTTCTTGAGGAGAGGGATGTCGCTCAATTTGTCGACTCCCCACATCGATGCACCATCGATCAACTCCATGAAATCGATCGTTTTGCGCACATCGAGAAATGTTGGGTAGAAGAAGACCTTCTCTCCGCCGGCCGTCAGTCGCTGCAACAGTTCCTTCCATCGGCCAACGTCCCACTGCTCGGGAGAAAAGGCCCCCAGGATCAGTCGGCCGTCCGATTGGCGCGCGACGTGGGAGTTCCGCGCCAGCTTGAGGATTGCGTCGGCGATCGCATCGACCGGTGTCTTCACCAGAATTACGGTATCGATCGATAGTATGACTTCAAATCCCGGCGGGCCCCGTCGGGCGGCCTCGAGCATGTTGCGTAGATGGATCATGTACGGGGATTCGTCGTCTATGCCTCCCATGTTGAACAGGAAGCCATCCAGCCCGATGCGATGTGCGGCCTTGATCTCATCAAGCATGTCAAGCACAGCCCAGTTTGCCTCCGGGCGTGGAGGTCGAGGCAGGGGCCGTTCGCGAACGAAGCCGCCTTCGGCCCGAAGTTTGCCTTGGGACCCGTCTGGCGACAGATAGTCGGCATACTGATCTTTGTCCGCCGGCCAGTTATCAAACGAGGTCGGAAACCAATGCCAATGAGCGTAAACTTTCTTCGTCTTCGCTCCCGAACTCGCCGCGGCCACTGCCGAGGCCGGCATTGAAGATGCTCCCGCGAGGAGGATGCCGGCGGAAAGAAGCTGACGCCGGTCCATACGGGCATGCAGCTCAAGGTCTTCGTAAATCCGGGCCGAGGGAAAGGGCATTCAAGTAAGTATTCCGTTGATATCTTCTATATATTACAAGGATATCTCACCTGAGTTTTGGCCGCAAGGTGAGCGAGTTCGAAGCGTTAACGCGACCGAGATATGTACTGTACGATCTGCGCCGAGGTTAAACTGCGGTGGGATGTGCTCTTTCCAGAGCCGGCGCCGCAACGCGGAGCTCGGCGAACTCTGATGTTTTTGGGTTATGAACCAGCTCTCGCGTAACGCAGCCGCTTCCCAGTTGTATGTGACGCCGAAGAGCGTCTTCGACTATGTCGTGATCGGCTCAGGCGGAGCCTACTTGCTCCTTTCGTTCACCCAGGCCTGGTCGAACCCGCGTGCATCGTCGATCGCAGCAGTGATACTCGGGGTGAACGGGATTGTTTCCCTGTTCGGATTGAAGATCGCCCTGGCCAGATCCTACTTGCTGTTCGTCGTCTTTTTCGTTTTCAACCTTCTGTTTCTGGCCGTGGCGCCTCTTCAGCAGATCGGAAACGACTTCGATCCAATTCTGGCTGATGTAAGCCTGGTTGTGCCGGCCAGCGTCCTTTGCGCATTCATGACGATCGTGGGCCTCTGCTTCGTCATCTATCGTCCCTTTCGCGCTCCCGAACCCCGCCATAACCGGTTTCTGGACAGAAGCCTCGCCGCCGAGCAAAACCCGAACTACACCCTTTTGGCAGCTGCCTCGCTCGTCGTATCGCTGGGATTGGTTGGTTATCTTGGCTCGTCATTGCTTCAGGTGAATCGCGAGGCCTTCGGTTCGGTGGTTGGCGAAAGCAAGATGATCAACATTCTGGTCACGGCATTCTTCCGGCCATTCACGCTGGTTGCTCCCGTCATCGGTGCGAGTGTCGCTTTGACTCGCCGGAACACGGGCTGGGTGACGTGTTTTGCAATTCTGCTTCTGGCGGGTCTCTTCATCAACAACCCGCTCATTTCTGCGCGTTTTCGCTCCTCGACATTGATTGTATTCTGCGTGCTTGCGATATTTGGCCCAAGAAGCGTCCGTTTGTTTCTCGTCACCTATTTTGCCGGATTGCTGGCGTCGCCCCTATTCGGATCCATTTTCCGGTACGCGAACGTCTCTCTCGATCAGCGGCCGTTCTCCCAGTTCTTTGTTCATCCTGATTTCTCAGGCCTCGATCTGTTCTGCTATGCCATCATGTGGGTCGAAATGAAGGGCCTGGAATGGGGATCGAACATCATGGGCGCACTGCTGTTCTTCGTTCCCCGCGATCTTTGGGCCGGGAAGGGAAGAACGGTCGGTGAGATCATGCATGACTACATCTTCATCCTGAAAGGCTTCGGCACCGACAACGTCTCGGCTCCGCCGCCGATCGAAGGCTATTTCAGCTTCGGGATTGTTGGGGCGATGCTGATGTCTGTCGCGATCGTCTATGTTCTCGATCGGGTAGAACGTCGCGGCCTCACTGCCCAAAGGCTGTCGCCGCTGTACTTCATTCTCTGTCTTTCGCCGATGCTTTGCATGATCTTGCTCCGCGGCCCGTTTCAAGTGGGGTGGTCGGAATGGGCAATCCATAGCTCTACCGTCATGGCTTCGGCGGTCATGCTCCTCCTCACCAAACGCGCTGTCTATGTTCCTGCACCCCCCTCAATTCGCCGCGGGTCGATGCCCGAGACGTCGCAGAAGTGAGAGGTTAACCGGGCTGCGTTCGGATACGGCCCGAGGCTCCCTTGAATGCTACCCAAAGCGCCGCGGCGCCATTGGCAATCGCCAGGGAGACGAACGCGCCGGTAACTCCAAGGGCCAGGCAACTGGGGATCGCGATGACGGCGGTTATCGCCGCGGCGATCAAGCTGCCGGCCTGCATCAGGCCCAGCCGCTGATTGGCCCTCAGCCACATGCTCACGGTGGCAAGTGCGAGGGCGAAGCTCGTCGAGATCAATGCAACTGGGATGGAACCTCCGAGTGCGGCATACTTGGCTCCGAAGATGAGAGAGGCCGCGTCGTTGCCGAACCAGATTGCCATCACGGCCAACGGAAGCGGAGCGAAGACGATCAGAGTCAGGATGAGCAGGTGAGGGGTTTCAATCTGGCTGATCTTCGCGACCGCAATGCGCGGCGTGATGAATCCTGAGAGCCCGCCAAGCAACTGAGCGAATGGAGCTATCACGGCGAACATCAGTCGATAGCTTGCAACGGCTTCGGGCGAGTTCAGAAACACGAACACGAACGGATAGACATTTGTCGTCGCGAGGCCGAGGAGGTTGTTGATCAGGAACGAGTACCCCGCCCGGAAATGGGACTTCAGGGAGATGTTCTGGCTGTCGTTGAGCTTGTGAGGGATGTTTCGCCAAGCTGAGACAAGGAAGACCAGATTGCCGAGGATGAAGGGTACGGTATATGCAAAGTGCGATTCCAGATTGACGTGGGGCAGCATCCAGGCTGACCCGATCAGGACAGTTGCGTAAGCCGCTGCTGCGATGGCGGAGGCTTGCACGTGTCCCTGAATGTGCATAATTCGCCGAACGAACTGGACCGGACCGGCAAAGCTGAAGAACAGGCAAGCTAGAGCAACAACTGTGAGCGTTTGCACCTCGTGAGTGCTGCTGTTCAAGACGAGTGCGCATCCTGCGGCCAGTGCCAGGCAGCCAAAGGATACATTGACCGTCCACAGGCGCCGCAACAATGATTGTTGACTGGCCTGTGCGCTGATTCCGGTCGCGATGATGGGATCGCAGATGACCGCGTGATGAGCGCCAATGAGAATGAGATAGCAGGTATATCCAAGGCTCAGCTCGGCGAATTCGGCCAGCGGCAGCCGGCGCGCAATCACCGCCAGGTAGAAGAAATTGGAGAAGCTGAAGATGACCTGCTCGCTGCCCAGGACGAAATATTTGATGAGGTAGGTTTTCATCTTTCCTGAAACTGGATTGCTGCTGGCGGGCGCTGGGGCTTGGCGGTGGTGCTCTGATCGCACAACGTTATAGGATGATGCGGAGCCCTGATGCGAGCTTGTTTGAGGACAAAGTTAATTGCCTAATTCTCATTCTGAGTGAACGAATCCACGATCGGGCGCGCGCCCATACGATTGGCAGCATCGCTGGATGAATGGGCTGCCTCTACTGGAGGGAAGCGGGGCAAGACATCAATAGGCCACGGGATCGCGAGTCACTTGTACCACGGTGCGCAAGATGATCTTCGCGTCGAGCCAGATGCTCCAGTTGTTGATGTACCACAGGTCCAGGTCGACCCTGGACTTCATCATACTGACGGTCAGCGTTTCGCCGCGGTAGCCGTTGACCTGAGCCCAGCCAGTGATGCCTGGTTTAACGTGTTGGCGAAACGCGTAGTTGCTGATGACCTGCTCATACTCCGAGTTGTGCGCAGCCGCGTGGGGGCGGGGGCCGACCAGCGACATGTCGCCCAGCAGGACATTGAAGAGCTGCGGCAGTTCGTCGATCGAGGTCTTGCGTAGCCATCTGCCGACCGGAGTTACGCGAGGATCGTTCCTGCGCGCCTGCGGAATGATCGGCCCATCTTCCAGCACGCGCATCGTCCGAAACTTGTAGATCTTGAAGGCGCGACCGTTGAAGCCGTTCCGGGTTTGCCGAAAGAGCACCGGGCCGCTCGATGTGCATTTGATCAGGATCGCGGTCATCAGCATGACCGGTGCGAACACCAGCAGGCCGAGGCTGGCGCCGATCAGGTCGAACGCGCGTTTGAGAGCCTGTTCTTGCCGCGAAATTGGTGCGCGCCGTATCTCTGCAATCATGCTGCTTCCGGCCGTCGCGACCGGGTAGCGCAAGAACCTCGAGACGTCTGGATCGGAGACGAGATTTACCGGTATCGGAAGGATTCTCATCGCGTCCGCGATCATGTCGATCGCGTGCCAATGATCCCACCTGAGCAGCAGGAACACCTGTTCGATCTGGTTCTCTCGCGCGTAGGCGATAAAGTCGTCAAGGCGCGGACCGATCGACGGAATCAACGACGGCGAAGTCAGACACTCCGGGCGGAGCTCCATGATCCGCGTGATCCGGTAGCCATGCTGTGTGAGTTCTGCCATGGCCTCCGATGATGCCAACCCGCGCTCGGCGATCGCCACGGCGCGGCGCCTGGCGAAGGCGCCGCCGTTCCGCAACGCAGTCGTGACAAATCGCGCAATGGCTGCCTTCGCCGGCAGAAGCAGAACTGGCGCGACCAGGTAGAACGAGATTATCGTGCCGCGCGAGATTTGATTGCTGGCCTTTATCGCAAAGGTGATAACGATCAGCGCGCCGAACAGGGCGGTCCACGTTGCCAGTGTCTTTTTGAATAGCCGCGGCAGGTCGGTAAAGTTCTTGAGAGCGTAGCCGTGCTGAACCTTGATCAGAAGCACGAAGTTGAGCGCGACGACGAGGCTGAGCGCGGTGTAGACGTCGAGCTGGTCGTGCTCCGGCCGCGCATAGATCTGGTATCCGGCAGCACAGCCAGCGCCGCTTGCCACGATGATGATGGCGTCGGCCACAAGAGCCAGCAGTTCAACAATGTTCGGTCGCCACCATCTCACTGCTAAACTTGCGCGTGCCGGATTCGCCTCGTCGAGCACGTGAATTTCTACCGGACTGTCCGCGGCGGAGGTCGGGCGAGCCGATGCAATTGTCATAATATCAACTCAGGACAAGGAAAGATCGGGTTGGGTGCTATCAGGAAAGGCAGTAGCCGAAAGACGAATGAAAAAATAACCTTACTTCTTGTGATCTCATTATCCTAAATCTGCCATTTGGAACACAAAATTCGAAGGTCGGAAGAGGATACGTGCATGCGTCACCGACGGCGGCGATCGGGATCAACGGTGACGCGCCGGGTGGCGATTGGTCTCGCGGCGCTGTCCGCGACCGGCCTTGTTGTCTTTGCCTTGGTTCCTGATGTCGCGCCCGTCCACACCCCCGCCGATTCCTCGTTTCACGCCGGCTTCTTCCTGGATGGGCCCTACTCCGCCCGCTTCGCCGGGGAGATGATTGCTGCCAGGGAGGGCTATTTCAGGCGAGGCGTCGCATTGAGAGCCCTTCCAGACGATCCTGGTTTCGTCGAAACGGTTGCGCGGGAGAATGCAATCGGGGTGACGACCGGTCAGAAGTTCTTGCTTGCCGTTTGGCGGGGGACTCCTGTCACTGCCTTTGCAGCCAGCTTTCTCGACACCTCGGTGGCGATTTTTGCGCTGGAGCGGTCGGGCTTGCATCGCCCGGACGACCTCATCGGCAAGCGCATCGGTTGCCGCGAGGGGAGTGAGGCAGAGGTCGTCTTTGACGCCATGATGGCCAAGCTTCGATTGCCACGTAGTCGGATTGTCAAAGTCCCCGACCGGGCCAACTTCCAGGCGTTGAGGTCCGGGGACGTGGACGCAATCGTTGTCCCGATCGATCAGCAGCCCAGCCAGACAAGCGCGGACTACGTCCCATTGAGCGTCATGAAACCTCAGGACTACGCAATCCACGTGCCTGGACAGGTTTATTTCGCCAGCAACGATCTGATTCGAGACCGGCCGTCCGCAATGGCCGACCTGTTGCACGGCTTGGTTCGGGGGTGGCAATTTGCCTATGCCGACTACAGCCGGGCGATTCCGATCATTGTCGATTTTGACCGGTCGCGCCTCGTTCCTGAGCGCGTCAAGTTCGAATTGGAGCAGCAGCGGTCGCTTGTGCTGCCTGTTGGCGCCCGAATAGGCGAATACGACGAAAGTCGGTGGCGAACGCTGCGCGACATCCTGGTCTTCGCGGGTCTTGGCCGGGAGAACGCGCCGCTGTTTCAGGCTGTCAGCAAACAATTCGTCAGGGGCGAATACCGGCGAGCGCCGGAAAAGGAGGGGGCGGGCGCCTTCTAGCGGACCCGATGAGACATTCCGTGGTGGTGGATGGGCGCGCCATGGTCCGTTGCCTTTTTCTGATCCCGTTGATAAACAATAAACTCGATATCCGGCTGAATTTTGAAATATTCTAGTTTGGCGAATTTCGTCGCCGGCTGGCGAGCGCAGGGGAAGGCGATGGCGAAGAAGACTATCCGGCGTTTGGGGTTGTTGGTATCGGCAATGGTCCTGTTGGCCGGGCCGCAGGCAATCGCTGCGATGCAGTTGCCGGCACCCCTAGTCTCGGCACCCGTAGTCCCGGCGCCGGTCGAGCACGTGTTGCCGGTCACCTTCTGGGCTCAATCTTATCCTTACCGCTATGTGCCGCGGCGGCGTTGCCCTCAAGTTCGCGTGGAAACTCCCTACGGCTGGTATTGGGACCGGGTCTGTATAGCGGAGACCAGCCCGATCCTTCGCCGGGCTTACTAGGAGGGGCGTTTCTCGGAAGGCTTCCGTTGTTGCTTGACGGCTCTCGGCGGTGCGCGTTCATCATTAAAATGATCATTTCTTTACTCCGTTAATGAGAGCTGCCACCACCTCGCAGCGAAAGTGTGGGGAGCGAGAGACTGGCGCGTTGCGCAAGCGCACGTTCTGGCCCGAAGGTTCACGGACTGCGGGGCTGAGTTCGGTCAGGCTGCCAAGATCAGGCTGCCAAGATTGGCACAAGCCGTGCCGTGTCGACGTGGAGCGAAGCTCGTCTCCGATGATTGGCGGGCCTGTACCAGGCGTAGTTCCCTTGATTTCGCACCGGAGTTCAAGCGGCGATTAGCCGCCGCGGCAGCGATCGTTCAGCGGAGGCTGTTGAGCCAATGCGGTGATCCTTGGCTGTCTCGAGTTTTGGATACGAGTTATCGTTCAGGAATTGGATTGAATGCGCATTCTTTTGATCGGCATCAATTACGCTCCCGATCTGATCGGTGTGGCCAAATACAATACGGAGCTTTGCGAAAGCCTTGTTGCCGAGGGCCATGAGGTGAGGGTCGTTACGGCGCCTCCCTACTATCCGGCCTGGAGCATCCCCGCCGGTTTGAATACCTCCTATTTCAGGCGCTCGATGATGGAGGGCGTGAGCGTAGTGCGAGCGCCGATCTACGTTCCCAGGCAGCCGACCGGTGCAAGGCGTCTGATTCATCACCTGTCCTTTGCACTGACAAGCCTGGTGCCGGCGCTGATCGATGCATATTGCTGGCGGCCCGACATCATCATTTCAGTCGCGCCGTCGTTGATGTCGGCCCGATTTGCTTCCTTTGTTGCTCGTCGTATCGATGCCAAGTCGTGGCTTCATGTACAAGACTTCGAGATTGATGCCGCATACGGTCTGGGCCTGCTCCGGAATGCTTCACTGCGAAAGGTGATGCTCAAGGCGGAGGCGGCGGTCCTCAGATCGTTTGATCGCGTTTCCAGCATCTGTCCGCAAATGGTGGAGCGTTTGTGGGACAAAGACGTTGATCCGCAGAGAACGACCGAGATCCGGAACTGGATCGACACGGATGCGATATTTCCCCGTCCGAAGAAGACCAGATATCGCACATCCCTGAATATCGACGAAGATGACGTCGTTGCTCTCTACTCCGGGACCATGTCGGCGAAGCAAGGACTTGACCTCCTCGTCGAAGCCGCCGCCCTTCTTCGGCGCAATCCGCGACTGCATTTCATTCTGGCAGGTGAAGGGCCGCACAAGGCAAGACTGGTGGAGATGGCCTCTGAGAATCCGAGAGTCCATTTCCTGGGACTGCAGCCGAACGAAAGTTTCAACGAATTGCTGGCGACGGCCGACCTTCACGTAGTCCCGCAGAGGGCGGAGGCGGCCGATCTCGTATTGCCGTCCAAGTTGGGGGCGATGTTTGCGTCCGCGCGTCCCGTCGTCGCGATGGCAGAACGGGGCACGGGGCTTGCTGCCGAAGTGCAGGGTGCCGGCCTGCTCGTTCCGGCGGGAGACGTTCGATCGCTTGCAGATGCCATTCTTCAGTTGAGCGAAGATCCCTCTCTTCGCGAGAGGCTCGGTGCAGAGGGACGAAAGCGTTCCATCGAGCGTTGGGACCGCCGTACCATCGTGCGTCGCTGGATCGCGAGCATGAGTTCGATCTGCGGTCGGCCGGGCAGATCTGAACACGGGCCAGGTGTGGTTTCCGGGAAGGCGGCGGCATCGATCGATGACGCTCTTCCTCTGTCCTGACGCGACACGTCAGGATGTCTCCTGCGTTAATGATCCGTGCCGGCTACGATTGACCTGCATGGAAGGTCGCTTCTACATGTCTCCGGTGGTTGAGCCATTCTATCATCATCGTATTTGTCTCCAATCCCGGCGGTCAACGGCAGGTTTTTGCATATGAGTGGACGTGTTGCGCTAATTACGGGCGTTACTGGACAAGACGGTGCATATCTCGCCGAGCACCTCGTATCGCTCGGTTATGTCGTTCATGGCATCAAACGGCGTTCGTCTTCCTTCAATACGGCTCGTGTCGATCATCTATATCGGGACCCGCACGTTGGTGAGGTGCCGTTCCTGATGCACTACGGCGACATGACGGATTCCACCAATCTGATCAGGCTCGTGCAGCAGATCAAGCCGACGGAGATCTACAATCTGGCGGCGCAGAGCCATGTCGGCGTCAGTTTCGAGAGTCCCGAATACACCGCGAACGCCGACGCAATCGGGGTACTGAGGCTTTTGGAGGCGATCCGCATCCTGGGCATGGAGAAGGATACGCGGTTCTACCAGGCATCCACGTCCGAACTGTATGGGTTGGTGCAGGAGATCCCGCAGAGGGAGACAACGCCGTTCTATCCGCGCTCGCCCTACGGTGTCGCGAAGCTCTACGGATACTGGATCACGGTCAACTACCGCGAGGCCTACGGGATGTTTGCCAGCAACGGCATCCTGTTCAACCACGAGAGCCCCATCCGCGGTGAAACGTTCGTAACCCGCAAGATCACGCGCGCTGTGGCCCGCATCGAGGTCGGGATCGAGGATACGCTTTACCTCGGCAATCTCGAGGCGAAACGAGACTGGGGGCATGCCAAGGACTATGTCGAAGGGATGCACTTGATCATGCAGGCGGATAAGCCGGGCGATTTCGTGCTTGCCACTGGTGAGACCCGCTCGGTGCGCGAGATGGTTGAACTCTCCTTCAGGGAGGTGGGACGCGAGATCGAATGGCGCGGCAAGGGCGTTGATGAGATTGGCGTCGACCGAAGCAGCGGCAAGACGGTGGTTCGAATCGACCCGACCTACTTCCGGCCAACCGAGGTGGACATTCTGGTTGGCGATGCCAGCAAGGCGAACCGGGTGCTGGGTTGGAAGCCGAAGCGGACGTTCGGCCAGCTGGTGCACGAGATGGTGGCAAGCGATCTGAAGGATGCAAGGCGGGAGCGATCGAGTGCCAGCCACGGAGTTTGATCTGAAGGGCAAGAGCGTCTACGTCGCCGGGCATCGTGGGATGGTCGGTGCTGCACTGGTGCGCAGGCTCGCGCAAGAAGACGTGCGGTTGCTCACCGCGAAGCGAAGCGAAATCGACCTGACCAACCAAGCTCAGGTGTTCGATTGGTTCGCAAGGATGCGGCCGCAGGTCGTGTTCGTCGCAGCGGCCAAGGTGGGAGGAATTGCCGCGAACGACAAGCTTGGCGCCGAGTTCATCTACGAGAACATTGCAATCGCGGCTAACGTCATCCACGCTGCACATGCAAACGGTGCCGAGAAGCTGATGTTTCTCGGTTCATCCTGTATCTATCCGAAATTCGCGCCTCAGCCGCTGCGCGAAGAATCGATCTTGACTGGTCTGCTTGAGCCGACCAACGAGCCCTATGCCATCGCCAAGATCGCCGGCATCAAGATGGCGGAGGCTTATCGGCGCCAATATGGCTCCGACTTCATCAGCGTGATGCCGAGCAATCTCTATGGCCCCGGGGACAACTATCACCCGGAATACAGCCATGTCGCAGCGGCCCTGATCCGACGCTTTCACGAAGCCAAGGTCGCCGGAAACAAGAGCGTCGTCGTCTGGGGGAGCGGCTCGCCGCGCCGCGAGTTTCTCTTCGTTGACGACATGGCGGATGCTTGTATTCACCTGATGAAGAAATATTCCGACGAGAGGCCGATCAACATCGGGACTGGCAGCGACATTACCATCGCTGAGCTCGCCCATATGATCGCCGGTATCGTCGACTATCAGGGAGACGTCGTCTTCGACCCGACGCGTCCCGACGGAACGCCGCGCAAGCTGCTTGATGTCAGTCGTCTCTCAGCACTCGGGTGGCAGGCCAGGACTCCGTTGGAGGCCGGGATGCGGCGCGCCTACGAGGCCTACCTGAGGACCCAGGCATCCGCTATAGACAGCGGGTGAAACATAGTCCTCCCTCTCGGCCGAATTTACCAGAATGCGCGAGTTCCAGAAGTTGGATCAGTTTCGTGTGCCGCCGGGATTTCGCGGACGGGGAGCGGTCGTCGTGGTGCTTTGGCAGGTCGTTCAATCGACGCTCTTTGCACTTTCGCCTCAGCCCTTTTTTGCATGGCGGCGTTTTCTGTTGCGTCTGTTCGGAGCAAAGATCGGCCGTAAGGTGCTGCTGCGCCCGACGGTGCGCGTGACCTACCCCTGGAAGACCGAGATAGGGGACTTTTCCTGGGTCGGCGATCACGTCGAACTGTATAGCCTGGATTTCATTTCGATCGGCTCTCATTCGGTAATTTCGCAGCGATCCTATCTCTGCACGGGATCGCATGACATGGACGACATCGCGTTCAGCTACATCACCGCCCCGATCACGGTCGGCGATCAAGTCTGGATCGCCAGCGACGTGTTTGTTGCGCCGGGCGTGAAGGTGGGCAGAGGCGCCGTCGTCGGCGCGCGGAGCACCGTGCTCAGGGACGTTCCTCCCGAGGTCGTGGCCATTGGCGAGCCCGCGCGGGTCGTGCGCGATCGCCGCGCGTCCGGTGGGGACAAGTCCCGCAATGCACTCTCAGAGCAATCCGATCCGCGCCGCTAGTTGGCTTGAGCTGCGGGTCCAAGATCCTGGTCCTGCGTCGTCTTCCGGCGATCGACGTGCAACGGATCCAGCACCATCCGGCCAACCAAAGGGCGTTGATGCACCAACCATGGAATGAAACGAAGCGATTGGTTGGTTGGGCGATGCGATCAATAAGCTCGGGCGTTTGGGCCGACGTCATCGCGGAGTCCGATATGAACATCACCGGTTCATCGCGATTTTCGGAGCTTCGGCCGTGGCGAATCGACGACCGGAGAGATTTCGCGCGACACCCTTGGTTCTCGACCTGGAGCGCTCACGGGCCGGCTCGGGCGCGAGTTGCAATCAATTCATAATTCAACGTTAAATTACATGCAGCTCTTGCGAGCTGTTCTCAGGGCAAGTGAATTGCAGCAATCCTGTTGCACTCTCATTCGGCACTCGCGGCCAGAGCCTAGGCTCGGCTGACTGCGGCTCCTGCGAAGCGGGCAAGTCCGAAGTGCGCGTCCACGGGATTGTCGGAAGGTCATGACCTTCGATGTTCGGGGCTCGGCATGACCGCCCCTATGTTCCTCGATGAGGTATTCCGGATCACGGCTCTCGGCCGCTCCAGATCAAACGTCGCGCCGCAGCCGTCCTCGTTTGACCTCAATCGAAAAGTAGGGATATGTAGACCCAGAAAATGCAACCTCTGCGGTGATGTCCGAGCGACGATCCATGCGCCCGAGGGGAGTGAATGCCTATTGATCGCTACGCCGAATACTCGGAAAATCGAAATGGGCTAGAGGCAGGGCCGAGGGAACGGCTGATGCCAAGAACTCTCCAGGAGCAACTGGACCAGGTTGAGCGCGACATCAAGCTCTTTACGGAGTTTGATAGGGCAGAGAAAGCTCGGTTCAATCGCGAGTCTTTCCTGTGGACTGCCGAGGACCGCATCGAGTGGCAGGAGACTCAATCCGACAATGCTCGACAACTACGAGAACTTCTCGACGAGCGTGACGCTTTGCGCAGCCAGCTGGATCTGTAAAACGACGGTTGGGGATGCTGCAATCCGCAAGGGAGAAATAGCGGACTCTCCCTTAATCCTACACTAACAAGTACAAGTTTCAATCTTAACAAGATTCGTCCTTTGGTTGCTTTGCCGTGCGCGATGTTCCTTGGGGGCACACGGCACGCCGCCATCGGAACGATTGATCAATCCGGCAGCGGACCGTGGCTGACGGATCGCGATCGTCAGTGCGGATGATACGAGTTCGAGCGCATGTGGTCGCGCATCGCCCAGGATCTCGAGAAGGTCCATGACGGCAGCCGGATACTGCTAGCCCTCCTCAGTCGGGATGCGGGTGATATCTGTGAGCGAGAGCCGACCCGGAGTTGCAGCGGTGAAATGGCGCGCCGTGACGTCTTGCGCATGACCCAACTTGGGTACGATCCGTCAGACTATGTCTTCGGCTTGCAGGTTTGCCTGCTGTCACTCGCGAGGCATCTGGGCGATACTTGCCCGAGCCAAAATGACGAGAAGCAGCCTTGGAGAATGCGCCGGCTCACATCAGGCGATCGACCCCGGTCAATCCGGGGCCTTTGGTGTTCAGCACCAAGTAGCTGAAGTCGATTCGCTCCGGTTTCCTACCGGACGTACCAATAGCCCCACCAGCGCTGGGACACCGGGCGCGCCTGCGCCTTCATGGCTGCGACTTCCTCGACCGGGCGAAGCTGGGGGCCGTAAATTGCGGGCGGGTAGACGTCATCCCATAGCACAAATCCGCCTTGGACGTGGGCCGACCGCTGATGTGCCGGAGCAAGGGAGAGCTCGGCGGCCGGAGCGACGGATACCGCCAAGGTGAGGCCGAGGGCAGACAGGGCAATGGATGAGATAACGGCGCGGAAGTTCATTGGATTGTATCCCTCGTGAATGAGATACGAAATAATGCGACGGGTTCCAGATGGTTGCAAGGGCGTGGGCTGGCTCGATTGCTCTAAATTTCGTGCGCGAGAAAGAGGCGTCCGTTCGACGGCAACAGGATGCGAAGGCCGCGAGCACTCTCTCTCTATATAGAGAGTGGCGCTTGTGGAAAGAACTCGAGCGTTGCTGCCGAGATGAGATGCATGGGAGGCCCGCCGGGCCGGCACAAGCGCTGCATGCGCACGAGAGATCACGCCTGAACAATCTTTCGGCGCCAGGAATCGATGAAAACCATGATGTCGACACACTGCTTGGCCTTGATAAGTCTCGCACTATCCGGGACGACTCCTATGGCTTCTGCACTTGTCACCGCTTCCATTTTCGGCACAGGCCTCATCTTGGGATACGCATTGCGCGCCTGGCGCGTCCAGCGAGGACCTGCGAACTCATCCTGCGGCATCTCGCGTCGAGTGGCCCGGCCGACTCCCACCTCGACATTCGGCCATGCCCGGCGAGCCTTTTAGGTAAGGTCCGATTGGGGCGCAGGGATCCGGGGTCTCACTGAAACGAATGGGGCATGACGTATGAGTGAACCCAAGAAGGACGCGCCTCGGCGCTACATCGTCGATGGCGCCGGACAGCGTGTGCTCGTTGGGTTGACGATCTCCGAGACAATCGAATTCGAAACCCTGGACAATCCGAATGCTCGCTTGAGCGCTGGTTTGGCTGGCGAGCAGCGTTGTGTTCGCGAGGGTGAGAACGAGCGTTGGCTCGAGCTCTACGTCAAACATGAGCGGGCCTGGAACGATTGGATGGCCGAAACCCGTGCCCGGGTGGAGAAGCCCCGCTTGCTGAACTAGGCGAAGCCCTTCGCCGTGGCGGGCATGCCGCGTCCGTGTCACACCGCGAGCATGCGGCTTCCCTGGATGCTCATCAGGGTGAGGTTGCCGGTCGCATAGGCGCCGGTGTCGATGTTGACGCGGTTGGTCAGGAATTCCGCGCTGCGGACCGGCGTATGACCGTGGACAATATACTTGCCGAACTGCTCCTCGCTCCGGAGGAATTCCTCGCGAATCCAGAGCAGATCGCGCTCCGTCTGCTCGGCCAAAGGAACGCCCGGGCGAACGCCGGCGTGGACGAAAAAGAAGTCTCCGCAACTGAAGCTCAGCCGCAGGTTGTCCAGGAATTCCAGATGCTCGGTCGGCATCGCGCGAATCAAATCGCGCATGATCGATGCCGGTTCGTCGCGCTTGAGATCCGGCGGGGCAAGTCCGTACGACATCAATGTCTGGGCCCCGCCGAAGGCAATCCAGTCCTCGAACAGGGAAGGGTCTTCGAACACCCTCACCAGAAAGGCCTCGTGGTTGCCCTTGAGGAAGACCGCATTTCCCCGGCGGCTCCGCTCGACCAGGATGTCGAGGGTCGAGCGCGTATCCGGGCCGCGATCGATGTAATCGCCCATGAACACTTCGACGGCATAGCGCGGCCGGCTGCGCTCGACGTCGGCGTCGATCACCCGCAGCATGGGCTGGAGCAAATGCGCGCAGCCGTGAATATCCGAGATCGCATAGATGCGGACGCCGTCCGGCAATTGCGGTTTGGGAATCGGCGGGCGTGGTCGCGCGAGAGGGTTCATGGCGCTCAATCGATCGGGTGGTCGAAAAAATGTCCCCAAGTCGCAGGCACCGGAGAGCTTCCATCCAACACGAACAACGCGAATTCGGTGGGGCCGCGCCTTTGTTCTCCGACCTGATCGCGCCAAAAGAAGGGCGCGGCATCTTTTGCCGACCCTGTTTCGGCGGCAGGGACGGCGGGGGTCCAGGAACAGGAGTGGCCCGCAGGAATTGCATCGCTGCTTCGAAGCTTGCGGCAAGTCTGCATGACTCGGAGCAAATCTTTGCATGCATCCATAGATAGAAATCCGGGGAAATTCTCGTGCCGGCCTCGGCTTTGCTTCGGCGGGAGCAACGCAACGCCTCAAAGTTGAGCGAAGTAGCGTTGATGCAACGATCGGTATCGCATCGGACGCGGAACTTGATTCAAAATAGGGCAGTCCGTTCGCTCATATGTCAGCACTGTGACGACATTTTCAGCGCGTCGAATTTCGCGTGCGTATTTCAACACGACGCATCGTCCGTGCGCCGCAAAAGTTTTGCGTGCAGCGCCACAATGTCGCTGCGATCAATCAACACTTTCCGTGCGGGGAATTGACGAGTCTTCAGCATCACGATGAGCGTCAGGCACTCTCTCGATAAGCAGAGGTTCGAATGGCTGTTGCAACTTATGGTTCTGAGAACGCTCATGCGCTGTCATCCGCGCGCGGCAGCGCTCTTCAGAGGCCTTTTCAGATCGTCGTCATCGCCGCTGACTTTCTGTTGATCCTGTTGAGCTATGCGGCGGGTGCTTCGTTGTATGGTATGGCCGTCGCTTCGCCTCCCGACGGCGCATCGGTGGGAGCCGGATTGTTTGTCGGCGTGGTGTTCGTCGGGATTGCCTATTTCCGGGACGTCTATTCCACGCACCGCCTGCTCAATCTCGTATGGCAGCTTCGAATGGCGGTGTTTATCTGGCTGACGTCGCTCACGATCCTTGCCGTTGCGGCCTTCCTGCTGAAATCGACGGACAATCTGTCGCGAGGCACCGTCATCGTGTTCGCCTTGATCGGCGGGCTTGGCTTGATCAGCCTCCGCTTCGGCTGGCAGGCCGTGTTCGGCACGAGCTTTGCGAGAAGCCGCCTGGTCGACCGCAAGGTGATCCTGCTCAGCCTGAAGCCGCTCGACTTCACCTCGAACCGCTTCAAGGATCTGCGGAGGAACGGCTTCGACGTCATGCGCCATTTCGTGCTCGGAACCGACCGGGATGATGGGCACTGGGAGCGACAGATCCGCGACGTCATCCGTCAGTCGCGTTCGGCTGATGTCGATGAATATCTGCTTGCGATCGACTGGAACGAATTGCCGATGCTGCGCAAGCTCGGTCCATATCTGCGCGCCGTCCCGCAGCCCATTCGCCTGCTGCCGGACGATCCGGTCGCTGACCTGGTGACCCGACCTTTTCTGCCGGTCAGCGGAACCGTAGCGGTTGAGATCCAGCGTCCCCCGCTCACTATTCTCGAGCGGCTGCAAAAGCGCTGTCTCGACATCGGTGTCGCCCTGTTCGCGCTCGTGATGCTGACGCCGCTGCTGCTGACCGTCGCCGTGCTGATCAAGCTGGATTCACCGGGAACCGTCATATTCCGGCAGTCGCGCCGCGGCTTTAACGGCAGGCCGTTTGAGATCTGGAAGTTTCGAACCATGACCGTTTGCGAGAACGGCGAAACGATTGCCCAGGCGACCAAGAGGGATGCTCGGGTCACCAAGATCGGGCGCTTCCTGCGGATGACCAGCATCGACGAGCTGCCGCAGCTCTGGAACGTGCTGCGTGGGGACATGTCACTGGTTGGACCGCGCCCGCACGCGCTCGCCCATGACAACTACTACGACGAGCTCATCAGCAAGTACGTCTACCGCCATCACATGAAGCCGGGCCTGACGGGCTGGGCCCAGGTGAACGGTTTCAGGGGAGAAACGCCGACGATCGACCTGATGGAGAAACGTGTCGAGTATGACGTCTGGTACGTTAGCAACTGGAGCATCTGGCTCGACCTGAAGATCATGGCCCGCACAGCATCCGCAGTGATGTTCCAGGAAGCCTATTAGTCGCTCAATTTCTGAATTGCCGGAACCTCGGACCCGAGGCCTCAGGTTCCATTCCGCGGCGGCTTGCCGAACAGCCGCATGATGGCATCGCGCAGGGCGAGCAGGGGCGGCACGAGCACGAAGAAGGCTCCCATTGCAACGGAGACGATGACGTGGCGGATCGAGAAGGGTTCGTCCTGCTCGATCTCTCGCCGGCTTGGGTCGATGGGCGCCGGTGAGAGCGTCGTCGTCATCGGCTGCCGGAGCGGCTTGCGCGGGGGAACTACGATCAACACAAATAGAATGTTGAGCAGAACCCAAATAGTCAGAATCGTAAGCGCGATCAGCATCCGAGCCACCGGAAAGGAATATGAGGCGAGATTAGCCTCAGGGTGCCGAGAAGGAAAGATGCCTAAAGTTTCGGCAATTTGAGGCGTCAAGGCCAGGATTGTCGCGTCTTTTCGACGGATGGTCGCCAATGGCCGCACTGTCCTGGCCACCATCTTTGTCGTCAATCCTTGCTTTTGGCTAGAGCAATAACTGCAAGTTGTGGATTCCGGACGAATACGGAGATAGCGAGCCGGACGCGCAGGGGACCAAGTCCGCTTGGCAGCTCCCGAACGAGAGAGATCCTCCCCCGCAGCAATTTGGCTCGACCAACGATCCCATGAAGAAGCGCGGCCCTGTGGCCGGCAAGATCCGAGCCAGTCCAGCTGAAGCACGATCAGCGCTGATTTGCCGAGCCGCTCACCCCGCCGGGGAGGCTCCACATCGGTGTCGGGGAGGGTGAAGCACGGCGCCCGACCTCCTCCGCCCGCGCGAACGGGAGGCGCGCTGCCTCCGCTCAGGCATGCTCGACGTAGTAGCTGTTGTGGTGCTTGCCCTTATAGGCCTCGATGCGCTTGAGCATCTTCGGGTTGGCGCGGTTGAGCACGGCGCCGAGCAGTTTCTTCTGGAGGACTTCCGACCCGGAAACCGACTCCTGGAGGGCGCTTCGTGTCGTCTGCCCCCATTCGATGACGTAGACCATGGCATCGATCAGGAAGCTGACGGCCTTCGAATCCGCCACCGGCATCACCGGGGCGAGATCGATCACGATGTACTCATAGTGCTCTCTCAGCACCTTGAGCAGTTCGGCCATCGCCTTCGATCCGATGACGTCCGCCGAATTCACCATGCGGGAAGCTACCACGGAGGGGAGGAAATCCAGTCCCGTTTCCTTGCTCCGCTGCACGTGGTAGCCGAGGCTCGCGGGATCGTTCAGCGCCTCCACCAGTCCGCTCTTGGCATTGGGCGCGAGCTCTCGCGTCAGCGAGCGCGTGTGCAGATCGCCGTCGATCAGAACCGTGCGGTGTCCCGTGAGAGCGATCAACTGCGCGAAGTTGGCGGCGACGGTCGTCTTGCCTTCCTTGGGGAGGGAAGAGACGATGCCGATCACCTTGATCTCGCGGGTCAGGCGGGCAACGTCGATCGACACCTTGATGTTGCGCAGCGTCTCCGCAAACCGCGAGAACGGATGATCGACGACGTAGCGAGACAGATCGGAGGGGCCGGCCTTCTTGGACGGTCGGATATCGGGCAGGACGCCGAGGCACTTCACGCCGAGCTCGTCCTCGACCTCGCCGGGGGTCCGCAGCACGTCGCTCAGCAGCTCACGCGCGAATGCGACGCCGAAGCCGAGACAGAGGCCGCCTACCAGGCCGCCCACCAGCGCCAGGACCGTGCGCGGAGAGCTCTTGCGATCCGGCTTGGTGGCGGTGCTGATGAGACGGGCCTCGCTGAGCGGGAAGCTCTGATTCTGCGTCGCGCTTTGCAGCTTCTCGAGGAAATTGTTGTAGAGGTTGCGGTAGGTGTCGGCGGCGCTTTCGAGATCGCGCAGCTTGACTTCGGCCTGGCTGGTGTGACCGGCTTGGGCGACGAGATCCTTCACGCTTTTGTCGAGAGAAGCCTCCCGGCTCTTCGCGATCTCGTAGTCGCTGCGATAGGCGTCTCCGATCCGATGCAGTTCGTCCGCCATGTTCTTGCGGATTTCCTCCATCTTGTTGGCCAAATTGACCGCGGCAAGATGGGTCTTGCCGTAACGCTTGGACCAGTCGGCATACTGGGCCGCGAGATCGAGATATTGCGCGCGCAGCCGCGTGATGACCGAGTTGTTGAGAGCGTCGGTCACCGTCGATTGTGCGACGTCCTGGTCCGAGATCGCGGTGATCCGGTCGAGGCGGGCCTTGGCCTCGGCTGTTGCAGCCCGCGCTTGAACCAGCTGCGTATTCAGGTCCGACAATTGCTGCTCGGACATCAGGCCGCGGCTGGTTCCGACGATGTTGTGCTCGGCCTTGAAGGTCTGCACGGCGCGGTCACTTGCCGTTGCCTGCTCGCTCAGCTCGAGGCTGCGCTGCTGAAGCCACTCGGTTGCCCGCTTGGTGGACTGATATTTGGCTTCCAGGGCGCCGACGAGGTAGGCATTGGCGATGGCATTGGCGATCTTGGCGGCCTTGTCAGGGCTCCGCGCGCGATAGTTCAGCGACAAGACATACGTCGTCAGGACGCGTTCCGTCCGCAGATTCTTCTGAACCTGCTCGACCACGGCATGTTCGATTCGCTCCTGGGACGCCGGTTCGCCGGAGCGAAACGGCGACATGACCTTGCCGAGGATGAGGGAGAGGAGGCCCGGATTCGAACCATTGAACTCCGGATCCTCCGTCAGCTTCAGGCGACGGACAACGGACAGAATCAGGTCGTCCGAATTGATGATTTCGACCTGGCTGTCGACATAGCCGGTATCGATCAGAGCGCTGCTGGTGTTGCTGTCCTTGTCCAGCACCTGCGCCTGACGCGTATCCATCATGATGCGGGCATTCGCCGTATACATGGGCTGCGCCGTGGCCAGGTACACGATCACCAGGGCCAGCGAAGCTCCGACGCAAGCCGCGATGATCGGCCACTGGCGGCGCAGCACATCGGCCACGCGCTCGAAGCTGAGGACCGCTCCGCCGAATTCGATGCCGAAGCGGTGGCCCGACTGGAAATGTTCTCTGGGCTGGTACATCTGTAAATTCGCTGCCTTTGGGGATCGCTGATCAATTCGGTAGGGGGACGGGCTTGAATGGGTTGGCCAGCTTGGTCTTCCATTCGCCGTCGAGCAGGGCGCCGCCTCGGGGCGGCTGCGCAAGGCCCTTGCCTTGCGATTGGGCCTGCTGGGCGCCGGAGTTGTCCTCTCCCGCCGCGGAATAGCCTGCTTGCACGTTGAGATCTCCGATCCGCTGAACGAAATCCCTGATCTTGCGCGCCGCGTCAGGCTTCGTCGATGTGCACCGTCCTTCGGCAATCCGCAGCGCGGCGCCGATGGCTGACCGATCGGTTGAAGCCGATGCTGAGATGAGCGTCTGCACGGACGGCAACACCGATGGATTCGTCGCGATATAAGTAGAGAGCCGATATCGCAACTTCTCCTTGTCATTGCGCAGTCGCTCCAGAAGCGACGACGGCGACTTTACGAAGGTGTCGAGTTCGAGCTGCGAGGCTCGGTCCGAGAATTCGACGCACTGGGCGTGGCAAACATCGACACTCATGGCGATCAGAGCAGAACCTGCCAAGGCGACCGGGAGCCATCGCGGCTTCATATGACGACGTGTTGCTCCGCAGCCCATCCGTGTCCCTTCCTCCCTGTTGCAGTAGGAGAACACCCGAAACCTGGCAGCTAACTGTGTCAATTTTTGTGCGACGCAAAAGCTGGATGCATCGATCGCCGACACCGAATGCGTGAGCTGCTTCCGGCCGGTTGCAAAATGAGGATGTGCAATGCCTGCGAGATCGGCATGTTCGCGCACAGGAATGTTGCAGTTTGAAAACAAAAGAGGCGTTCGCATGTCGAGGCGCCGCAAGCACGCGTCGCAAAACCGACACAAGCGCCAGGCGCGACTATTGTTCCTTGTCTGCAGAAAAGTTTCCGTGCGACATTTGCATGCGGAGAGATCAATGTCTCAGCACTGGCCTCCATCGCAACAGCGCCGAATTTCGCGCACACTTTCCACGCAAACACTCGCAATCATCACAGCTGATGACATTTGCGCCCGAAGCACGCGGGTCTCAAACAAAAAGTGGCATGAAGTTGGCGCTCGCATGTCCGAATGATCTGCGAGCATTGAAAGTATCGTCGGTTGTCATGCATCGAGTGCGAGTCCGCGATCGCAGAGATTGAACATGCGCGAGACCTGATACACACTGCTGCGGTGCAATAGCTATGGAATGCTGATGTGACGGAGTTGGTTCATCGTGAGAAGACGCATGTCCTGCCGCTCGACAGCATCCGGGGGATTGCCGCGACTTCGGTGGTGATTCACCATCTCCTGCTGATGCCGACTTTTCTTGCGGCGTTCCCGCACAATGCATGGATCAACTGCTCGTTCTTCAGAAGCGCTTGGCTGCTGGTCGATTTGTTCTTCGTTCTCAGCGGGATGGTCATGTCGCTCAGCTACGTCGAGAGCGACTTCGGGCGCTTCTCGCTGCGCGAGTTCATGGTTCGGCGGCTGGCGCGGGTCTATCCGCTGCACATCGTCATGCTGATGGCGAATCTGTTGTTTCGCCTTCTGCGCATCAGCCTGGTCATGGCGGGCGTCGTCGTCGCCGCGCCGGCGGCGTTCGAGGTGAACAACGCCTATTCCTTCTTTCTCAACGTCCTGCTGCTGCATTCGATGGGGTTCATCGACTATCTCAGCTGGAATGGGCCGAGCTGGAGCATCAGCGTCGAGTTCTACACCTATCTGGTGTTCGGCCTGATCGTGCTCTTTGCCCAGCGCATGCGCTCGTTGCTGTGGTTCTACGTGCTCTGCGGGGCGCTCGCGGTCGGAAGTCTGGTCGTCATCATCTTCGTGCTCGGCAAGAGGAGCCTCGAGCTGCAAACCGAGTTTGGCATTCTGCGCTGCTTCGTGAGCTTCTTTCTGGGCGTGCTCGCGGTCAGGATCGTCGACCGGCTGCCGTTCAAGCCGGGTCGGGCGGTCGAAGGTGTGCTGCAATTCGTCGCCATGATCGCCAGTATCGCCCTGGTGTCCTTGGCAGAGACCAATCCTGCGTCAACCATCCTTGCGCCCGTGACCTTTGCGATCTTCCTCGGTAGTCTGCTGGCCTTTCCCAATGCGCTGCCGTTACCCCGTATTCTGGCCGCCAAGCCGCTCGTTTGGCTCGGGCGCCGTTCGTACTCCATCTATATGGTTCATGCGCTGGTAGTTCTGTTTGCCGAGTACGCCGTGAGGGCGCTCGGAGCAGGGCCGATCGCGGCATTGGATCGGATCTGGGCGGGATTGCCCTCTACGCTAAACCTCATTGTTTCATTGGCTGCGGTGCTGGCAGTCGCCAACCTGACTTACCTCTACGTCGAAATTCCAGGAGGCAGGCTGCTGCGAAATCTGCTTGGAGGCCGGTCAGGATTCGGTTCCTCTCATGCGCCGTCGGCGCAACTGACGAATTGAGGCAGACGTGACGTCTCTTACGTTGCAGCGCTCCCGGATGACGGTGGTCAGCCTCAACATCGAGGCGATCGCGCTCGCGGCTTACTTGGTTCGGGACGCTTTCGGTGGTGTGATGCGCTATTACACCAGCATCTTGCATCTTGATGCGCTCTGGTTCGTGCCCGATGGCATTGCACTTCTGTGTCTGGTGCAGTTCGTCATCCATTGCATCTTGCGCAATCGCAGCATCATGGCCGCCGTCGTCCTGGTGCAGATCATGCTGTCGCTGGTGCTCGGCTACTTCATGCTGGGAACGGTCAACGCCGCGATGTCGTCGTTCAAGATGATGCTGCCGGTCTTCGTCGGTTTCTGCTTCTGTGATTCGAGTTTGGGCGGGTACCGGAAGCTACTGTCGGTCATCTCCACGACCTTCTATCTCTCGCTGGTCGGCGTTTTTCTAACGAAGTTCTACCTCATGCCTTGGGTGGGCTACAAATATGAGTCCTTCGGCGCAGTTCGCGAAGCTGGCCGTCTCTGGTGGGCCTATGGCGGCGACGATCAACGTTTGACAGGTTTCGCCGCCGAGAGCACGATGGCGGCCTTCTTCATCTTGATCTCGTTCGCGATCACGTCCATTCGCATGAGCACGACGTGGTGCGTCCTGTTCGGTTCCATCGCGATCTATGCCATCAAGCTGACCACGAGCAAGACGACCATGATCGTCCTCGTGCTGTATTTGCTCCTGCTGGTACTCGTTCGGATGCTGCCGGAGAAGTCGCGTTTTCCCGCCATCCGGACCATTGCGCTTTGGTCGTTTGCCGCGATCTTTGTGCCCTTCTTCATGATTGTGGTCGCGTCCGGCACCGCTGCCGTGCCGCATTCGACGCTGTTCAGCATCGTCGATCGCATCAACAACAGCTGGCAGCTGCCGTTCGTCTACATGAACCAGCTGATGCCGATAGGTCTCATCACCGGCTGCGGCGCGGGCTGCTTCAACTATCCGCAGAAGCTGTTCTCGCCGCTGGCACATTTCTGGGTGCCGGTCGACAATTTCTACATCGGGACCTACCTGATGTTCGGTCTTCCGTTCGTGGCCTTCATGGTGATGGTGTTCCGGGCGACGTTCGGAGCGACCGACGTCTACAAGCTGACGCTGATCTTCGTCGTCAACCTGTTCACCATCACGGTGTTGAACTACGGCCCGGCGTCCGGCCTGCTGATCATCGCGTTGAGCTTCAGCGAGGTGTTCTCTCGCCGTGCGACCTCCGCACGGACGGGGGAGACCGTGCCAATTGTCATGCGGCCGCCGATGCCGTCATTGGAAGGATTCCGCCCGGATCTACCGGCGGCGAGCGGAAGCAGGTGAGAACGAATGATGCATAAACGGCTCGCTTTCATCGATACGCTCCGCGGCATTGCCGTGTTGTCCGTCCTGGTCCAGCATGTGCTCGAGATCATCGTGGAGAAGCACCCGACGGGCGCCTTCTACTGGCCGATCCACGATGTGTTCGGCTACTACATGAACTTCGGCCGGTTCGGCGTCGTGCTGTTCTTCTTCGTCAGCGGCTTCGTCATTCCGTTCAGCTTTCCGGACAGCGCCACACCGGGGCGGGACTTTGCGATCAGTCGCTTCTTCCGGCTCTACCCGGCCTACTGGACCTCGCTCGTGGTCGGGCTGGTGACGATGCAGCTGCTGGAGTCGAGGGTCTATCCGCTGGGGCAGGTCGCCGCCAACGTGACGATGTTGCAGACCTTCGTGAACGTCCCGAACCTGTGGGTGTTCTACTGGACGCTGGCGATCGAGCTGCTGTTCTACGTCGGGTGCACCATCCTCTTTGCGCTGGGATTGCTGAACCAGCGCTTCACGGCGGTGACGATCGTCGTTGCCGCCGCGCTGGTCGGGACCACCGCTGCGCTGCTGGTGGAGAACAGGACCGTCTCCTCGGTGATGGAGGTCGGGCTGAACCTGTCGGCCATGTTCCTGGGCAAGATCATCCGCGACACCGTCATCGGCGGAAAGCTGCGATGGACCCATGTGCTCGGCTGCACGTTCCTCTATACGATCTTCGCCATCGCCCTGTCGGACCGGCGGTTCGGAGGCGTGTATCACGAGAATTTCTTCTACAGCTATTCGATAGGATCGGCCTATGTCTGCGCGGCGCTGGTCTTCATCGGCTTTGCCGTGTTCGGCGAGAGAATGGCGTGGCGCCCGATGGCGTTCGTTGGCGTCATCAGCTACTCGGTCTATCTGATGTCGCCGTTCGCGATCGTCTTGGTCCATCGCCTCGTCTGGTTCGGCGATGGGCCGCTCGGATGGTCGATCTTCCTGGCTGTGATCCTGGCTCTGTCGCTTCTCGTCAGCTGGATGACGTTTACGTTCGTCGAGAAGCCCAGCATTGCCTTTGGGCACCGTTTCCGCTCGGCGCGGCGCAAGAAGGTGGTTCTCGAGCCTGCGCTCAGTACGCAAGGCGCCGCAGAGTGACCGGGGTTCCGCACCACCCGGGGGGCGCCTACGACGGCTCGTTCGTTCCGTCGGTGCAGGGGCTTCGCGGCATTGCGGCGCTCAGCGTGCTGATGGATCATTTCTACGACATGCCGAAGGGCGGCATGTACGACATCCCGGATCCCGGCTTCCTGCCGCCACTCTGGCCCTGGCTGCAATCGGTGATCAATGTCGGCGGGCATGGCGTCGAGCTGTTCTTCATGATCAGCGGCTTCCTGATCCCGGCCAGCCTGGTGCGGCATGGGTCGCTGCCGCGGTTCTTTTTCGATCGCGTCCTGCGCATCATGCCGGTGTTCGTCGTCCTGCATCTTGCGCTGTTCGCGATCGGTCCGATCGTGGCCTACAAGTTCTTTCGTGGGATCGATCTGACGAGCTATCTCACAATCTTCGCAGCCAATCTGTTCTTCGTGCAGGATGCGCTCGGCTTGCCCATTGCCCAGCAGAATGCCTGGACACTGACCTATGAATGGGCGTTCTACATCTGGTTCGCAGCGACGTTTTCGATGCTGCGCGTTGGTGGCAAGATGCTGGCCGCGCCGCTTATCCTGCTGGGCGTCGCCTGCCTGCTGCATTGGCCGATCACAGCCTTCTTCTGCATCGGCATGCTGTTCAGCGCCACCGGCTTTCGCATCTCGATTCCCGGGCGTCTCGGCTTGATCGCAGGCCTTGCTTGCGGAGCAGCCATGTATGCGAGTCTGGTGTTGTTTCACCCGTTCGTGGGGCTCGTTCCCGGCTTCCTGCTGTTCGGCATGGTGCTTGCTCCGGGGTCCGGCCTCGGCAAGGCTCTGAGCGCGCCGGCCCTGCAATATGTCGGCAAGATCAGCTACAGCCTCTATCTCGTGCATCCCTTCGTGCTCTTCCCCTTGCAGGTGATCGGCCTGAAGCTGGTCGCCGTCGGTGTCGACCGATGGCTGCTGTGGGCCGCCTTCATCGGGCTCGGGCTGGTGATGTCATTGGTTGCGAGCGCGATCAGCTATGAGCTGATCGAGGTGAGGCTGCGGCGCCTGTTGGACGGCGCGATCCGCGGCATGGTCTTTCGACCGCTGAAGATCGGGCAATCGGTCTGAGAGACCATCTGCCCGTCGTATCAGCTCACGGTACGGCCGGCGAGCTTGCGATAGGAGCCCAGCAATCCCTCGGCGATGCGATCCCAGTTCAAGATGCCGGTCGCGGTTTGCCGCGCGCCGTCGGTCAGCGTCGCGGCAAGCGGCTTCGAGCTCAGCACGCGTTCGAGTGCATCGGCCAATGCAGTGGCATCGCCGGGAGGAACCAGGAGGCCGTTCACGCCGTCCGTCACCACGTCGGGAATGCCGCCGGTGGCGCTGGCGACGACGGGACGAGAATTGCCGTAAGCGGATGCGAGCACGCCGCTCTGTGTTGCATCCTTATAAGGCAAGGCGACCACGGCGGCGGATTGAAACAGCTGCCCGGTATCCGCGGGCGAAATGTAGGCGTTGATGGTCGTGACCGTCGGCATCGCCTCCATGCGCGCTCCGAGCCGCGTCATCTCGGGGCCGCGCCCGGCAACGATCGCCTCGTGCGCGACACCGCGCCGGGCCAACATGTCGATCGCGTCGATGAAGACGTCCAGGCCCTTGTAAGCCCACATCCGTCCAAAGAAAAGGATGCGTGCGGCTTCGGGCGCAGTCATCGCGCCACCGGCCGGTGGAACCATGAGCACGCCGTGCATGCTGGAGACCGTCTCGCCCCTGAAGTCGGGCGAGGCACGGCGAAAATCGGCAATGCAGCTCTCTCCGTGCGTCGTGACGATCGACGCGGCTGCGCGCATGCGTCCGCGCCAACCATCTTCGCGTGGTGAAGTACCGGAGCCGCCTTCCGAATGCGGAATCGCATCATGAACGGTCAACACCAAGGGAATGCCGAGTGGACGAAGGAGTTGGATCAGCCTGGACGTGTAGATCTCCGGAACTTCGTGACAATGAATCACGTCGGGGCGAAACGAAATTATGTCCAGGAAGGAGGCTGGGATGCCGATCGCGCCGCCGCGGCGCAGGCTCAGGTCGCGAACTCTCGTCTCGAATGGAGCCGTCACGGCAATATCGGCCAGTTCCCATTGCTGGTTGGCATCTTTGCGGTTGAGCACCAGCCGGACGTCGCAATGGCGAGCCAATCCCGATGCGAGACGGTAGGAATATTCCGCAAAATGCGGTGCGTAGATCGCCACACGCAGGCGTCTGGAGTTACTGAACGAACGCGGGGCGGACGAATTCATCAAGGCATCCATTTTGCATCACATCGCAGAGACTGAGGAAGTGTAGTCCACGATTTGAACTCACTTCCACTCTAAATCGATCGTGATGGCGATCATCTGATTGCCATCACTCCGTCGTATTGTCGCGAGCAATCGGTCGCCGTTGTGAGCGGAGACAGATGATCGCGTGTCGTCATCGTTCACCGCGCGGTCTCGTTTGAGATTGTGGTTGGATCTGTCGGAATTGGGTCGAATTGTTGATGAACGTCGTTCGGGGCAAGCAACATCAGGTCGTAGTGGCGCTGTTTTGGTCGCTCGCACAGAATTGGGGCGGCCGTGCGTTGTCGTTCGTGCTGTTCCTGGTGCTGGCGCGGCTGCTCGATCCCGCGGATTTCGGTCTTGCGGCGCTGGTCGCCTTCATCCTCTTGCTTTTGAGCTCGATCGCGGAATTCGGCTTCGGCGATGCGTTGATCCAGCGGCGGACGCTCGAACCCGCCGATGTGACGCTGCCCTTTTTCTGCTCGTTTGCAGCTTCGGCGGTCCTGGCTGCCCTGATCGCTCTGCTCGCGACGCATATCGAGCATTGGCTCGACGTCAAGGGGCTCGCGCCGCTGTTGACGGCCGCCTCTCTCTCTCTTCCGATCGGCACTGCCACCCTGTTCCAGGAGGCACTCTACAAGCGCCAGATGGATTTTCGCGTGCTCGCGGTCAGGACCATGGTGGCAACGGCCGTCTCCGGCGTCGTGGGGATAGCCTGCGCCTATTCCGGCTTTGGCGCCCTCAGCCTCGTGATCCAGGTGGTCGTTCAGAGCGCGATCAGCGGCCTGTGGCTCTGGAGCCAGCCGCGATGGCTGCCGATGCGTGGGTACGATCTGACGAGCTTTCGCGAGCTCTCAAGCTACAGCATCCACGTCATGCTGAACCGGTTGCTGGACTTCGCCATCGTCCGCACGATCGACATGATCATCCTGTCGCTCTACGGCGTCGCCGCTCTCGGCATCTACACGGTGGGTGCGCGGGTCTATATCATCCTGATGCAGCTGCTCACACAGGCGGTCATGGACGTTGCGCTGAGCGCATTGTCCAAAATCGCGCACGAGCGAGACCGGATCGCTGGCGCCTATCTGCGCAGTGTCAGTCTCGGCGCGCTGATCGGCTCGCCGGTCTTCGTGCTTCTTGCCGCGATCGCGCCGGAATTCTCCCTGCTGCTGTTCGGCGCGAAGTGGAGCGGCAGCGACGCGGTGATGAGGCCGCTGATGCTGATCGGCGCTGTCCAGACGGTGCAATTCGTCAACAGCGCCTATTTCGGCGCGCTCGGCAAGCCGAACTACGTCTTTTCGCTGAATATCCTCAAATTCTGTGCGGTCGTGCCCGCAATGTTCCTGCTTCCGTCGCGCGACATCGGCCAGTTGGCGACCATCTTCGCGTTCGCGCAGCTCGTGGTGACGCCCGTGACGTTTGCGCTGGCGCTCCGACTGCTGGGCTTGAGCTGGGGGCAGTTTCTGCGCCCCATCGCGGGTTGCCTTTGCGCCATCGTCCTGGCCTACGGCGCGGTTGTCCTGTGCCGGGAGGCGACGCCGGGCATGAACCCCTACTTGCGGATTGGGCTGCTGTCGTCCTGCTTTGGAGCGACTTATCTGACGAGCATCCTGCTGTTCTGGCGGAAGCAGCTCTTCTCGCTGATTGATTTCGTCGTGAAGCGCGGTGCGGCCGCCTGATGAAGACGAGGAGGACGACGTGAAGCAATTGATCCCCGTACCCGTGCGCAGGCAGCTTCGGGGTTGGCTCAACAGCGCCAAGAATACGCCCTTTGCGCTCGATCTGCTGGAGTTGCGCAGGTGGCAGATCGCGCGGAAGGATGTCGGCGTCAACGCCGCACCGCGCAACGATCCGCGCCGGCTCGTGGTGCTTCCCTCCGATCCCTGGAGCGTTCATCAGTCGCGTGGCGATGAGGCCATGATCGAAGCGGCTGCCGGAGAGATGAAGCGGGCCTATCCGAATCTCGAGATCCATATCGTCACCGCCACCGCAGCGGCCAGCGCGGACGTGCGCGCCATGGGCTTCAAGCCGCTCGAATTCTGGAGGCAGCCGTTTTCCTATGAGACGGTGGCACAGGAGCTGTCTCTGACCAGACCGGATTTCGGGCTGGTTCTGGGCGCCGACGTGCTCGACGGCTACTATTCTCCGGTGGATGCCGCGCGCATGCTGCTCGTTGCCGACCTGATGGCGGCGTTCGGCGCCAAGGTCAGCGTGCTGGGCTTCAGTTTCAACTCCCGCCCGGCGAAGGCACTGCGCGAGGTGTTCCGGCTGCTGGGTCCGGGTGTGGCCTTGAACCTGCGCGATTCGATATCCCTTCAGCGCTTCGACGATTTCGCCCGGAAACGCGCACGTCTCGTCGCCGATGCCGCCTTCATGCTGACGCCGCGAGCGGACACCGCCGCCGTGAAGGAAATCGCGGCCGCGGTCGCGCGACAGCGCGGGCAGGGGCGCAAGGTCTTCGTCTTCAACATGCACCCGATGCTGTTCAAGAAGCCGGAGCCGACCAAGCTGCGGAAAATGATCGAGCTTGCGGCGGCCGCCATGGCGCGGCTGTCCCGCGAGCACAATGCAAGCTGGCTGTTGCTCGCGCATGACTACCGGCCCGAGATCGCCGACGACAATTGCCTTCGGCCGCTGGCCGACCGCCTCGAGCCCGCGCTCGGCGAGCACGTGCACCATGTCAAGCAGATGCTGTCGGCGGGCGAAATCAAGGCCGTTGTTGGTCTGGTCGACGGCGTGATCACCGGCCGCATGCATCTGGCGATTGCGGCGCTCGGGCAGGGAACGCCGGTCGCGGCGATTACCTACCAGGACAAGTTCCAGGGCCTGTTCGCGCACTTCGGCATCAGCGAGTCGCTATTGCTTTCGCCGGCCCAGTTCCTCGTCGGGGACAGCTTCGAGAAGTTTGTGCTGCACTTCCTCGGTGCGCACGAATCCGCCGGCGAGCAGGTACGCCAAGCGCTACCGGCCGTCATGGAGCTGTCGCGTGCCAACATCGCACCGCTGCTGGACGATGGCGCGATGCGGATGGCGGAGGCTGACGGCAAGGTCGCCTGAACGCCTTCCTCGTGATCGGCAGGGCGTCAGTTGACCGCCCGCTCGGTGTTGTCAAAGCGCATGGATGTTTCGGCTGCGACCGTCTGAGCCCTGCGCGAGGACGTGACGCCTGTGTCAGCCCAGCGGTTGATGAGGCGCCGCGCGGGATTTTCGAAATAGGCGTAGGTGCGGTCCGCGAGGATGGTGAGGACCGCACAGCACGCCAGGGCGAACAGGCCAAATTGATCCGGGCCCAGTCCGAGCCAGGTCCACAACGGCTTGAACACCGCAATGAGGACGGCATCGTGCAGCATGTAGATCGCGTATGAGGTGTTGCCGAGTCGTCCAAGCAGGCGCGCGCCCGGAAACGCCTTGAAGGCGCTTTCGCCGACCGCGGTGAGCAGGATGGCGCAGGAGAACAGCAGAATGGCCAGATCCGGCTTGGCGAAGACGTTGAGGACGAGCACGGAAAGGCCGAACATGCCGATGCCGGCGAACACCACGCTCTTGTGCCGGTAGGGACGGGACATCCGGAACAGAATGGCGAGCAGGATGCCGTTCAGGAAGCTCGGCAGCGCGCGGAGCATGCCGTAGTCGAAATTGGCGCCGTACATCTGCGACCGTTCCTGCCAGATCGGCAAATGGCCGTGGGCAAGGACCAGATAGAGCGCCGCCACGATGGCGCCGAGCACGACTGGCTGGACCTTGCGTGCGAGCAGCATCAGCAGCGGAAAGATCAGATAGCAGAAGAATTCCGCGCTGATCGACCACGACGGCGAGTTGAAGCTGAGATGATCGGCGACGCCCCAGGCCTGGAGCAGCAGGAGGTTATACAGGAAGTCCAGCGAGGTTGATCGCGCGGTGCGCTCGAGGCCGACGCCGATCAGCACCACGAAGACGAGCAAGCTCAGCAGGTGCAGCGGATAGATCCGCGCGATACGGCGGATCATGAACCGGGAATAGGCGCGAACGCCGCGCGCGTCGGCCGGATAGGAGTAGGAGATCACGAAGCCGGACAGGATGAAGAACATGTCCACGAACAGGCCAAAGGATCCGTTCCAGACCGGCGAAATGCCGGGGCCGATCAGCTTCAGGTGGAAGATGAAGACCCCGAGCGCGGCGACGAAGCGGTAGAAGTCGAGAACGACAAAACGTCTTGCTTCACTGGCTTCCATCGGGCCTCGGAGTCCTTGCGCGGTTCTTCTCCGTTCTAGAGTCGAATTGTGACGCAAGTTCGCAATCGCGCCGGCCGATGCGGTGCAATCGCGCCTGTCCGCCGGAATTCATGGCACCCATTCAATTGCTGATGGCAGTCAGCTGCCTGCTCATCGATGAGGCAGGCGCCCAACAAACGTACGAGGGCCGGGACCCTGCATGGTCCCGGTCCCTGGCGATGTTGGCGCGCGTCTGCGCAGCAGTTCGCCGCGTTCAGACGAACAGGAAGTCGTGGCTCGTCAGGCTGCTGACATAGACGTTCTTCAGCAGGATCGTGTCGTTGGCCGAGAACGTGATGAGCGCGTTCGTGCCGGACTGTGTGATCTGGAGGTGACTGTAGTCCGCGGCGAGCAGCTTCGAGATCTGGACCACGTCGTGAGTCGTGCCGTCGCCGGCCTGGAAGTTGAGAATCTGGTCGTGGCCATGATCGAAGGCGATGGTGGTCGAGTTTGGCGCGGCCGAGAACACGTCGTTGCCGGCCCCCCCGTGGATCGTCACGCCGGCAGCGACGGCCGTGACGTTGTGGGTGCCGTCGGTCTTGGTCTGGTCGATGAACTGCAGTGCATTGGCGGTGTTGTAGTTCTCGTGCTGCGTGGTGCCGGTCTGTCCGTTGAAGTTGAACAGGAAGACGTCCTTCGAGCCGTCGGCGTTGTTGGCAATCTCCTGGGTCTTGTTGCCGACGCTGTCGTAGATGTCGGTCAGCTTGCTGCCGTCGTCGTGGACGACCTGGGTATAGTCCAACGTGCCGTCGGCATGGGTCCGGGTGAGCTCGACCAGCTTGCCCGAGGCATCGAGGTGCTGATGCTGGGTGGTGTAGGACTGCCCGGTGACGTTGTAATTCCAGTTGTCCGACGTGCCGTCGGCGTTCTTGATGTAGGCGGCGGTCTTCACGCCGCCGGTATAGACGGTCGTGGAATTATAACCATCGCTCTTGGTCGTGACCTCGCTGGTGATGACGCCGTTGGCATCGTACCAATCCGAGGTCTTGGTGCCGTCGGCGCTCTGCACCAGCGTGAAGGCCAGGCTGTCGTCGGCGTGGGTGCGTACAATGTGGGTGAGGAAGCCGGTCGAATCGTAGGTGTCGTGCTCGTTGGCGTAGGTCTGGCCCACGACGTTGAACTGGAAGACGTCCTTCGACCCGTCGGCGTGGTAGTCGGTTTCCGTCTTCTTGACGCCGGCCGGGTCGTAGTTGGTGACGACGCTGCTGCCGTCGCTGTTGACGACCTGGGTGTAGTCGAGCGAGTTGTCGGCATGCCAGCGGATCACCTCGGTCGTGTGGCCGGATGGATCGAGGTGCTGGTACTGCGTGGCATAGCTCTGGCCGGTGATGTTGTAGCTGTAATTGTCGTGACTCATGTCCGCGTTGGTGATGTAGGCCGCGGTCTTCACGCCATTGGCGTACACTGTGGTCGAGCTGTAACCGCTCGGCTTCTGGACGACCTCGCTGGTGAGCACGCCGCTCGCGTCGTACCAATTCGTCGTCTTGGTCCCATCGCTGCTCTGCACCAGCTTGAACGCCATGCTGCCGTCGGCGTGCTTGCGGATCAGCGTGGTGAGGAAGCCCGTCGCATCGTAGATGTCGTGCTCGGTCGTGTAGTTCTGGCCGGTGATGTCGAACAGGAAGACGTCCTTGCTGCCGTCGGCGTGATAGTCCGTCTCCTTGGTCCGCGTTCCGGCAGCATCATAGTTGGTGACGACGCTGCTGCCGTCGGCGTTGATGACCTGCGTATAGTCGAGCGTGCCGTCGGCATGCTTGCGGGTGACGGCCGTGACCTTGCCTGACGGATCGACGTGCTGGATCAGCGTGGTGTAGCTCTGGCCGGTGATGCCATAGGCATAATTGTCCTGGCTGCCGTCGGCATTCTTCACATAGGCGTTGGTTTTGACGCCGTTGCTGTAGAGCGTGGTCGAGGTGGTGCCGTCCGCCTTCTGCACCACCTCGCTGGTGAGGCTGCCGGCGGCATTGTACCAATCCGTCGTCTTGGTTCCGTCAGGCGTCTGAACCAGCTTGAAGGCGAGGCTGCCGTCGCTGTGCAGGCGCGTCAGGCTGGTGAGGAAGCCGGTGGTGTCGTAGACGTCGTGCTCGGTCGCGTAGGTCTGGCCCGCGATGTTGTAGGTCCAGACGTCCTTGCCGTGATCGGCATGATAGGTGGTCTCGACCAGCTTGACGCCGGTGGCGCTATAGGTGGTGATGACGCTGCTGCCGTCGCTGTTGTAGACCTGCGTCGAATCCAGCGAGCCGTCGGCATGGCTGCGGGTCACCGACGTGACCTTCCCGGAGGCATCGAGGTGCTGAACCTGAGTGGTGAAGCTCTTGCCCGTGATGCCGTACGTATAGTTGGCCTGCGAGCCGTCGGCATTCTTGACGTAGGCGGCGGTCTTCACGCCGCTCGTGTAGAGCGTGGTGGAGTAATAGCCGTCGGACTTCTGGACGACTTCGCTCAGAAGGGTTCCAGCGGTGTTATAGGTGTCGGTGGTCCTGGTTGCGTCGGTGCCGACATGTACGAACTTCGTCTTCACACCGCCGGTATAACTGATCAGATCCTTGGAGCCGTCGGTGTGGGCGACGGTGGTCGAGGCCGGCTGCCCGCTCGAATTCACGCCGGTGTCCGACTTCGACAGAAGTGCCCCGCTGGCGTCGTAAGTTTTGGTGTTGATCCAGGTCGCGGCTGTGTTCGTCACCGAGAACGAATAGCCGCCCTGAATCTTGGAGAGGGCGCTGCCGTAATGAGCGATGACGTAATCCATCGTCGCCTTCGAGGCAACCGGCAGCACGTGGGAGTCCGTCAGCGTGATGCTCTGCAGCGCCGTCGACGTGCTGAGGTCGGACAGTTGCGGAACGATCTCGGCCGCCGTGCCGCTGATGCTGGTCCGGGTGTCCGGGGGCGTCGGGGTGGTCGCAGGTGCGTCGACCTCGATGATCAGCGGGTGATCGCTGACCGGAACGGTGATCGTGCTGACGTCGGTGTAGCTGGCCATCGCCGTGGTCCCCGTCAGCGTGTCGTACACCTTCACCGTATGACGGACGGCGCCGAGGTTCACCGTGACCGTCTGGGCCGCATTGGACACCTCGGTATCGGTGGCATCGTTCCAGAGCTTCGGCTCGGCCCAGACGACGAGCTCGTAGGCGCCATTGCTCTTGCCGAGCACCATGCTGTGGCCCGAGGCCGGCATGTTGCTCAGGGTATAGTTCAACGGATCAGTCGGCTGCAGGTCGCCCTTGCCGTCGTCGGCCAGGATGGTCGTCAGGTTGTGAATGGCCGTCGCGGCGAGCTTGGGCGTGCCGTCGGAGTTGAACAATCCGTAGTTCGCTTCCGGGTTGGTATTGGCGGCGGAGGAGTCGCGGTCGAACAACTCGTAGAGATAAGTCGCGCCGACACCGGCCTTGTAGGCATCAACCAGCGTGTTCAGGATCGATTTGGCCTGCACCGTCTCGTTGACGCCGAGATATTGGGTGTTGGCCTGCGTGGTGTAGCCGGTCTCCGTGATGACGACGGGCTTTCCCGGCGCCGCGGTGGAGACGGCGCTCAATGTGGCGGCAAGCGAGCTATTGGTGGTCAGACTGGTGCTGACATAGGCATGCGCATTGGCGAAGTCGACCGAGCCCGACATGTTGCCGAGCTGGCCGTAGCCCTGAGGATCGTTGTAGGCGAGCGACAGATTGAAGACGGGAATGCTGGACAGCGCTGCGTCCCCCTTGACGGCCTGATAGAGCACGCTCTGGAACTGGGCCGCGGCACTGAGGCTGGAGCTGCCATTATAGCTGAACGGCTGGTGATTGGCCTCGTTGAGACCCTCGATGGCGCTGATGCTGCCCGGATGACTCGCCAAGAACTTCTCGAGCGAGACGATGTACTTCTGAAGTCCGGTCGTACCCATCTGGGGCAGGGCGGACGAAGCGAGGAAGTCGAACTTGTAACCGGCGGCGGCGAGGCCTTCAATCACAGGTTGTGAAGCCGGGCTGGTTCCCATTGCGTCGCGGAGACGGGTGACGCCGAGATATTCCAGGTCGTCGGCCATCAGCGCGAGATTGTTGTAGCCGGTCCACCCGAAGCCGGCGTGCGTGTTGACGCCGATGGAGTTGATGAAGCCGCTGGCGGACAGGATGGTTTGGTCGGACATTGCACACTCGGGTTTTTCAGCGCGAGCAAAATTGCTCGCAGGATTTGCGTTCAAGCTTCTCTGTCGAGTGTGAATTTCAGATAAAAATCGAAGCTACAAATCGCGAGTGAAATGGAGTTCCTTGCGCAGGAACAGACCCTCTCGCGTTGCAGTCAGAATATTGATGCGATGCCGGTGCACGATGGCGTGAGGAAGGCGCTTTCAAGATTTTCCACGATCTGCGCTGCTGAATTGATGCGCAGGCTGTGTGGGTTGGATCATGCGACGGGTTGCGAAGGAACATGCGGCACGCTTGCAGAGTTCGATGTCGGGCTCCGCCGTCTCTCCGCAATTCAACGGGGGCCTCATCGTGCGGTTCGTGCTTCCTGCACGGGAAGTTTGCAGATGCCGCTTCTATGGGCGGTTAAGGTGTAGGATATGCCCGCGAGGGTTGTAGAGGTCCGACGATGGTGCACGCACACGCTGCGGTAGCCGAGACAGGAGGCTGGTTTCGTATTGGAACCTGAGGCTCAGGCTGCAGGGCGGCGGATCAGCTGCGGCGGGCCAGCATGAGAAAGTCCCCGCGCCATGCGATGATGGCCGTTGCGAACGCAGCGAACACGATCTTGCCGGCGAGCCATGCCGTGGGCTCCGTCGGCATCGAACCGAGCGATCCGATCAGGATCGCGGCCACCAGCGCCTGCATGACCAATGACCAGCGCGGGAATGCCTCAAACCGCAGCGTAGGACCGAGCGCGACCAGAATCGTTGCGAGGGTCGCGAGCGAGGCACAGCTCACCGCCCCCCGCGGCGACAGGCCGGCCGACACCGCGACCAGGGCGAGGGCCACGACGGTGGCGAGCTGGCCGGCCGCGACGACGACCAGTCTGGTGGCCAGCTTCTCGAGATGGGGGACAACCGCGATCGTCGCCTGCAAATGGGTATGCAGGAAATAGAAGGCGGCGATCGCCGGCGCCGTCTCCAGGAATCCACCCAGGCTCTCCGGCGGCACCAGTATCCGCGCAGCATCTGGAATGAAGCCGACCAGTCCGCCGAGCAGCACGAGGGTCGTGCAGATCATGAACTCGAACATGCGACGGGCAGACTGCACTGATTTTGTGCCGGTCCCGTGCTCGAAATCGTTCACCACTTCGGGATAGCTCACGGTGTGGATCGCCGCATTGAGGACCCAGAAGGGACGTTGCAGCAGGTCGAGCGCGATCGAAAATCCGGCGCCGGCCCCCGTCGCACCCAGCCGGCCGATGACGATGAAACGGAGCAGCACCGGCACCGACAAATGGATGACCGACGCGCCCGCGGCAAGCATGCCGTAGCGGGAGAAAGCCTTCCAGTCGGCAAGCATCGTCCGCAGCGAAGCGCGCTCCAGGGGGGTGCGGTAGGCGACCAGCCCGGCGAGGAGGCCCAGCGCGTGGCCGGCAGCAACGCCGAGCAGCGCCGCCTCGGCCGTTCCTGAAATCGCTGCTCCCGCGGCGGCCCCGGTCAGAAGAACGGTGGCACGAAGCGCCAGAAGAAAGGACGCGATGCCCAGCCGATCGGACAGACGGACCGACAGGAAATAGAGATCCGTCAGGCCCTGGAGCACGGAAATGCCGAGGCCCAGTGCGATGATCCCGGTCGGGAGCACGCTGGCCAGAGATGCGGAGCTGCCGACCACGATGAGCGCGCCGGCACTCGACAGGCCAGCGGCAAAGAGCGACCATCTCAGCCGCGCCGCCTCGTTCTCCCTCGCTGCCGCCAGAAAGCGCAGTCCGGCGAGCTGCAGCCATTCGAACATCAGGACGCAGAGCAATTGGCTCGAGGCCAGTGCCAGCGAGAAATTGGTGTAGTCGGCGGCAGGCAACAGATGACTGATCGCGAAGATCAGGATGATCGCCGCGGCGCTCTGATAGACGTAGCCCGCCATCGCGAAGAGGCGTGTCATCTCGGAATGAGGCGCCCCTTGCCGACAGCCCGTCCCAGCGGCGCCTCGGCCGTTGCTGCGTGCAAGCGCGACATCCGTTGCTCGCGCAATTGCTCATACAGGTTCTTGTATGAAGACAACACGTCGGCAAATACCCATTTGTTGGTATCCGCGATGAGGCGCCGGCTGATCTCGTCGATCTTGTTCGGATCCGCCGCGATTGCGAGCATGCTGTCGGCCAGGGATTGCGGATCGGCTTCGGTCAGCCAGCCCGTGACGCCGTGCTCGATGACCTCGGGCATGCCGCCAAAGGGCGTTCCGAGCAGCGGCCTGCCAGCTGCCTTGGCGTCTGCGACGACGAGTGGACCGGGGTCGTGCCAGATGGATGGCGCTACGACCACGTCGACTTGCCTGTAGAAATCGTCCGGTGACACGAAGCCCATGAACTCGATGCGCGCGTCCGGAGCGAGCGCCCTGAGGCGTCGTTGCTCCTGGTCGCTGACGCGACCGGCAATCAGCATCCGGATGCGATCATGGGGCAGCATGGCAAGTGCTCGCATCAGGTTGTCGATGCCCTTTTCCTCCGTGAGGCGACCGATGAACCCGAACGTCACTTCCTTGGTGCAGATTGGACGAGGATAGGGCTCACGTGGCGGCTCGGTCGAGGCGTTGCGGATCACGGTACGGATCGGCGTCTCGGTGAACATGCCCATGTCGGTATGAATGGACAGGACGCGCTCGCTCACGCCGACCACGGCACTGAGCCAATGCGTGGCGCGCTTGCGATGATAGCTCAGGATTCCGCAGCTCGTGCAGGTGTGCTCGCAGGAGCGTCCCTTGTCGAAGCGCGAGCAGCGCGGACAGGTCAGATAATAGTCGTGAAGCGTATGGAGCACCGGGACGCCGAGCTGGGCGGCAACGCGCCAGATCGCGGTGGTGAGACCGGACAAATTGTTCGAGTGCATTACGTCCGGCTTGAAGGCCCGGACTCGCTCCGCGATCAGGGGCGCCTGCATCTGCCAGTCGTCGACCGCGTGCCAGATGCTGCGCAGCGCGACGTTCTTCTGCTCGGTGAAAGGCAGATAGATGTTCTGTACCGGCGCGGAATAGATGTCGATGCCGTTGCAGGATTCGCGAGCCTGCTGGGGCGCAGATGCGGCCCGTATCACCTCGACCTCGTCTCCGCGCTGCGCCAGGCCTTCGGCGAAACGTCGCGCGAAGATCTCTGCACCGCCAACGATCTTTGGTGCCTGAGGTGTCGGATAAAGCGTGGACGTCAAAAGAACTTTCATCGCATAACCTCGCGTTTGCAAATTTACGCCTACCGCGCCGGCCGTATCTCCAGGGCGGGAATGGTACCGTTGTTGACTGCAATAAGAACCGGCGTGCTCGAAACCGGAATCCAGGCCCTGGACACCGGTCTTGCGGCCGAATCGCACGGCATCGCAAAAGTTGCTCCTTCCTGATCGTCCTTGAGCCGGATTTCGTAACGTCGGTCCGGGGCCTCGGACCAGACTGCAACTCTGGCTCCAGACGCCGTGGATGCATTGATCGACACGACGCCGCTGGCGAGCTCTCGTCGCTCGGCGCTCAGGCTGGAACGAATGAAAGCCCAGGCGCCCTGGGTCGCACAGGCGACGGGCTTTGGCGAATTGTCGAAACGGAAGAGGCCGAAATTGTGCTCGAGCTCCGACGGATTCTTTCCGCTGTCCTTGAGCTCATAGAGCCAGATGCCCTTGAGCCAGCGTGCCGCGGTCGACGCCCACAGGATGAGCTGTGCCGTATTGTCGGCCTGGGCCTGTTCGCTGACTTGGCATTTGTTGGTCGCCGTGGTCCAGCCGGTCTCGGTGACATAGATCGGGAAGTCTGGATTCCCGCTCGCCTGGCCGACGAGCCGGTGAAACGCCGTGAGCCGCTCGATGATTTCGGCCGACGTGCGTTTGCTCGGGCCCATGCAGAAATTGTAGAGATGGATCGAAGCACCGTCGGCATATTGCAGAACGCCGGTCCTCAGCATCTTCTCCGTCCATGTCCAGCCCGGATCGTCGCCGAGCGCTCCAACCAGGAAAGGCGCATTCGGCGCAACCCGCTTGACCGCAGGTCGTGTGGCCTCGGCAAGCGCCAGATAATTCTCCGGTGAGAATGCGGCGTCTTTCTTGGCCGCCAGGTTCCACTCGTTCCAGAGCTCGAAGAGGGGATGCTGCGCCACGACCGATTGCGCCGCCGCAGCGGCATAGTCGGCGAACCGCTGCCGCGCCTCATCGGTCGTCGGTGGCGAGGAATTCGGAACGAGATGATGGCCGAACGCGAGGATCAGGAGCGGGCGGGCGACGCCGGACCGGACTTGCGCTTCGAGCCTGCCAAGTCTGGGTGTGAAGCCCATTCGGCGTCCTGCCGTTTCGAAATCGGACCAGGGAAGGTCGTCGCGGAAGGAGTTGAGGCCGAGCTGCTTGATCTGGGCGATGTTCTCTGCAGGGACGTAGCCACGCGCGCTCACCGGCCCGCCCAGCCCTTGATGGGTGCCGACACCCAGCAGAAATCGGGCATCGAGCGGTTGAGCGTGCTGAGCGCAGGCAGGGGCCGACAGAAGAATGGACGAGATGAAGCCCGCGAGGCGGACACTGTCGCGAATCAAGGTGCGCGGGCGTGCCATGGTCTAGACCATGCTCACGCGCGATACATCGGCGGTGACACCAAACCCGGCCTGGTGCATCGCCATCGCGATCTCCGGCATCTGCGAGGGCAAGCGTGCATGTTGATCATCAGAAATTCTTTGAAAGGTCCGATTGCAGCCCCGCCTTCGTTGCGATCGGTGTCCGTTCGTCCTGAAGGAGCTCGACATAGACCTGCTGCAATTGTCCATGCGTCTTCTGAACGTCATACAACTGCTTGAACCGGTCGTAGCCGCGCTGCCCCAGCACTTTGAGATCGAGATCCAGTGCTCGCCGGAAACCATCGACCAGCGGCTGGACGGCGACGGGCTCGCACAGCACGCCGGTGACGCCATCGACGACGATCTCGGGCAATGCGCCGCTGCGGAACGCCAGAATGGGTTTCGCTGCGCGCATCGCCTCGATGGCAACGAGGCCAAAGGCTTCCCATCGTGACGGGATTACGACGAGATCGGCGGCCTCGAGCTGGGTCTCGATGGTCGGGCGGTCCAGCCAGCCCAGCAGGGACACGTTGGAGGGGACGGTCGGGCCTTCGTATTTGTTGACGACGGAGGCGCCGACCATGCGGACGTCGAGGACATGCTCGAGCGAGCGCGCCGCTTCGATCAGGAGATCAAAGCCCTTCTGCCGGTCCAGGCGTCCGATGAACAGGACCTTGACCTTCTTGGAAGTCCATTCCGCCGCAACGGGCGGCAGCGTGCGGCTCTTCGAGATGCCATTGTGGACGACGGTGAGGCGGTCGGCGGGAATTCCCGCGCGGACCGCCTCGTTATATTCGTCACCCGAGATGCAGATGATTCGGTCCGACGTTCGCGCGAGAAGATTTTCTGCTGCCTTCGTCATGAGATGGCTGAGACGACCGGTCTCGCGCGAAAACGCCCAGCCGTGCGGACAATAGACGACGCGCGGTCCGCCCGAGCGGGCCGCCAGCGCGGGCCGGAGCATGAGGCCTGCAAACGAGGAATGCAGGTGCACCACGTCCGGTCTGAAGGCATCCAGCGCTTGCATGCTTGCGCGCAGCATCTGGAATAGCCCGCCTATGCTGCGGCCGGATCGCTCGAACGTCGTAATCTGGTTGTCATCGACCGCGGCGAGATCGCGACGATGATCCGAGGGCACGACATAGTGCACGTTCTCGGCGCCGAAGCTCGCCTGTTGTTGTGGATGCAGCTCGTTCAGGTAGCTCGCAATCCCGCCACGGATCGTCTCGGCGACGTGCAGCACTTTCATCGTCTGTCTTGCATAAGGCTGCGTCGGAGGGCCGGACATCGTGGATCCTCGTTCTGAACTTCACTGACCGCGGCACAGTTCCTCGAATACGTAGCGATATTGGGGCAGCGATGTGGTGATGTTGCGCCGCGATCGTTGCAGAACGAAAAAGTTCTCATGGAACCAGGCAACGAGCCGCGAGTTGCAAAACGTTTGTGCAAAAACCATTGCGCGTCACAGGCGAGTTGCGTCAAATTTCAAGCAGCGCTGGCGACGTTCGCCTGCCCCGCGAGATGATCGAGCAAAGCCTTCGCCGATTTCTTCCACGAATAGAATGCAACGCGATCCTGCTGACGCATGCGTTCCTGATCGGAGATGGCGCCTGCTGCCAATCTTTCAAGCAGGAGCTGCTTCAGAGCTTCGGCATCGCTGGCGCGAAAATACGCAGCCGCGTCACCGCACGTCTCCACGACGGCGTCAGCCGTCGAGGCGATGACCGGACAACCGAAGATCATGGCTTCGAGCGGCGGCACGCCGAACCCCTCGTAGAGCGAGGGAAACACGAACGCCGATGCATGTGCATAGAGAGCTGCAATCTCGCTGTCCGTCAGACGCCCGGCAAGCAGCAGGCCGGAAACCCCTTCGCCCGAATTGTCCTGAAAGACCTTGCTGTTATCGCCTCCGACGATGACCAGTGGAACGTCGGCCCGGTCGAGCAACTGGATCGCGCGAATCGCGACGGAAAGATTCTTGTTCTTGGTCTTCGAACCCACGAAGAGGAAGAATTTTTGCGGCTGAATGCCGAGTCGGACAAGGATGCTTGGGTCGGGCTTCGTGGCAGCGAAGTGTTCGGCGCTGTTGGGGAAGACCGGAATGCGCGATGCCGATAGATTCAGCACCTCAGCAAGCTCTCGGCGGGAAAATGCCGACACTGTTGCGATGGCTGCGTGGCGGGCGAGCAGACGCCCCATTGTGCGATGAACGGTCAAATAGCGCCAGTTGAAGAAGTCGGGTCTGCGAAAGACCTGGGCGTCGTGAATCACGACGACGTGGTCGCGATGGAAGACGGGACCGGAATTGGCCAGACTGATCAAGCGGCCGCCGGCAGCGGCGCGCGCGAGATCGATCTGATCCCAGGCGTGCCCGTGCAACCGGCCGACAGCGCGAATCTTGATTCGATCGAGATGAAGGTCCTCGCTTGCGTCCGCAGGGGTCAGCAATTGCCAATCTGCGTTGCGCAGCGAGGCCGGAGTTTGTTCCGACGCCAGCAGCACGTCGATCGCCTTGACCATTTCAGCGGCATAGCGCTGCACGCCAGTGAGCTTTTGCGACAGAAAGCGGCCGTTGATGAAGAACTTCAATTGGCTACCATAGGAGTTCACCGGCCTTCAGGCCGGGGTCGGCCTCGGTGAGGCAGACGGTGATCGAGCCAACAGAGCAATCGTTGGGTACGGAAATATGACGTCGCGTCGGTCGGAGCCAAAACGTTCCGGCTGCATGATCGGAGCTGCCTTGCTGCCGGTGGGGTGGCGGTGTAGACGTCGGGCATGAGTGACGACACTTACTCTCTCGGCAGCGGTGGGCTCACGGCAACCATCAAGGCGCACGGTGCCGAGCTGTGCTCGCTCAAGCACGGCAGCGGCCTCGAATTCGTCTGGCAGGCGCGGCCGGAATGGCCGCGCCACGCGCCGCTGCTGTTTCCGATCGTCGGGCGCCTCGCCAACGACGAATTGCGGCATCGGGGCAAGACGTATCGGATGACCCAGCACGGCTTTGCCCGCGACAGCCGCTTCGTATGGGCAGAACGCGGCGCGAGCCGCTGCACGCTGGTGCTCCATGACAGCGAGGCGACGCGCGCGCTCTATCCGTTCGCGTTCCGGCTGGCGGCTGCCTATGAGATCGATGACACCGGCCTCGATCTGACGCTCACGATCGCCAACACCGGCAAGGAGACGTTGCCGGCTTCGCTCGGTGGTCATCCCGCTTTCAATTGGCCGCTCCGGCCCGGCGCGGCAAAGGAGAGCTATGCGCTGACTTTCGCGAGCGCGGAGCCGTCTCCCGTCCGCCGTCTCGATGGTGGACTGCTGCGGCCGGCAGCGGAGCCGAGCCCGGTCAAGGGCAACTCGCTTGCTCTGTCCGAATCCCTGTTCACCGACGACGCCATCATCTTCGACCGGATCGAGAGCACTTCGGTCCGCTATGCCGGGGGGCAGGGTGCATCGAGCGGGCCATGGCTGAGAATGTCCTGGCGTGGCTTTCGCGAGCTCGGCGTCTGGTCGAAACCGTCGGGCGCGCCGTTCCTCTGCATCGAGCCCTGGCGCGGCTATGCTAGCCCGGCCGGCTTCAACGGCGAGTTCGCCGAGAAGCCGGGCCTGATGCATATCGCGCCCGGTGAGGAAGAGCGCTTGTCGTTCCGGATCGAGGTCGGGTCGTCCTGAGGCCGGAGGGCGAGCTGATCGACGGGCCTCAGACCTCGATGCGCGTGAGATCCTCGCCGAGCACGACCGGACCTGAGTAGTCGCCTCGGACATCCTCAAGCAGCGCGTTCAACATGGCATCGTCGGTGCGCGGCCGGTGGTGGGTCAGCGCGAGCATCTTGACGCCGGCCTTGGCCGCGACCTTGCCGACGGTGTCGCCGCAGGCGATCGTGTATTTCGCAAGGCGGCGGAGGTGCTCGTTGTTGATCTCCGGCGTGGCGAGGAAGCAGCACTGGACCAGCAGATCGGCTCCTTGTGCCAGCCGCTCGAGCCCGTGGCAGGGGACGGTGTCGCCGGAAATTGCAATGACCTTGCCCTCCGCTTCGAAGCGGTAGCCGAGACACATCCAGCGCGCGAGAAAGGCCGGCGGCACGTCGAGGCCATCGCCATGCGAGACCAGCTCGGCGCTGATCTTCCAGCGCCCGGTGTCGAGAACGGGACCCGCCACGATGTCCGTTGCGACCACAGGCTTCCAGCCGCCGAAGCTGGGCTCGCCCTTGTCCCGCCACGTGATGTCCTTGTCGTAGACCTGCGTGATCAGCGTGCTGACGAGCCGCTCGGTATCCGGCGGTCCATAGATGCGCAGCTCGTCCTTGCGCCCGTGCATCCATGAATTCAGCATCACGTCGTAGAGGTCGCCGATGTGGTCGAAGTGATGGTGCGTGAGAAAGACCGTGTTGATGGCGCCGAGCGGCACGCCCGCCTTGCTGAGCTGCAGCACGACGCCGCGGCCTGCGTCGAACAGGATGTTCTCGTCGCCGAGCCTGATCAGCGTGGTCGTCGCCATGCGGCGCGGGTCCGGGCGCGGACCGCCGGTGCCGAGCAGTATGACCTCCATGACGCCACCTCCAGGGTGCAGATTTTTGCGACACACAGTAGATGCGGAGCTCGCGGCGGGGCAAGCCGGCTCGCCGTCAACGCGATGCGACGCGCTTCCATCTGGCTTCGATGCGCGCCTTGATTTGGCTGATCCGGGCCTCGTGTGCGGCCCAATAGGCGCGGCTGGCGGCTGCAGTGCCTTGACGGTAGCGGGCATAGACCGCTTTGGGCTGTACCGGCATCTTCGGCCGGCTCGCCGGTTTTACCGCGGCCACTGCAGCGACCGGGGGCGCCGGATCCGGAGCGGCCGCAGCTTCGGTCCCTGCCGGCATCGCGTTCATGGCGAGGAGACGGTTGCGGGCTCGGTTGCAATAGACCTGCGACCGCGCGGTCATCGTGTCTTCGCCGTGACCTGCCCGATACTTCATCAGGGCGCGGCAGAGGTCCCCGCCCGCCAGACGCCAGGCCCGGCTGAGGTAAAGCACCCCGTAATGGATATTGATATCAGGCTCTGCGAGTTCCGCGTTGTTTCCGCGGAAACCCAGCATCGCCGCCGTCTCGGGCCGCACCTGCATCAGGCCGATCTCGCCAACGCTGCCGATGGCCGCCGGGTTATAGCCGCTTTCGACGAAGACGACCGCTTCGGCGATATCGGCCGGCAGATTGGTGTTTGCGGTCTCTCTCTCGATGATCTTCCGGATCATGGCCCGGGATGACGGCGTTTCGCCGGCGCCGAGCTCGGTCCCGGCGTTGGAGATCGTCGACGTGGTGTGCGGCCCGTCGATATCGCCGTCGCTGGCATGTGCGCCGATCGGGGCCGACAACAGCAGCGCGACCGCCACGTGTCTCCACGTCGCGCCCGGATTGAAGCGTGCCCGATCCCACAGCATGAGTTTGTCATAGAGCTCCGGGGTTAACAAACCGACCTCCGGCGCGAGGTTATTGTCGCGCGCGGGCGCTCTGATCGGTGGCGGGATATCCGCCACCGTTACGCCAAAGGAACGCCTTCCCCTTCGCGCGTGTTGTGCCCTTGGCGGTGGCGCGGCCGATGCTATGGTGTCCCGCTATTGTGACGGCAGGACGAGGGTATTTCAGTGGCTGATGTTCATCCCGCGGCGGGCAAGCAGGCCTCGCCGGACGCGCTCACCAATATTCCGCGGCTGGTGACGGAATATTTCGCTGGCAAGCCGGATGCATCGGATCCGGCGCAGCGCGTGGCGTTCGGCACGTCGGGCCATCGCGGCTCTTCGTTCAGGAACACGTTCAACGAAGGCCACATCCTCGCGACCACGCAGGCCATCTGCGACTACAGAAGAGAAAAGGGGCTGACAGGTCCGCTCTTCATCGGCATCGACACCCACGCGCTGGCCGAGCCGGCGCTCGTCAGCGCCGTCGAGGTATTCGCCGCCAACGGCGTCGACATCATGATCGACAAGGACGGCGGCTACACGCCGACGCCTGTCATCTCGCATGCCATCCTGACCTACAACAAGGGCCGCACTGGCGGCCTCGCCGACGGCGTCGTCATTACGCCCTCGCACAATCCGCCGGAGGACGGCGGCTACAAATACAATCCGCCGCATGGCGGCCCCGCTGACACTGATGTGACCGGTGTCGTCGAGAAGCGCGCCAACGCGTACCTGGCCGACGGCCTCGAGGGCGTGAAGCGGATCGACTACGCCAGGGCGCGCAAGTCGTCGAACGTCCGTGCCTACGACTTCATCACGCCCTACGTCGCCGACCTCCGCAATGTCGTCGATCTCGACCTCGTCAAATCCGCCGGCGTCACCATCGGCATCGATCCCCTCGGCGGCGCCGCCGTGCATTACTGGCATCCGATCATCGAGCGCTACGGCCTGAAGGCGACGGTGGTGAACGAGGCGATCGACCCGACCTTCCGCTTCATGACGGTGGACTGGGACGGCAAGATCCGCATGGACTGCTCCTCGCCCTACGCGATGGCGAGCCTGATCGGGATGCGCGATCGCTTCGACATCGCGTTTGCCAACGACACCGATGCCGATCGCCACGGCATCGTGACGCGCACCGGCGGCCTGGTGAATCCGAACCATTATCTGGCGACCGCGATTTCCTATCTGTTCGCGCACCGCCCGCACTGGGGCAAGGATGCCGCGATCGGCAAGACCGTGGTGTCGAGCTCGATCATCGATCGCGTCGCGAAAAAGCTCGGGCGCAAGCTGGTGGAGACGCCGGTCGGGTTCAAATGGTTCGTCGACGGGCTCCTCACCGGCGGCTTCGGCTTCGGCGGCGAGGAGAGTGCAGGGGCCTCGTTCCTGCGCCGCGACGGTACGGTGTGGACCACCGACAAGGACGGCATCATCCTCGGCCTGCTCGCTGCCGAGATCACGGCGAAGACCGGCCGGGATCCCAGCCAGCTCTTCGGCGATCTCACCGCCGAGTTCGGCATGCCCCATTACGCGCGGATCGACGTTGCCGCGACAGGGCCGCAGAAGAACATCCTGAAGTCCGTCACGCCGGAGCAACTCGGCCTGAAGGAGCTCGCCGGCGATCCGGTTCGCGCGACGCTGAGCAAGGCGCCCGGCAACGGCCAGCCCTTCGGCGGCATTAAGGTCGAGACCGATTTCGGCTGGTTTGCCGCCAGGCCGTCGGGGACGGAGGACGTCTACAAGATCTACGCCGAGAGTTTCCGCAGCACCGAGCACCTGACGCGGATTCAGGAAGAAGCCAAGGTCGGGCTGGCGAAGGTGTTCGGGGCGTAAGCCAGACGCGGCCTCTCTTACCCTCCCCTGGAGGGGGAGGGTCGATCGCGCACAGCGCGAGCGGGGTGGGGTGATCTCTCCTCTCGGGCAGCGCCTATGTGGAGAGATCATCCGACCCCGCTACGCATTTCGCTCCGCTTCATGCGCAGCGACCCTCCCCCTCCAGGGGAGGGCAAGAGCGCACACATCCGCGTTTTCCTCCAGGGGCCGAAAGACAAAAATCTGAGAATGTGTATACATACACAATGATAGAGGTAATATAATATTCAAAATTCGGCCTTGAACGATTCCATCCCTCGGTTACTGTATACAAAACGTATTCATAAGCCGTGGGAGTGAGACCAATGACAAAGCCCTTCCCCATGAACGCCTGGTACGCCGCGGCGTGGGATGCCGAGGTGAAGCCGGCGCTGCTGCCGCGGACGATCTGCGGCAAGCATGTCGTGATGTACCGCAAGGCCGACGGCGCGGTGGCCGCGTTGGAGGATGCCTGCTGGCACCGCCTGGTGCCGCTGTCCAAGGGCCGGCTCGAAGGCGACACCGTCGTCTGCGGCTATCACGGCCTGAAATACAACGCGCAGGGCCGCTGCACCTTCATGCCCTCGCAGGAGACCATCAACCCGTCGGCCTGCGTGCGCGCCTATCCCGTGGTCGAGCGCCACCGCTACATCTGGCTCTGGATGGGCGATCCCGCGCTGGCCGATCCCGCGCTGGTTCCGGACCTGCACTGGAATCACGATCCGGCCTGGGCCGGCGACGGCAAGACCATCCGCGTCAATTGCGACTACCGCCTCGTGCTCGACAATCTCATGGATCTCACCCACGAGACCTTCGTGCACGGCTCTTCGATCGGCAATGACGCGGTCGCCGAATCGCCGTTCGACGTCACCCATGGCGAGAAGACGGTGACGGTGACGCGCTGGATGCGGAACATCGAGCCGCCGCCGTTCTGGGCCAGGCAGCTCGGCAAACCGGGTCTCGTCGACCGCTGGCAGATCATCCGGTTCGAGGCACCGTGCACCATCGCGATCGACGTCGGCGTCGCGCCGACAGGCACCGGCGCGCCGGAAGGCGATCGCTCGCAGGGCGTCAACGGCTTCGTGCTCAACACCATCACGCCCGAGACCGAGAAGACCTGCCATTATTTCTGGGCCTTCGTGCGCAACTATCGCCTGGGCGAGCAGCGCATCACCACCGAGATCCGTGAGGGTGTCTCCGGCATCTTCCGTGAGGACGAGCTGATCCTGGAAGCGCAGCAGCGCGCTATGGACGAGAACCCGGGCCGCATCTTCTACAACCTCAACATCGACGCCGGCGCGATGTGGTCGCGCAAGCTGATCGACAGGATGGTGGCCAGGGAAAACGGGCCACAGCACCTTCAGGCGGCGGAGTAGAATATGGCCGAACGTGAGGCCGACCGCTCCGTCTCGCAGACCGTGAAGGCGCAGCTCGCGCTGCGCGACCAGATCCTGTCCGGCACCTTGCGCCCCGGCGAGCGCATCTCCGAGCTCCAGGCGGTGGAGACCACCGGCGCCTCGCGCACGCCGGTGCGCATGGCGCTGGTGCGGCTGGAGGAAGAGGGCCTGCTGGAGGCGATCCCCTCCGGCGGCTTCATGGTGAAGGCGTTTTCGGAGCGCGACATTTCCGACTCCATCGAGCTGCGCGGCACGCTGGAAGGTTTGGCTGCGCGCTTTGCCGCCGAGCGCGGTGTCTCCGCCCGCGAGCTGGAGCCGCTGAAGGAATGCCTGGCTGCGATCGATGAATTGCTTGCCCAGGTACCGATCTCGATCGATGCCTTCTCGTCCTATGTCTCGCTGAACGCGCGCTTCCATGCGCTGCTCACGGAGCTGTCGCGCAGCCCGCCGCTGATCCGCCAGATCGACCGCGCCTCGGCGCTGCCATTTGCGTCCCCGAGCGGTTTCGTGATGGCACAATCGGCGCTGCCGGAGGCGCAGCAGATCCTGATCATCGCGCAGGAGCACCATCGCGTCGTGATCGACGCCATCGAGAACCGCGAAGGCGCGCGCGCCGAGGCCGTCATGCGCGAGCATGCACGGCTCGCGGTGCGAAACCTGCGGCTCGCGCTGCGCAACCGGACCCATCTCGATCTGCTGCCGGCGCTCGCGCTGATCAAGACCGCAACCGATTGAGGGCTGTCGCCATGCGCTTCATCGAAACCTGGATTCCTGCAACGCTCGTCTCGACCCGCGACCTTGCGCCCGGCATCCGCGAATTCCTGATCGAGCCGGACCGGTTCGACGTCACGGCCTATCCGGTCGGGAGCCACATCAATGTCAGCGTGACCATCGACGGTCAGCCGGAGACGCGGTCCTATTCGCTGGTCGGCGAGGCCTCTTCGCACGGCTTCAGAATTGCGGTGCGTCGCGCCGAGGATTCCCGCGGCGGCTCCCGCTACATGTGGTCCTTGCGGCCGGGCGCGCGGCTCGACATCACCCGGCCCGCCGCGCTGCTCGCCGTGGACTGGACGCGGAAGAACTATTGCCTGATCGCCGGCGGCATCGGCATCACCCCGATCCTCGGCGCGGCGCAGGCGCTGGCGCGCCGGGCGCCGGATGTCATGCTGCATTATGCGGTGCGCTCGCGCCGCGAGGCCGCCTATCTCGACGACCTCGCCGCGATGCTTGGAGACCGCCTCGTCGTCCACGCGAGCGACGAAGGCAAGCGGCTCGATCTCGACGCGCTGTTCGCCTCGTTGCCGCAAGGAACGCTGGCGCTGTTCTGCGGTCCGATGCGCATGCTCGATGCCGCGCGCCATGCCTGGATCGGCGCCGGCCATCCGCTCCCCGATCTCCGCTACGAGACCTTCGGCTCCAGCGGCCGGTTACCGACCGAAACGTTTCGCGTGCGATTGAAGGACTCGAACGTCGAGCTCGAAATCCCGCGTGAGCGCTCGATGCTGGACGTGCTCAACGCCGGCGGTCATGACGTGATGTTCGACTGCAAGCGCGGCGAATGCGGCCTCTGCGCCATCGACGTGGTCGCGGTCGACGGCGAAATCGACCATCGCGACGTCTTCTTCAGCGACCACCAGAAGCAAAGCAACCAGAAGATCTGCGCCTGCGTCTCCCGCGCGCGGGGCACCATCACGGTGGATACGTTGCTACGGGCGGACGCGGTTTAACACCAGGAGAAGTCGTCATGCCCGGGCTTGTCCCGGGCATCCACGTTCTTCCGCCGTGAGGTTAGGCGTGGATGGCCGGGCCAAGCCGGCCATGACGCTGTGGAAGCGTCATCATCCCACACTGGCAGCTACGCCGCGTAGACCGCCCGATATTTCTTCGTATCCAGCAGCGCCAGCACGCCATCGACCGACACCGGCCGGCTGATCAGATAGCCCTGCACCTCGTCGCAACTGATCTGGCGCAGATATTCGATCTGGTCGGCGGTCTCGACGCCTTCGGCGACAACGCCGATGTTGAGGTCGCGCGCGAGCGAAACCACCGACTTCACGATCGCGGCGCAGTCCGGCTGCACCAGCATGTCGCGGATGAAGGACTGGTCGATCTTGATGCGGCTGAACGGCAGCTTGCGCAGGTAAGTCAGCGACGAGAAGCCGGTGCCGAAATCGTCGAGCGCCACGGTGACGCCGAGCTCCAGCAGCGCGTTCAGGACGGTCGCGGCCGAGCCGTATTTCGACAGCAGCATCGATTCCGTGATCTCGATCTCGAGCCGGTGCGGGGCGATCCTGGCGTCGGCGAGCGCCTGCACGATGGTCTGGAGGATGCCTGTGTTGTGAAACTGCGCCGCGGAGAAATTCACGGCGACCCGGATCTCCTCCGGCCATTGCGCCACGGTCGCACAGGCGCGGCGGATGACCCATTCGCCGATCTCGTGGATCAGCCCGGTCTCCTCCGCGATTGGTATGAATTCACTCGGCGGCACCAGTCCGCGCGAAGGATGCTGCCAGCGCAATAGCGCTTCGAAGCCGGTGATGCGGTTGTCGCCGAGATCGAGGAACGGCTGGAACACCAGGAATAGCTCGTCTCTGGCGATCGCACCCGCGAGGTCCGATTGCAGCGCCTTGCGGTCGCGCGACACCTTGTCGTCGCTGGCCTCGAAGAAGCACACCGAGCCCGGCCCCGCCTTCTTGGCACGGTAGAGCGCCGCGTCGGCGTTCTTCATGATGTCGAGGGCGGTGTTGCCGTCGCGAGGGGCGAGCACGATGCCGACGCTGGTCGCGCCGACGATCTGGCGGCCCTCGAGCGGGAACGGTTCGGTGAACGCCGCGACGAAGCGTTCGGCGATTTCGAGCGCATCCTCCGGCCGCGCCAGGTTGGCCATGACCAGCGCGAACTCGTCGCCGCCGATGCGCGCGACGTGCTCGGCCGCACGCGTGCAGCGTTGCAGACGGTTCGCGACCTGGACCAGGAATTCGTCCCCCGCGGGATGGCCGAACTTGTCGTTGACCTCCTTGAAGCGGTCGAGATCGAGCAAGAGCACCGCGAACTCCTCGCCGGACAAGGCGAGACGCCTCAAGGCGGCGTCGAGCGTTTCGTTGAAGGCGACGCGGTTGGGCAGATGGGTCAGGGGATCCAGCCGCACCGTGCGTTCGGCCTCGATCTGCCGCATCACGCGCCGCGCGAACGAGAACGAATTGACGAACACGCCTCGCAGCAGGACGCTGCCGTAGACCACGACGAGAAAGGCGATCAGGAGAAAGGCCAGATCGCCGTTCCTGCCGAGGCAGATGGCGATACCGACGAAGATCGGGGCCGTGAAGGCGATGGCCGCGATCGGGATGGTGGCGAAGGCCAGCGCGCCGCCGGCCAGCATGCCCGAGCACAGGCAGGTGATGACGAGCTGGCCGCCGGTCGAGGCGTCGGCGAAGAAGGCGACCGGGACGATGCCCCAGGCCGCGCCGAGGATGAAGGCGTTGCGCACCAGCCGGTGCATGGCGCGACGCGAGACGAATTGCGGCTTGGTGATGCGGCGCACCGCCCGCGATCTCAGCCCGAAAGCGATCGCGGCGCCGGCGACTGTGACCGCCCAGATCAGGGCCGGGATCTTGGCCGGCGACTGCCACAGCGCGATGGCGAGAACGATGGCGTTGCAGGCGTTGGCGAGCATGATGCCGACCGAATAGCCGAGCACGAGCGACATCTGTTCGGCCCGGATATGCCCGGCCACGGCCTCGTCGGTTGCGGGACCGCCAAAGGCCGACAGATCGCCGGCGAACAGCCGTGCGACATAGTTGGTCGTTTGAGTCCGCATGCGATGGCCTAGCAACACCGGCCGTTGTCCGGCTCGATCAGGAGAATTCGTTGCAAACCTTTGACGAACTATGAATTATCCCCGTTTGCCACGACCGGTGTGACCACATCTGCGTGTTCAATTCACGGTATCGATAACAAAATCGATACAACGCGCAGCGAGGGCGCCGTGCTCGCATCCTCTTGAACTCGTGCGGCAGCAGCCCGGCGACGTTCGCTTGACCCTGGCCGCGAAGCCCCGCAGGTCACTGCGAAGAGCTTCCGGGATCAAATTGAGCGAGCGCGCGGCCTTACTTGTGTGATGCCGACCCCGGAAATCGCGAGCAGCCCGCCGATGATCAGCTTTGGCGTCAAGCGTTCGCCAAGGAAGACAACGCTCGAAAGCAACGCAAATGCCGGAAGCAGCAGACCGAAGGGCGCGACGCGAACCATCGAGCAACGGGCGATCAGCCAAAACCAGAGGCCAAACCCAATGATTCCGCCGATGAAGACCGTGTAGGCGAGCGCCAGCCAACCCCGTTCGCCTACCGTCACGAGGCTCGCCGCCTGTCCATATTCCAGCAGCAACGACATCAACATGACCTGCGGCACCGTGAGCAGCGACGACCATCCCATCAGCATCAAGGGATCAAAGGGGCCATAGCGTTTCGTCAACACGGTGGATACCGCGAAGGCGAAAGCTGCTCCAACCACAAGCAACAGCGGAAGCGGATTGGCGGACGGGCCCGGTTCCGCTGCCAGCACGGTCACGCCGACGAATGCAAGCACTACTCCGGCACAGGTGGCGAGTGACGGCCTCTCCGCGAGCAGCGGCCAGGCCAGCAGGACGGTGAAGGGCGTGGCGAGTTGGTACGCGACCGCCGACATGCTTCCCGAGCCGAGCCCAAGGCCCACATAGAAGAGCCCGAAATTCAGCCCACCAAGGAAAAGCGAAATGGCCGCGACAGGGCCGAGCTGCCGACGCGTGGGCCTGTCGACGAACGGAACAAGCAGCAGCGTAATGGCCAGAAAGCGCAGTGCGAGGAAGAAGAGCGGCGGAAACTCCGCAACGCCCACTTTGATGGCCACGAACTGATAACCCCAGATCAGGGGAACGGCGACCGCGCAGACGATCTGGATGGCAGACATGGCGCACGTCCCTTTCAAGACCGATCAGTCCAAATATAAGCCCGGCATCAGCGGAAGCGTTGCGGTGTCCTTACCTGACGAAACGGCCGATGAGAGCGTCGACGGCGGCCTGCGATGTCGTCCGTGCCGGTGCCGTCTTGCCGACCACGCGCAGCCCTTCAACGAAACAGATGAGAACCCGGGCGGCCGTTGCCGGCTCGACACCATCGGCCAACCTGCCCGCCGCTTTCGCGCGGGACAGTGCATTGGTCACTTTGGCCTCCATCGCCTTGAAGAAGCCCGCAACGCGTCGACCGACTTCGGCATCCCCGCCAGCCAATTCCATGGCCGTGGCCACCAGGAGGCATCCGCGCCGGCCGTTGCTCCCGCTGGTGCGATCGACGTAGCCGGCCAGGTAGGCCCGCAGGCCGTCGACCGGGTCGTTTCGGGGATCGAATTCGACATCCATCCGCGCCAAGGCATCCGCGATGTAACGATCAAGCGCGCGCAAGAAGAGCGAATGCTTGCCGCCGAAAGCGGCGTAGAGGCTGCCCCGCGACAGTCTGGTCGCACGAAGGAGATCGGGCAGCGCCGTGGCGTGATAGCCGCGCGACCAGAACACATCCATCGCGCGTTCGACAGCGGCGTCCATGTCGAAACTTCGCGGCCGGCCACGGGGCAACGGCGCTGGGGTGTTTTGCCTCATGCTGATATATAGACCGATCGGTCCTTAAATGACAAGCCGCCCGCAGGAATCGCCGGGCACCGAGCTTCGGGCGATCTCCAGCCTCCGGTCCGGGCGTCAATACGGCCGTACGCGTTGATGTGTGCCTCGCGTCAGCGCCCCAACTGCTTCGGGTCGTAATAGAAGCGCTCCTCGACCAGTTTGTCGCCCCGCCAGATCTGCCAGGCGATCTCGTCCAGCGTCCGCGTGACGCCTTCGGCATTGGTGAAGCTGAAGCGCCAGCGGGTTGCGACATGGTCGCCTTCGATCAGGCTCGGTCCGACGCGGACGGCCTTGACCTCCCTGGACGCCGCCAGCACGCCGCGCTCCTTGGCGACGAGCCTGTCGCGGCCGACCGTCGGGGCGGCGTTGTTCTCGTAAGTCACGGCATCGGGGGTGCAGAAGTGTTCGATGGCACCGATGAAGTCCCCGGCTTCCAGCCGTTGCGCGAAGGCTTCGACGACATCGCGGCTCGGCATAGCGTGCTCCCGGGAAAACCGACTGATGGTCGGTAAATACCGACCAATGGTCGAAAAGTCAACTGGTGGCCTGCAGAGAATTAGATTACAGGCTGATGGATGAGACATAGCTATAGCCTCCACGTAGGTGCGTTCCCTCCCCCCTTGTGGGTGAGGGCTAGGGAGAGGGATAGCTCAGCAAAAGGTATCGGTTGTTGATGATGCACCAAGGGTGGGTAAGCGACGGATAGAATCCCCGTGTGGTACCCCCCCTCCCTGACCCTCCCCGCAAGGGGGAGGGAACGGAAAGACCGCCGCTGATCGCGAATCCGCGTCGACCTAAATTCATTACGCTCTAGACGAGAGCCCATGGCGAAGCAGGCGGAGCGACGGGCAGCGACTTCGGAGGCGATCCTGACGTCGGCACGTCGCCTGTTCGGGACGCAAGGATTCGCAGCCACCACCATGGACGAGATCGCCGAGGCAGCCGCCGTCGCCAAGGGCGCGGTCTATCATCACTTCAAGACCAAGGAGGCGGTGTTCGAAGCCGTGTTCGACCAGGTCTCGCGCGACCTCGTTGCCGAGATCGACCGCACTGCACGGGCCGAGAAAGACGTGCTCGCCGCGATGGTCGCCGGCACCCAGCATTACTTTGCGGCGACCGCGAAGGGCCCGACCGGCCAGATCATTTTGCGCGACGGTCCCGCCGTGCTCGGCTGGGAACGCTGGCGCGAGATCGACGCCAGGCATTTCGGCGGCAAGCTGCCGCGCGCGATTGCAGCGGCCATGGAAGCCGGACTCATCGTTCGCCAGCCGGTCGAGCCGTTGGCGCGGCTGCTGCTCGGCGCAGTGACGGAGGCCGCGGTCGCCTGCGCCGGACGGGCCGACATCGCAAGGGCCGGCGCGGAATATGCCCGTGCGTTCAAGTCGCTGGTCGAGGCGCTGCGCGTGCGCGAATGATTGTGCTAAGTGAACGACGGAAACGCCCACACCAACAAGAAGAACAGTAGCGCATGAACGCAAATTCCTCCCTCGCGCCGTCCGATCCCGAATTCGATTACATCATCGTCGGCGCTGGCTCTGCCGGCTGCGTGCTCGCCAATCGGCTCTCCGCAAACGGCAAGCATAGCGTGCTGCTGCTCGAGGCCGGCCCGAAAGATTCCAACATCTGGATCCACGTGCCGCTCGGCTACGGCAAGCTGTTCAAGGAGAAGACGGTCAACTGGATGTACCAGACCGAGCCGGAGCCCGAGCTGAAGGGCCGCCAGGTGTTCCAGCCGCGCGGCAAGACGCTGGGCGGATCGAGCTCGATCAACGGCCTGCTCTATGTCCGCGGCCAGCACGAGGACTATGACCGCTGGCGCCAGCTCGGCAACACCGGCTGGGGTTACGACGACGTGCTGCCCTATTTCAAGAAGGCCGAGAACCAGTCGCGCGGCGCCGATCAATATCACGGCAGCGGCGGTCCGCTGCCGGTCTCCAACATGATCGTGACCGATCCGCTGTCGAAGGCCTTCATCGATGCCGCGGTCGAGACCGGTCTGCCCTACAACCCCGATTTCAACGGGGCCACACAGGAGGGCGTCGGCCTGTTCCAGACCACGACGCACAACGGCCGCCGCGCCTCGACATCGGTGGCCTATCTCGGCCCGGCCAAGACGCGCGGCAATCTCAAGATCGAGACCTCGGCGCTCGGCCAGCGTGTGCTGTTCGAGGGCCGCCGTGCGATCGGCGTCGAATACCGGCAAGGCGCCAACGTGCGCCGCGCCCGGGCGCGGAAGGAAGTCGTATTGTCGAGCGGCGCCTACAACTCGCCGCAGCTGCTCCAGCTCTCCGGCGTCGGCCCCGCCGATCTCCTGCGCAAGCATGGCATCGAGGTGGTGCTGGACGCACCGGGCGTCGGTCGCGATCTCCAGGACCACATGCAGGTGCGCATCGTGATGCGCTGCTCGCAGAAGATCACCCTCAACGACACCATCAATCATCCGCTTCGTCGCACCATGGCCGGCGCGCGCTATGCGCTGTTCCGCAAGGGCTGGCTGACGATCGCAGCGGGCACGGCGGGCGCATTCTTCAAGACCAGCCCGCGGCTGGCCTCGCCCGACATCCAGGTCCACTTCCTGCCGTTCTCGACCGACAAGATGGGCGAGAAGCTGCACGATTTCTCCGGCTTCACCGCCTCGGTCTGCCAGCTCCGGCCCGAGAGCCGCGGCTCCTTGCGCATCAAGAGCGCCGACCCGACCGTGCCGCCGGAGATCCGCATCAACTACATGTCGACCGAGACCGATCGCACCACCAACGTCGAGGGCATCAAGATCCTGCGCAAGATCCTGAACGCGCCGGCGCTGAAGCCGTTCGTGGTCAGCGAGTACGATCCCGGGGCGAAGGTATCGACGGACGCGGACATACTGGATTATTGCCGCGAGCGCGGCAGCACCATCTACCATCCGACCTCGACCTGTCGTATGGGCAACGACGCGCTCGCGGTGGTCGACCAGAGGCTGAGGGTGAGGGGGCTCGACGGCCTTCGCGTCGTCGACGGCTCGATCATGCCGGACCTCGTCTCGGGGAACACCAATGCGCCGATCATCATGATCGCCGAAAAGGCCTCCGACATGATATTGGAGGATGCGCGGTAGAGCATGATCCGGAAAAGTGGGAACCGGTTTTCCGATCAGATCATGCTCTAAGATAACGACGCGCATCTCGAAAGGACCAGGACTTGGCCACGCGATTGAGGATCGGCACACGCAAGAGCGCCATGGCGCTGGCGCAGACGGAAGAGATCGCGCGCCGCCTGACCGCCGCCGTACCCGGTCTCGACGTCGAGATCGTCAAGTTCGACACCACGGGCGATCTCGACCAGACCAGCAAGCTCTTGCCGCATGGCGGCAAGGGCGGCGCCTTCGTGGCGCAGATCCGCGCCGCCGTGCTGTCGGGCGAATTGCAGGCGGCGATGCATTCGCTCAAGGACATGCCGGGCAACGAGGACACGCCGGGCCTCGTCATCGGCGCCACCTTGTCGCGCGATCCGCCCAGTGATGCGCTGGTGCTGCGCGAGGGCGTGACGCTGGAGGCCCTACGCCAGTCGCGCGGCAGGGGTTTCAAGATCGGCACCAACGCGGTCCGCCGCGCCGCCTATGCACGCCGGCTGTTTCCTGACGTCGAGATCATTCACTTCCGCGGCGCCGCCGACACGCGCGTGCGCAAGCTCGACAATGGCGAGAAGCAGCGCCTGCCGGACGGCGGCGCGGCGGGGCCGGCCGATGCGCTGATCATGGCGCGCTCGGGCCTCGATCGCGTTGGTCTGGCAAACCGCATCGCCTACGAATTTTCGGCGGCAGAGATGCTGCCGGCGGCAGGGCAGGGCATCGTCGCGGTCGAATGCGCGGCGCGGGATTGGCAGACGCGGCAGATCCTGTCATCGATCGACGATCCCTCGGCGCACGCCTCGGCCGATGCCGAGCGCGAGGTGCTGTGGGTGCTGAACGGCCACTGCAATTCACCGGTGGCGAGCTTCTCGACCATCGCGGGCGATCAGATGTCGCTCACCGCATCCGTGCTCGACCTCTCCGGCAACACCATCATCGAAGCCTCGCGCACGGGGCCGGCCAACCGCCCCCGTGAGCTCGGGCGTGCGGTGGGATTGGACCTGTTGGCGAAGGGCGCCGCCGAGATCATCGAGCGCAGCCGGCCGCGGTAAGTCCGTCTGCGAGATCACAACCGGCGATGGTGCCGTTCTGCGCTTGTTTTGCCCGACGAGTCAAACGCGCGCGGTGACTCATCCCAGCCCAAGCTTTTCAATGACTTGTCTACTGTGCATGGGGTTGTTTTCGCGGTTTTTGTTTTGCCGCGCCCGAAGGGGCGAAATAAATCAGCCCCGCACGCGCTTCAGCATCTGTTCGACATGGGCGATCGGCGTCTCCGGCTGGATGCCGTGGCCGAGATTGAAGATCAGTCGCCCTTGCGCGAAATTGGCCAGCACATCGTCGACCGCGCGGTCGAGCGCGGCACCGCCCGTGATCAGCACCAGCGGATCGAGATTGCCCTGCACGGCGACCCTGCTTTGCACGCGCTCGCGGATGAAGGCCGGCTCCGCGGTCCAGTCGATGCTGACCGCATTGACGCCGGTTGCCTCGACATAGCCCGGTAGCAGCGCGCCGGCGCCGCGGGGGAAGCCGATGATCTTCGCATCCGGCACCTTGGCCCTCACGCCCTCGACGATGCGCCGCGTCGGTTCGGTCGACCAGCGCGCGAACTCGGCGGGCGGCAGCACGCCGGCCCAGGTGTCGAAGATCTGCAAGGCATCGGCGCCGGCGGAGAGCTGTGCAAGCAGATACTCGATCGAGCTGTCGACCAGCACGTCGATGATCTCTGAGAACGCCTCGGGATGCCGATAGGCCATCATCCGGGCCGGGGCCTGGTCGGACGTGCCATGGCCTGCGACCATGTAGGTCGCCACCGTCCAGGGCGCGCCGCAGAAGCCGATCAGCGCGGTCCTGGGATCGAGCGCGCCGCGCACGATCTTCAGCGCCTCGAACACCGGCTTGAGCTTGCCGAAGTCGGCGTGCGGCGCCAGCGTCGCGAC
>NZ_AJQE01000027.1 GCF_000261685.1 Bradyrhizobium genomosp. I (2014) | reverse complement strand
GCTCGAGCCGCGGGCCCTCGCCGACCTCGAACCGCACCGAACGTCCGAGCGCATGGGGGATCACCAGAATGTCCGAGAAGATGATCGCCGCGTCGAAGCCGAACCTGCGGATCGGTTGCAGCGTCACCTCGGCGGCAAGCTCCGGGTCGAAGCAGAGATCGAGAAAGCCGCCGGCCTTGGCGCGCACCTCGCGATATTCCGGAAGGTAGCGCCCGGCCTGGCGCATCATCCACAGAGGCGGGATGGTCTGCCGCTGGCCGGAGAGGACGTCGATGAAAGGCTTTTTTTCAGACTGGGGCACGAATGGTCCTGAAGAAGGTTATGGCACCTGATACACCGCCGCGGCCCTCAGCGGAACAGGGGAACCTGCGCAATCGGGCCGCGTTGATCAGCCAATGGAGGAGGAGTTCATGGCTGAGACATTCAATCCCGCCCCGCACGACAAGCACGCCGAAGACCTGCGCGAGGCGCTCGCCGCCGACCGCAACGCCAGGCTCGACGCCGGGCTGAAGGATACGTTCCCGGCTTCCGATCCCGTGAGCGCCGCGCAGCCGACACCCTCGAAGGCCGATGCGGATGCCGAGCATCCCTCGCTCTGGGACAAGGTTAAGGCCATCTTCAGCTAGCGGCGTCGGGCGCGCCGGATTCCGACAGGCTTGCTAATGTCTTGTTAGCGATGCGCCGATCGTTGCGTCCGTAGGACTACTGGAAACGGGGAGATCGCCACGTATCCCGGTAGGGATTTCAGGATTCAATAACAGAAGCGGCAGAGTTTCCGAACGATCGGAGGACCCTGCCGCATGAGCGCTACCCAACGAACTGGATGGAGCCGCCTCCCGCTACGCGCGGCGGCCTTCGTCGCGCTGACCTGCGCGACCATCCTCGGCGTCAGCGGATGGCGCGAGTGGGCGGCACGTGAGGCGGTGCTCAAGGGCGCCGAGACGGAGATGGCGAACGTCGCCCGTTCGCAGATTCAGCATGCCGAGGACAGCCTCGATCTCCTGGATTCCGGCGTCGTTGGCGTGGTCAGCCGGTTGGAGATGGACGGTGCCGGGTCCGCCACGATCGCCAAGCTGCGCACGCTGCTGGATGTGCGCGAGAAGGCGATCCCGCGGATCCACAGCCTTGCCATCATCGATGATCAGGGCAACTGGCTGACCTCGTCCGGCACGGTCAGCTCGACCTTCAGCGACGACGCGTTCTTCCGTCATCACCAGCTGTCTCCGAAACGAGAGCCCCATGTCGGCCGTCCCGTGAAGAGCCTCCTGGATGGCGAATGGGTCGTCACGCTGTCACGCCGCTTCAACAAGCCGGACGGCAGCTTCGGCGGCGTGGTGCTTGCGACCATCAGCTCAAAATATCTTTCGCATTTCTACGAGCAATTCGAGATCGGCCGCAACAGCTCGGTAACGCTTACGCATGGCGACGGCCTGATCGTCGCGCGTGCCCCGAACGACGAAGAGTTCGTCGGACACAATGTTGCCGACAAGCCGCTGTTCCGCGAGCCGAGCCTGCAACGGCCGAGCGGCACCTATCATTTCAAGTCGCCGCTGGACGGTGCCGAACGCGTCAGCGTCTTCAATCGCAGCAGCCGTTTTCCGCTTCTCCTGCTCGTCACCGTCGACAAGGACGAGTTGCTCGCGCCCTGGCGCGCTGCGGCAATCTCTCGCATGCTCTACGCGGTTGCGCTGGTCATGCTGATCGCGATCATCGGCGCGGTGCTGGTGCGGCAGTTGCAGCGCGGACAGCGCATGGCGGCCGCCCTGGTCGAGAAGGAAGCGCATTTCCGCCTGCTCGCCGAAGGCTCCAGCGACATGGTGACGCGCATCGGGCTCGACGAGCGGCTGCGCTATGTCTCGCCCTCGTCGGTCCGTATCGTCGGCTGGCGCCCCAATCAGCTGATCGGCACGCCGGCTCTTGCGGGTATCAATCCGGAGGATCTGCCGGAGGTCCAGGCGATCGTCGACGCCATGAAGCGTGGCGAGAAGGAGGAGGCGCGTCTCATCTACCGCAACTCGCACCGGCAGAACGGCGAAATCTGGCTCGAATCGACCATGCAGGTGACGCGCAAGGACAATGGCCGCGTCGACGGCGTGGTCGCGATCTCCCGCGACATCACCGAGCACAAGAAGCTGGAAACCAGGCTGGAGACGCTTGCGATCGAGGACAGCCTCACCGGCCTTGCCAATCGCCGTGGCTTCGACGAGCGGCTGAAGGAGGAATGGGCTCGTGCCTATCGCGATCGCTCCAGCCTCGCCTTGCTGATGATCGACGTGGACCACTTCAAGGCCTACAACGACGAATACGGCCATCCCGCGGGCGATGCCTGCCTGCGCTTGATCGCTGGGATCATCGCGGCCGAAGCGCAGCGCGCCGGCGATCTGGCGGCGCGCTACGGCGGGGAGGAATTCGCCATACTGCTGCCGAATATCGACGCCGCCGGTTGCGCCCTGATCGGCGAGCGGATCCGCAGCGCCATTCACGCGGCCGGACTGGTTCATTCCACCAATCTGGCGGCTGGATGCGTCACCGCCTCGGTCGGCGGCGCGACCTGCCGGCCAGCGCTGGAACGCACGGCGGGGGTGGCCTCGCTGGTCGAAGCTGCCGACCGTGCGCTCTACGCCGCCAAGGACGCAGGCCGCGACCGCCTGATGATGTCCGGCGAGGTCGTGAACCTGCTGCCCAAGGCGTCCGGCCAGTGAGACGGCTCAATAATGCGGCGGAGGCTCGTTGGCGGGTCCAGGCGCATTGGCTTCCGCCTCCCGCAGCCGCTCGCCGAGTTCTGCGATCTTCCGCGTCAGCAGATCGATCTGCTTCCACTGCGCCGTAATGGTCTGGTTCAGCGTCTCGATCGTGTCGTCCTGATAGGCAAGGCGCGTCTCCAGCGTGTCGATGCGCTCGCCCAGACTCTTGATCTCATTCGTCACGCGTTACGTCCTTGTTCCGTTCGCGCAGACCGTGGCCGAGCGCGACGCGTTCGTCGAACACGAAGCAGTCGCCGCGCCAGCGGCTCTCGGCCTCCGGTATCTCCTCGAGATATTTGAGGATGCCGCCCTTGAGGTGATAGACCTCGGCAAAGCCGCGCGCGAGCAGATGCGCGCTCGCCTTCTCGCAGCGGATGCCGCCGGTGCAGAACATCGCGATCCTGCGGTGCCTTGCCGGATCGAGGCGGGCTGCGGCGAAATCCTTGAACTGGCCAAAGCTCTTGATGCCGGGGTCGATCGCGCCCTCGAACGTCCCCATGGCGACTTCGAAGGCGTTGCGGGTGTCGAGCAGCAGCATGTCGGGCGTCGCAATCAGCGCATTCCACTCGGCGGCATCGACGTAGGTGCCGACCCGGCGGGTCGGATCGGCTGTCTCGTCACCGAGCGTGACGATCTCGTTCTTGAGCCGCACCTTGAGCCGCCCGAACGGCATCGCTTCCGCAGTCGAGAACTTCAATTCGAGATTGTCGAGCCTGCCGCCGAACATGTCGCCGTGCGCCATCTCGTAAGCGAGGGCGTCGATCGCCTCCGGCGCGCCGGCGACCGTGCCGTTGATGCCTTCCTGCGCCAGCAACACGCTGCCCTTCAGCCCAAGGCCGGCGCAGAACGCGCGCAACGGCTCGCGCAGCTCGCGGTAGTCCGGGAGGGCGATGAATTGATAGAAGGCCGCGACCTTGGTAGCCGAATTCGGATCAGACATGGCGGCTCGTTTAGCAGGCGGCAGCCATCCGGAAAACCCGCATGGCGGCCGGCGCCGAAAGGTCCATACGCCCAGCGGATGGCAGCCATTTTCCTGGTATGCCAGCATTGCCCCGCTGGGCGGGAATGTGTCATGTAGACCCGGTTTTCGAGATAGGCGCGCCACCCGCGTCGACGGCCAAGAGAGCAAGACATTCGATGAGAAACTTCCATTTCCCCGGCAGGTCCACGGTCCACGCCACCAACGCGATGGTTGCGACCTCGCACCCGCAGGCCTCGCTCGCGGCGATCGAGGTGCTGCGCGAGGGGGGCACCGCGGTGGATGCGGCCGTTGCCGGCTCTGCCCTGCTCGGCGTGATCGAGCCGCAATCGACCGGTATCGGCGGCGACTGTTTCGCGCTGATCCAGCCGCGCGGCGAGGGCAAGATCGTCGCCTATAACGGCTCCGGCCGCGCGCCGAAGGCGGCGAACGCCGACTGGTATCTCGAGCGCAAGATCAACTCCGTGCCGCTGACCTCCGCGCATGCGGTGTCGATCCCCGGCGTGATCGACGCCTTCGCCACCGTGCTGCGCGATCACGGCAAGCTCGGTTTCGACCGGCTGCTCCAGCCCGCGATCAAGGCGGCGGAGGAGGGCTATGTCGTCGCGCCGCGCATCGCCTTCGACTGGAAGAACCAGTTCGAGAAGCTGAAGGGTGGCACCAACACCGTGCGCTATCTGTTGCCGGGCGGCAAACCGCCGGTGGCCGGTGACGTCATTCGCCAGGCCGAGCTCGGCAAGACGCTGCGCGCGATCGCCAAGGATGGCCGCGACGCCTTCTACAAGGGCCCGATCGCGGAGGACATGGTCGAGACCCTGCGTTCGATCGGCGGCCTGCACACGCTCGACGATTTCGCCGCGCACACGACGGAAGTGACCACGCCCATCGGCACCATGTACAAGGGCTATGACTTCTGGCAGTGCCCGCCGAACGGCCCCGGCGTCACCGCGCTCTTGATGCTCAACATCCTGTCGCGCTTCGATCTGACCAAGTACGCGCCCGTCAGCGTCGAGCGTTTCCATCTCGAGGCGGAGGCCGCGCGCATCGCCTACATGAACCGGGAGATGCATGTCGCATCTCCCGAGCACATGAAGATCAACGTCGCCGAGATGCTCGAGAAGGGCTTTGCCGACGAGTACATCAGCAAGATCCGAATGGACGGCATGCTCGACCTGCCGAATGTCGCGCCGCCGATGAACCCTTCGACCATCTACATCACGGTGGTGGACAAGGACCGCAACGTCTGCTCGTTCATCAACTCGGTCGCGCATTCCTTCGGTTCGGCCATCGTCTCCAACAAGAGCGGCGTGCTGTTCCAGAACCGCGCCGGCGGCTTCCGGATCCAGCCCGGCCATCCCAACTGCATCGAAGGCGGCAAGCGCCCGCTGCACACGATCATGCCGGGCCTGCTGACCAAGGGTGGTCGTTCCACGATGTCGTTCGCCGTGATGGGCGGTCAGTATCAGCCGACCGGCCAGACCCATGTCTTGACCAACATCCTCGACTACGGCTGCGACGTGCAGGAGGCGATCGACATGCCGCGCGGCCTGCACTACGAGGGCCAGTATCAACTCGAGGACAGCGTGCCGGCCGCGATCGTCGAAGGCTTGAAGAAGCTTGGCCACAAGACCGCCAGCGTGGTCGGCCCGCTCGGCGGCGCTCAGGCGATCTGGATCGACTGGGACAAGGGCACGCTCACCGGCGGCTCCGATCCGCGCAAGGATGGCTGCGCGCTCGGCTATTGAATTCGTGCGCGGGTCCGCGCGCGAGATCAGGAAGAGTTGACGAAGGGCGGCGCGGCTTTTGCCGTGCCGCCCTTTCTGGTCCTTCAGCGCGATCTATCACGCCACCGGCCAGCGCATCCGTAAGCTGCCGGTACGGCTCGAAAATATCGAGGTCTGAGGGGTGGAAACGGCGACGGCGTTGAGTTAGACACCTCCCGCCTCAAACGGAAGGTGCCCTATGCAGCGTTTTCAGCGCATGCTCCTCGCCCTGATGTCGGCACTCGCGCTCACCGTGATCGCCAGTGTGTCGCATTTCGTTTCCACCACGGCCTCGGCCCAGACCGCAGGAAAGACCATGACCACAGCTTCAGGCTTGCAGATCATCGACACCACCGTCGGCACCGGTGCTTCGCCGCAGCCCGGTCAGATCTGCGTGATGCACTATACGGGCTGGCTCTACGAGAACGGCCAGAAGGGCAAGAAATTCGACTCCTCTGTCGACCGCAAGGAGCCGTTCGAATTTCCGATCGGCAAGGGCCGCGTCATCGCCGGCTGGGACGAGGGCGTTGCCTCGATGAAGGTCGGCGGCAAGCGCACGCTGATCATTCCGCCGCAGCTCGGCTACGGCGCCCGCGGTGCCGGCGGCGTGATCCCGCCGAACGCGACGCTGATGTTCGACGTCGAATTGCTCGCGGTGAAGTGACGGCGTAGCTCGACGTCGTCATGCCCGGGCGTGTCCCGGGCATCCACGTTCTTCGATCCACGTGCAAAGACGTGGATGGCCGGGACAAGCCCGGCCATGACGGAGAGAGCAAGGCAAACAAAAAGACCGGCCGTTCGGCCGGTCTTTTCGTTTCAGCTCCAAGCGCGCTACTCCGCCGCGCGCCTTGCCGCGGCAGCGGCGCGATCCATCGCATCCTTTGCAGCGTCCTTGGCGTCGCCCACGGCCTGCTGGCCCTTGCCCTTGACTTCCTGGACTGCGCCTTCGCCCTTCATGCTATCGGAACCAGTGGCTTCTCCGATGCCCTGCTTGGCCTTGCCCATCGCTTCGTTGGCGATACCTTTGATCTTGTCGGTCGTGCTACCCATGAAACGCTCCTTCCATTTCTCTCGTCGGGACAACGTCCGGCAGCTACCAGTGTTCCGATTTTGGTATGGCTAGCGCCTGCCGCTTTGGTTAGTTTGCCGCGCACGGAACCAACAGAAGGCAGCTCCCATGACCGGCCACGATCACTCGCATTCCCACCATGACCACGATCATGATCGCTGGAAACATGACGGCGTGCGCGTCATTCCTGGCAACCAGCTCGATACCAACGTGCCCTCAACGGCAGGCATGGACCGCGCGGCCGCGATCAATTTCGCGCGCGTCGGCGCGCAGAAATTGTGGGCGGGCACGGTCAGCATCAAGCCGGATGCCAAGACCGGCGCGCATCATCACGGCCATCTCGAAAGCGTCATCTATGTGGTCAAGGGAAAGGCGCGGATGCGTTGGGGCGAGAGCCTGCAATTCACCGCGGAGGCCGGCCCCGGCGACTTCATTTTCGTCCCGCCCTACGTGCCGCACCAGGAGATCAACGCCAGCCCGGACGAGGTGCTGGAATGCGTGCTGGTGCGCAGCGACGGCGAAGCGGTGGCGATCAATCTCGACATCGAGCCGGTCGAGAAGCCCGAGACCGTGCTGTGGATCGACCCGGTGCACCGGGACCCGAACGAGAAGAAGTAAGGCTGTTCGAGGGGGCGCGGGGTCGGTGCGGCGGCCTCCCGGATCTGGGCTCAAAAAATAGTTGGAAGTGGTGTCGGATGGCGGCCTGACCGCCCGTCCTTGGGCAGAACCCCGCCCAAGGAGCCTCCGATGCCCAAGATGATCTTCGTCAACCTGCCGGTGACCGACCTCAAGCGTGCGACCGCCTTCTATGAGGCCATTGGCGCGGTCAAGAACCCGCAATTCAGCGACGACACCGCGAGCTGCATGGTCTTTTCCGAGACCATTTTCGCCATGCTGCTGACCCACGACAAATTCCGCCAGTTCACGCCGAAGCCGATCGCGGATGCCAAGACCTCGAACCAGGTGCTGTTCTGCCTGTCCGCGGACAGCCGCAGCGACGTCGACGATATTGTCGGCAAGGCCGAGGCGGCGGGTGGGGTGGCCGATCCCGGCCCGAAGGACGAATACAGCTTCATGTACGGCCGCAGCTTCGAGGATCCCGACGGCCATATGTGGGGTGTGAACTGGATGGACCTCGCGGCAGCCCCTCTGCAGCCCGACATGTCGATCGCCTGATCCAAGCCCAGCAGATCTGAACAGGAGGCTTCACGATGCCCAAGCTCGTGCCCTGCATGTGGTTCGACGGCGATGCCGAGAACGCTGCAAGATTCTACGTCTCGCTCGTTCCAAATTCGGCGATCACGCACGTTCAGCGCAACGTTTCGGACGGCCCGTCCGGCAAGGAAGGCTCCGTGCTCGTCGTCGAATTCACGGTAGCCGGGCAGCCCCTGGTCGCGCTCAACGGCGGCATGAAGATGGAGTACACTCACGCGATCTCGTTGATGATCCATTGCGACGACCAGGCCCAGGTCGACAGCGTCTGGAACGCGTTCCTCGTCCATGGCGGCAAGGAGGAGCAGTGCGGCTGGCTCAGGGATCGCTGGGGCGTGGCCTGGCAGGTGGTGCCGAAAGTGATGTTCGAGTTCCTGTCGAGCCCGGACAAGGCCGCGGCCGCGCGCGCGATGCAGGCGATGATGAAGATGGTGAAGCTGGACGTCGACGCGTTGCGTCGTGTGTTCGAAGGCAAGTCGGCGGCGTAACGGCGACAGAGGTGCGGTAGGGTGGGCAAAGCGAAGCGTGCCCACCACCGCTTGCAATCGGCGACAGATGGTGGGCACGGCGAAAGTGCGCCTTTGCCCACCCTACGATACCTTGCGCGCCGCTAATAATTGATCCGCAGCCCCACACCGCCGTGGATGGTGTTGCCGACCGGCTGTGGGCCGAGCGTGCCGTTGGCGAACAGATCCACGATCCAGCCTTTCTGCACCCGGAAACCAAGCCGGCCGCCATATTCGAACCAGCCCTGGTTGCCCATGGTCGGCACCACCACGCCCTGGTCGGTCACGGTGGCGACGATGCCGCTGTGGCTCGCGAACGACTGCACCCAGCCGCCGTTGATATTGGCCTCGATGTTGCGGCCGTAGAGATGCGTCCACTGGCCGCCGATCTTGACCAGGCTCGTGCGATCGGTACCGGTCGCGATGCTGGCGGCGAATGGATTGAACGTCACCGCATTGTCGCTGTAGCCGGACACGCGCTGCCAGAGCTGCCAGATCTCGATAGAGGCCGCGACCTCGTCGCGCGGCGACACGCGGCTGATCCAGCCGGCGCGGCCGTAGACCGCGTAGTTCGAGGCGTTGGTCGAACTCGTCACGCTCACCGGTCCGAGGCTGGTGTCGTAGCTGCGCGTGTAGCGCGCCTTCTCCCACGGCGTCAGGATCGTGCCGACGTCGAAGAACGGGCGCGACGATCCCCAATCGGTGAAGTCATAGCGCAGCGCGAAAGCGCCGATCGGTGCGCTGGTGATCTTGTAGCCGCCCTCGTCGTAGTGCGTGTAGGCGATGCCGGCGAGCAGCGACAGATTGTTGGTCAGCTCCTTGCGGCCGTGAATGCCGGCCGAGAACGAGCCGGCCGAGCCGAATGCGCTGATGCAGTCGCCGCAATTGACCTGCTCGTTGACGCCGAGCAGCACCGTGCCGAGCACCCGGTTGGTGATCATCTGGTTGAACCGCTGGCCCGCGAGGCCGCCGATCGAATTGCCGCTGGAGTCGGCGCCGGTCGGCGTCGGACTTGGCAGCGGATACGGACTCGGCGATGGCGCGGGATTCGGGCTCGGCGATGGTGAGGGATAAGGGCTCGGCGATGGTGTAGGCGTCGGCTCGTAACATTCTTCGCAAGTCTCCTGGGCCGTTGCCGGACCAGGAGCAAATGCGGCCAGCACAAGCACAGCGGCAAGCGTCAGCAGACCGGTGATGGCAAGGAGCCGGACGTTGAATTTCGTCATCGTCAACGCCCGCACAGCACGCCGCCGTCCTGGACGGCGGGCTTGATGCTCGGCGAAAGGCCGGCGTATTGGTTGACCGCGCACAAACCGGCACTCGCGGCGCAATTGGCGGCGAAGGTCCAGGGCGGCGTGTTGGCCTTGGTGATGTTCACCTTGCCGCCGGTCGAGGTGATGATTGCGGTGTCGCCGGGCTGGGTGAGCTGCACGCACTGGGAGCTCCTCGTGCAGACGCTGGCCGCGCCGTCCTGAAGCACGACGACGGAGCGGCCGCGCTGCGAGAGGATGTCGAGCGTGGTGCCGCGCACGCCGATGGTCGCAAGCGGCGTCGTGATCTTGTAAGCCGTCTTCTCGGAATGTCCGGTGACGAAGCGGAAGGCGCCGGTGGTCATGCGGATCGCGACGTCGCGATAGCTGTGCTCGTCGTTGAAGACGGTGCGGTCGAGCTTCAGCGTGGCGTTCGGCCCGAGCGACAGATTGGTGCTGTCGGCCATCACGAAGCGCGCCGCGCTGTCGGTGCCGGTCCGCACGGTCTCGTCGCGCAGCATGCTGTCGCCGACATTGATCGGCGTCGTGGTCGCGGCAACGCGCACCACTTCGTTCTGGATCACGACGGCTTCGCCGATGCGCGTCTGCGCCTGCGCGCAAGAGCCTGCGCACAATGCGGCCGTCGACAGGATGGGAAAAAGCCAAAAACGCAAATTCATTTCGCAACCGATCGATGTGTCCCTGATCGTACCGGATCGCGCTCGCCTGCGATGTGGCGGAATTATCACAAGCGGCGCGGGACGTGCGTTATGCTTAGTGACACTTGCGGCAGAATGAGTTCAATGAGACCGCGATCTTTATTTTTGTCCGCGGTGACGCAGATTTGCCACGCAAAACATCTCAACAACAGCCGCTTGAATCGTTCGCAGTTTCAAAACTGTCGCGGAGCGCAGTGATTGCTGTCGCGATTTTCCTGGTTGCCCATCTGGCACTGCTGATCGGCCTCGCGACGCCGGAAAAATTCGTCTTCGACGAGGTGCATTACGTGCCGGCGGCGCGGCAGATGCTCGAGCCGGCGATGTCGCAGCCGATGCTGAATCCGATGCATCCGCCGCTGGCCAAGGAACTGATGGCGGCATCGATCGCAACCTTCGGCGACCACGCGCTTGGCTGGCGCTATCCCGCGACATTGTTCGGCGCGCTGGCGATCGTCGCGATCTATCTATGCGGCCTCGCGCTGTTCTCCGCGCAAGGGCCCGCGATCGCCGCGGCGCTGATCGCAGGCCTCAACCAGATGCTGTACGTGCAGGCGCGCATCGCGATGCTCGACATCTTTGCGCTCGGCTTCGGCCTGCTCGCGACCGCTGCCTTCATGCATGGGTTTCGACGAGAGCGGCCGCAGGCGCTGTTCGCGCTCGCGGGCAGCCTGTTCGGCTGTGCTGCGGCCTGCAAATGGAGCGGCTTGTTTCCGCTTGGCGTCTGCATCGTCATCGTTGCTGTGATCCGCCTGATGCAGGGCTGGCGTACGCTGTTCGCCGACGCGAGGCCGGACGACTGGTATCGGCCGGAGCTTTGGCCCGGCCTGAAGCTGCATCACGTCGCGCTCTGCTTCGCCGTCTTGCCGACGGTGGCCTATCTTGCCGCCTTCGTCCCGCTCTATGGCGTATCGCTGCCGGATTTGATCGAGGCGCAGCGGCGAATCTTCGCTGACAACACCACGACGGCAATCGCCGGCCACACCTATATGAGCGCATGGCCGTCCTGGCCGTTGCTCGCGCGCCCGGTGTGGTTCCTGTTCGACAAGACGGGAGAGGACAACGTTGCTGCGATCGTCTTCCTCGGCAATCCGCTGGTGCTGTGGCCGGCGCTGTTCGCCCTCGTCGTGGTGCTGCGCGATTTCATCATCGCGCGGCGGTGGGATGCTTTCCTGATCGCGGCATTCTATTTCGGTCCCTGGCTCGCCTGGGCGTTGCTGCCGCGTACGCTGGGTTTCATCTATTACTATCTGCCAGCCGCGACCGCGGCGTCGCTGGCTCTGGTCTATGTGCTGCGCCGGCAGGGGCTGTCGCGCTGGCTGCTGTGGGCCTATGTCGGCGTCGCCGCGGTCGGTTTTGCGGTGATGCTGCCGATCTCCGCGGCCTTCGTCGGCACGTCCATGCGAACCTTCGGCCGCCTGATGCTGTTCCAAAGCTGGATATGACATCGCCGCCTGCCGGGGCAGCGGCAAGCGGCGTGTCGTGCGCGACGACTGCGAGCTATTTCGCCGCGGTCTTGGTGTCCATGTTTACGACCTGGACGCGGCGATTGATCGGGTCGGCGCCGTTGGCGGCATCCTTCAGCTTGGTCTCGCCGTAGCCGACGGTGACGAGATCGGTGCCGTTGAGGCCGTAGTTCTGCACCAGGTACTTCTTGATGGTGTCGGCGCGCCGTTCGGAGAGCCCTTGATTGTACTCTTCGCCGCCGATTGCGTCGGTGTGGCCGGCGACCACGAAGGTCGAGCCCTTGAGCGCCGGATCGGACAGGGCCTTGCCGAGCGCCTGCACCGATGCCACCGACGTCTTGGCGATGTCGGCCGAGTTGTAATCGAACTGGATCTCCAGATCGATCTTCGGCTTGGTCGCCGCAAGCTCGGCGATCTGCTCGCGCTCGCCCATCGAGAGCGACCGGGTCGAGCGGTTGCGCACCGTGTTCAGGAAGGTCGCTTCCTTGTCCTGCGCGGTCGTGTCGATCTGCGGACCGACGGACAGGCCGCGGGTTGCCGGCTTGGGCTTCAATGCTTCCAGGATTTTGTCGGTGGAGACCTTGTTGTCGCCGGCCAGAGCCAGGCCCGCCGTCATCGACAGGGCTACGGAGAGAGTGATCGCCTTCAGTCCAAAAGACTTATCAAAACGGGTCATTGTCGTATCCTCGCTGTTACGCCTGATGGCGATTTGATGCTGCGAGCCTAGGGCAGGTTCAAAGGCGCTGATGTGATCTTCGTCACATTCGAGACCGCGGAGCCGAGGTCACTCTGGTCTGGTTCGGGTCGAAGGCGCCGAAAGACGGTCGTTGATCTCCCTGTCATCGCGGTGCAGCAAGAAAATTGTCTTCTCCGCGAAACGTCTGCGCGAGAGAATGCGGGATTGCGGAGGCCGGCATGACGCCGGTTTCGTTTTTGCTTGAGGAGACTTTTCGATGAAGATCTTGCTCGCGGCCGCAGCCTTTGTCGCGCTCACGATTTCACTGTCCCCCGCATCCGCCGCGATGATGGCGTGCACCAAGGACAACATGATGAAGACCGCAGCCATGATGGGCGGCACCCCCGACACCCCGGCCAAGATGGCGGCGAACAAGGAAATGGCCATGGCCAACACCGACATGAGCAATGGCAAGATGAAGAGTGCCTGCATGCACTACATGAAGTCGCAGAAGGCGATGACGGCAAAGTAGGATTCGGTCGCATCCTCCGGCCGCGCTGTCAGCAGATGGCAGCGCGGCTTTTTCATGACTGGTCTCTTCTTTCTCCCGGCGCGAATCCGGCTACATTGCATTCCGCAATGCCCCGCGCACCGAAACCCCTTCCGCTCTCGACGACACAGGCCCGGCAGATCTGGCTGCATGCCCAGCGGCTCGACGTGCGGGCGCCGTTCGGGGAGGGCGCGCAGGCCGTCGCCGACGCGACTGCTCATCTCGGCTATGTGCAGATCGACACGATCAATGTGATCGAGCGCTGCCATCACCATATCCTGTTCAGCAGGATTCCGTCCTACCGCCGCGCCGATCTGCGTCAGGCCCAGAGCGCCGACAAGAGCGTGTTCGAATACTGGACCCATGCGCTGTCCTACGTGCCGAGCCGCGACTTCCGGTTCTTCCTGCCGGCGATGCGAGAGCATCGGCGCGAGGGACACAAATGGTTCGCTTCGGTGAAGCCGGCCGACACGCGCAAGGTGATGCGACTGCTGCGTGCCGGCCCGCTGACGATCCGCGACATCGAGGATGACGTGCTGGTCGAGAAGGAGCACCTCTGGCAGAGCCGCAAGCCGTCGAAGCGAGCGCTGCAACTCGCCTTCTATACCGGCGCTGTCACCATCAGCGAGCGGCAGGGCATGCTCAAGACCTATGAGCTGATGAACCGTCATTTCGGCTGGGACAAGCTGCCGAAGCCGGCATCGGCAAAGGAGATCACGGCCTATCTGCTCGACCGCGCGCTGCGCTCGCAGGGCGTGGTCAGTCTCGATTCGATCTGCCATCTCGACGCGCCGAGCAAGAGGCCGGTCGCACGCCTGATCGCCTCGCGCGTCCGCCACGGCGAGCTCGTGCCTGTTACGATCGAGGGCGCCGGCAAGCAGGAGCATTGGGTCTCGCCCGCAGCGCTGGAGGCAGGCGGCGAGGGGCCGTCGCCCGATCTCGTCCACATTCTTTCGCCGTTCGATCCCCTCATCATCCAGCGCAAGCGCACCAGTCTCATCTTCGGCTACAACCACCTGTTCGAAGCCTATGTGCCGAAAGCCAAGCGCAAGCTCGGCTACTTCGCGCTGCCCGTGCTGGTCGGCGACGAGGTCGTCGCCGCGCTCGACCTCAAGACCGACCGGCAAGCGAAGGCGCTGTTGATGCAGAAATGGACCTGGGTCGGGCAAGGCAAGAAGACGCCGGGACGCAAGGAGCTCAAGCGGAAGATCGAGGACGAACTCGATCGTTTCGAACGGTTTCAATTGGCGGAATGAAGTCTTCGCAGGGTGGATCAGCGAAGCGCAATCCACCGCTTCAGCATCGCGAAGACAAACAGGGGTGGGTTGCGCCGAGCGGTCGGCGCTCTGCGCAGCCGCGCGCTACCCCACCCTCCGCAGTTGAACGAGCCGATCGATCCAAGCGCCGAAGGCAACCCCGACCGCGTAAGCGGCCAAATTCCACAGCGAAAAGATTCTCCCGAGCAGCAGCGCGCCGGCCGCGGTCAGCCGGAACGCATCGAGCCATGGCGTGTGCACCAGCCGGGAGAATTCCACGACGCCCGCAATCACCACCGCGATGGCCGCAATCTGCGTCCGCGTCAGCCGTGGCTGCGCAACCCCGACCAGCAAGAACACCATCGTCGCCCACAGGAGCGAGCCGCCATATTTCACCACGAAGGCCGAGAGCCCGAGCGGAAGGCCGTACCAGCGCAGCGACAAACCGCTGATGATCACCATCGCGGCGAGGGCGGCGCGGATCAGCGATATCCTGAGCGGCGCAACAGGTCTATCCGGCTGCGCGCCACGCATTGCTCGCTCCATTGACTCTTCGCCCGCGATGCTCAAAACCGCCACTCAGCCCTAGAAAAGCAACAACCCGGGGGAAGCCATGAGCCAGACCACCTATGCCGGTCCCGCCGGCGGTGCCAAGAGCACCAGCAAGAGCGACATCGAAACGTCGACCATTCGCGCCATCTCCTGGCGTCTGATTCCGTTCCTGGTGCTGGCCTACTTCTTCTCCTATCTCGACCGAGTCAATCTCGGCTTCGCCGCGCTGACCATGAATGCGGAGCTGAAGTTCACCCCGCTGATCTTCTCCTGGGGCGCCGGCATCTTCTTCATCGGTTATTTCATCTTCGAGGTGCCGAGCAATCTTGCGCTGGAGAAGTTCGGCGCCAGCCGCTGGATCGCGCGCATCATGGTGACCTGGGGCATCATTTCCGCGCTGATGGCAATGGTCAGCGGCGTGACGAGCTTCTATGTCCTGCGCTTCCTGCTCGGCGTCGCCGAGGCCGGCTTCTTCCCCGGCATCATCCTCTATCTCACCTACTGGTATCCGGCCGAATATCGCGCCCGTTTTCTTGCGGCCTTCGCCATCGCGGTGCCGGTCTCGACCGTGATCGGCGCGCCGATCTCGGGCCTCTTGCTCGGCCTCGACGGCATGATGGGGCTGAAGGGCTGGCAGTGGCTGTTCATCATCGAGGGCATCCCGTCCGTGCTGCTCGGCATCGTCACCTGGTTCTATCTCGCCGACAGGCCGGAGAAGGCTGACTGGCTCTCGGTCGAGCAGAAGGCATGGCTCAAGGCGAGGCTCGATTCGGAGATCGCGGCCAAGCAGGCGGTGAAGCATCTGTCGCTCGGCGAAGCGCTTTCTTCACCCAAGGTGATCGCGCTCAGCCTGGTCTATTTCGGCTTCGTGGGTGCGCTCTATGGCATGCAGTTCTGGTTGCCGCAGATCGTCAAGGCGTTCGGCCTCACCAATGCCCAGACCGGCTTCGTCACTGCGATCCCGTATCTGTTCGGCACCATCGCCATGATCCTGTGGGCGCGGCACTCCGATGCGACGCGCGAGCGGGTGTTCCATGTCGGGGCACCGATGATCCTGATCGCGGTCGCGCTCGCGATCTCCAGCTATCTCACCGACCCCACCATGACCATGGTGGCGCTGACCTTCGCTGCGATCGGCGTGTTCTGCGTCTTCGGCGTGTTCTGGACCTTGCCGACCTCGTGGCTATCAGGCACCGCGGCGGCCGGCGCGATCGCGCTGATCAACTCGATCGGCAATCTCGCCGGTTTCGGCGGGCCCTATCTGATCGGCTGGGTCAAGGAAGCCACCGGCCAGACCTCGACCGGCCTGCTCGTGCTCGCCGTGCTGCCCCTGATCGCCGGCATTCTGGTGTTCGTCGGCGGCCACGAGAGCAAGCACGAGTTCGCCGAACAGGGGCGGTAGGCGCAGCTTCGTTACTCTCGTAGGCTGGGCAAAGGCGCTCTTCGCGCCGTGCCCACCATCTCCCCCGACAGAATGGTCTGGTGGGCACGCTGCGCTTTGCTCACCCTTGATGGCACCTTCGCGGCGGTGGTTCCCAATCCTTACCACCCCTTAACGATCACGCTTTCCTGATGACTGACGATTATTGACTTTTATCAGTGATTAGTCGACATTCCTCTCATTCGAGATGCAGGAGTGTCCTTCGATGTTCGTCCGGTCGGTTTTGTCCAGCTATTCCAGGCTCTTGGCGGGTGTGTCGCTGGCCCTGATGGCCGCCGCCCTGGCCGGGTGCAATGACACCGTCGCTGAAAAGGCCGAGCCGCCGCGGCCGGTTCTGGTGGCGACCGCGCACTATGATGCCGAGACCCCCGAGCGCAGCTTCGTCGGCACCATCCGGCCCCGGATCGAGAGTGACCTCGGCTTCCGCGTCGCCGGCAAGGTCGCCAAGCGTCTCGTCGAAGTCGGTCAGACCGTCGAGGCGGGCCAGCCGCTCGCCACCCTTGACGAGGTCGATTTGAAGCTCCAGGCCGAACAGGCGGAGGCCGAGCAGACCGCGGCGACCGGCGTGCTGGCCCAGGCCGCCGCCGCCGAGCAGCGCGCCAAGGACCTCAAGGCCAAAGGCTGGACCACCGACGCGCAGATGGATTCGAGCCGCGCCGCCGCCGACGAGGCACGCGCCCGGCTGGATCGGGCTCAGCGCTCGGTCGAACTGACCCGGAATTCCCTTTCCTACGCGACGCTCGTTGCCGACGCCCGCGGCGTCGTCACCGCAACGCTGATCGAGCCCGGCCAGGTGGTTGCCGCGGGCCAGGCCTCGATCCGCGTCGCCCGCTTTGCCGAGAAGGAAGCGGTCGTCGCGATCCCTGAGACGCTGGTCGGACGCGCCAAGTCGGGCGTCGCCAGCGTCACTCTTTGGTCCGAGCCGGACAAGAAGTATGCGGCCAGGCTGCGCGAGATCGCGCCGACGGCCGATCCCGCCACGCGCACCTATCTGGCAAAGTTCTCGCTGCCCGAGGCCGACAACAAGGTCGCGCTCGGCATGACCGCGACGCTGACGCTGTCGGATGCCGCGACCGAGCGCGTCGCGCGGCTGCCGCTGTCGGCGCTGTTCAACGAAGGCGGCAAGCCGTCCTTCTACGTCGTTGACGACAACGGCGCGCTCACCTTGAGGCCGGTGGCGGTGAAATCCTACGAGAGCAACGACGTCGTCATCACCGGCGGCGTGGAAGAGGGAGCCAAGATCGTCGCCCTCGGTGTGCAGAAGCTCGATCCGGGCCAGCGGGTGCGGATCGTATCGTCACTGAGTTTCTAGTTGTTGTCATTCCGGGATGGTCCGAAGGACCAGACCACAGGGGCGCAATTGCGCACCGGGGAATCTCGAGATTCCGGGTTCGCCCTGCGGGCGCCCCCGAATGACAAGAGAAGTCGAGTTACGTCGTGTGAGGTGAGTTTCGGCCTTTGTCCCTAAGCAAAGGCTGAAGCGGCGAAGCGATCCAGAACCTGCCCAGCCCCCTGGGTTGCTTCGCTGCCTCGCGACGACGGATTGAATTGAGTGGCTGTCGTGTTTTTGGCAATTGGATCGTCCTTTCGGAGAGAGCGATGAAGCGCTTCAACCTTTCGGCCTGGGCCGTCAGCCATCCGACGCTGGTTCTCTTCCTGATGCTCGTGCTCGGCGTCGCCGGCTTCTTCTCCTATGAGAAGCTCGGCCGCGCCGAGGATCCGTTCTTCACGGTGAAGGTGGTCAACGTCTCCGTGATGTGGCCCGGCGCGACCGCGCAGGAGATGCAGACGCAGGTCGCCGATCCCATCGAGAAGAAGATCCAGGAGCTGCCCTATTTCGAGAAGGTGCAGACCTACTCCAAGCCCGCCTTCACCGCGCTCCAGGTCACGTTCCGCGACTCGACGCCGCCGAAAGACGTGCCCTATCTCTTCTACCTCCTGCGCAAGAAGCTGGTCGACGTGCAGGGCCAGTTGCCATCCGGCATCCTCGGGCCCGTCGTCAACGACGAGTTCTCCGACGTCGATTCCATCCTCTACATGATGACCGGCGACGGCGCCGACTATGCCCAGCTGAAGAAGGTCTCGGAAGGCTTCCGCCAGCGCCTCCTGAAGGTGCCGGGCGTGACCAAGGTCGACGTTTACGGCAACCAGGACGAGCGCATCTTTGTCGAGTTCAGCCACGCCAAGCTCGCCACGCTCGGCATCACGCCGCAGGCACTGTTCGATTCGCTCGCCAAGCAGAACAACGTGACGCCGGCCGGTACGGTCGAGACCTCCTCGCAGCGGGTGCCGCTGCGCGTCACCGGCGCGCTCGACGGCGCCAAGGCCGTCGCCGAAACGCCGGTCGAGAGCAACGGCCGCGTCTTCCGTCTCGGTGACATCGCCACCGTCACCCATGGCTATGTCGATCCGCCGAGCTTCGTCGTGCGCCAGGAGGGCAAGCCCGCGATCGGCATCGGCGTCGTCACCGCCAAGGGCGCCAACATCCTCGAGCTCGGCAAGGAGGTCGAGAAGGCGACCAACGAGTTCATGAAGGCGGTGCCACAGGGCATCGACGTCAAGCTGATCGCCGACCAGCCCAAGGTGGTCGAGCACGCCGTCGGCGAGTTCGTGCATTCCTTCATGGAAGCGCTCGTCATCGTGCTGTTCGTCTCGTTCCTGGCGCTGGGCTGGCGCACCGGCATCGTGGTCGCTTTGTCGGTGCCCCTGGTGCTCGGCATCGTCTTCATCGTCATGAACACGATGTCGCTCGACCTGCACCGCATCACGCTCGGCGCTCTGATCATCGCGCTCGGCCTGCTCGTCGACGACGCCATCATCGCGGTCGAGATGATGGTGGTGAAGATGGAGCAGGGCTGGGACCGCATGCGCGCGGCGTCTTTTGCCTGGGAATCTACTGCGTTTCCGATGCTCACGGGAACGCTGGTCACGGCCGCTGGCTTCCTCCCCATCGGCTTTGCCAATTCCGCGGTCGGCGAATATGCCGGCAGCATCTTCTGGATCGTGGCGATCGCGCTGGTCGCGTCCTGGTTCGTGGCGGTGATCTTCACGCCCTATATCGGCGTCAAGCTGCTGCCCGACATGAAGGCCCACCATCACCACGACCCGCATGCGGTCTACGAGACCCGCATGTACCGCGGCCTCCGCGCCATCGTGCAATGGTGCGTCAACCACCGGATCACGGTGGTGGCTGCGACCGTCGGCGTCTTCATCGCCTCGATCGTGGGCTTCGGCCATGTGCAGCAGCAGTTCTTCCCGCTGTCGGAGCGGCCCGAGCTGTTCCTCCAGCTCCGCCTGCCCGAGGGCACCGCCTTCAACGTCACCGAGAAGGCGGTGAAGAAGGCCGAAACCCTGCTGAAGGACGACAAGGACATCGAGACCTATACGTCCTATGTCGGCCAGGGCTCGCCGCGCTTCTGGCTCGGCCTCAATCCGCAGCTTCCGAACGAGGCCTTCGCCGAGATCGTCATCGTCGCCAAGGGTGTCGAGGCGCGCGAGCGCATCAAGGCCAAGATCGAGAACGCAGCCGCCGAAGGCTTCCTGACCGAGGCGCGCGTGCGCGTCGACCGCTTCAACTTCGGCCCGCCGGTCGGATTCCCCGTACAGTTCCGCGTGATCGGCCCAGACGCCAACAAGGTGCGCGAGATCGCCTACCAGGTCCGCGACGTCATGCGGCAGAACAAGAGCGTCAAGGACGTCCAGCTCGACTGGAACGAGCAGTCGCCTTACCTCAAGCTCGTCGTCGACCAGGATCGCGCCCGTGCCATGGGCCTGACCCCGCAGGACGTCTCGCAGGCGCTGTCGATGCTGATCTCGGGTTCGCAGGTCACGACCGTGCGCGACGGCATCGAGAAGGTCGGCGTGGTCGCCCGCGCGATCCCATCCGAGCGCCTCGACCTCGGCGGCGTCGGCGATCTCACCGTCACCTCGCGCAATGGGGTGGCCGTGCCGCTGCAGCAGATCGCCAAGATCGAATATGCCCACGAGGAGCCGATCATGTGGCGGCGCAACCGCGACATGGCGATCACCGTGCGCTCCGACGTCGTCGACGGCGTGCAGGCCCCTGATGTCACCAATCAGATCACGCCGAAGCTGAAGGCAATCAAGGATCACCTCGATCCGGCCTACCGGATCGAGCCGGGCGGCGCCTTCGAGGAATCCGCCAAGGGCAACGCCTCGATCTTCATCCTCTTCCCGGTGATGGTCATGGTGATGCTGACGCTGCTGATGATCCAGCTTCAGAGCTTCTCGCGCCTGATCCTGGTGTTCCTGACCGCGCCGCTCGGCATCGTCGGCGCCTCCTTCGGCCTCAACGTCGCCAATGCCCCGTTCGGTTTCGTGGCGCTGCTCGGCCTGATCGCGCTCGCCGGCATGATCATGCGCAATACGGTCATCCTGGTCGACCAGATCGAGACCGACGTCTCCCACGGCCTGACCCGGCGCGAGGCGATCGTGGAAGCCACCGTCCGCCGCGCCCGTCCGGTGGTGCTGACGGCGCTCGCCGCCATCCTCGCCATGATCCCGCTGTCGCGCTCGGCCTTCTGGGGTCCGATGGCGATCACCATCATGGGCGGTCTGTTCGTCGCGACCTTCCTGACGCTGCTGTATCTGCCGGGCCTCTATGCGCTCTGGTTCAGGAAGAGCCTGGACGAGGCCGGCAACCCCGAGCAACCTGCCGCGCCGCAGCATGGCAGCGATGAACATCCTGCAATTCCGCTTGCTGAGGCGGCTGAATAAGTGAGATGAAGTGCTGATTGACGAGTCCTGACAGATGACACTGGTTGCGGAACATATCGAAGGTGACACCCGGGATCGTATCCTCGAGGTGGCCGAGCGGCTGTTCCGCCAGATCGGGTACCAGAAGACCACGGTCGGAGACATCGCCAAGGAGCTCCGGATGAGCCCCGCCAATGTCTATCGCTTCTTCGAATCGAAGAAGGCGATCCATCAGGCGGTGGCCCGCTCGCTCATGGGCGAGGTCGAGCTCGAGGCGCAGCGGATCGTGGCGAAGCCCGGTCCGGTGCCGGAGCGTTTTCGGGAACTGCTCACCACCATCCATCGCATGAACACCGAGCGCTATGTCGGCGACAACAAGTTGCACGAGATGGTCGAGATCGCGATGCAGGAGGATTGGCAGGTCTGCGTCAACCATATGGAGTGCATAGCCGGCGTCGTCGGCCAGATGATCGCGCAGGGCGTGGCCTCCGGCGAGTTCGAGGCGAAGGACCTCCAGCTGGCCTCGCTGTGCGCCTGCACCGCGATGATGCGCTTCTTCCACCCCCAGATGATCGCCCAGTGCGCCACCAAGCCGGGGCCGACCATCGACCAGATGATCGATTTCGTCATCGCGGGATTGTCGCCGCGGCACTGACGGGGCGGCGGGTTTCCTTTTATAAGTGCTCCTGCCGTCATTCCGGGGCGCGCAGCGCGAACCCGGAATCTCGAGATTCCGGGTTGGATGCTTTGCATCGCCCCGGAATGACGGAGAGTGGAGACCTCGCGGTGACCGACAAAGACCTGTACTACTACGAGCCGTCCAAGGGCCATGGCCTCAAGCACGATCCCTTCAACGCCATCATCGCACCGCGGCCGATCGGCTGGATCTCCTCCCGCGACACCAGGGGCCACGTCAACCTCGCGCCCTACAGCTTCTTCAACGCCTTCTGCTACGTCCCGCCGATCATCGGCTTCTCCTCCACCAACTGGAAGGACACGGTCGAGAACATCCAGCAGACCGGCGAGTTCGTCTGGAATCTTGCCACGATGGACCTTGCCAAGCACATGAACGCGACCGCTGCGCACGTCGCGCCCGAGGTTGATGAGTTCAAGCTCGCGGGGCTCACCGCCGTGCCGGGCAAGCTCGTCAACGTGCCGCGGGTCGGCGAGAGCCCCGTCGCCTTCGAGTGCAAGGTGTCCGACATCGTCCGCCTCAAAGGTGCGGACGGCAAGGAGGCCGACGCCTGGCTGACGCTCGGCGAGGTCGTCGCCGTCCACATCGACAAGGCCATGATCAAGGACGGCGTCTACCAGACCGCCGCCGCCCGCCCGATCGTCCGCGCCGGGCGGCGCGGCGACTATTTCGAGATTAGGCCGGAAAACATGTTCGAGATGGTGCGGCCGGATTGATCTGGCCCGGGTCACGCCACTCTCTCCGCATCGTCATTCCGGGGCGCGCCATCAGGCGCGAGCCCGGAATCCATACTCCCGATCGTGGTTATGGATTCTCAGGTGCGCAATTGCGCACCATAGCTCACGCTTCGCGTGCCCCGGAATGACGGTCGGAGACATTGCACTCCAACCCCTCCCGGAACTGCGCCCACGTCCCGGCCGTTAGGTCCTCGGGCGGCTGCCCGGCCGCGTCAATTCGCTTCGTTTTGCCCGCGAAGTGTTCACGCACCCTGGTCACTTTCCGCTAAAATACCCGATAACCGCGCCGATGCATGAGGTCAGCCATGAGCTTCCGCCGCGACATACTTACCAAGCCGATCTTCTCCTGGGCGCGCGGCGTGCTGCCGACGATGTCCGACACCGAACGTGAAGCCCTCGAAGCCGGAGACGTCTGGTGGGACGCCGATCTCTTCACCGGCAATCCGGATTGGTCGAAGCTGCTGAAGGTGCCACAGGCCACGCTGACGGAGGAGGAGCAGGCCTTCCTCAACGGGCCCGTCGACGAACTCTGCGCCATGCTCGACGAGTGGAAGATCTTCTGGGAATTGCGCGACCTGCCGCCGGATGTCTGGCACTTCGTCAAGCGCGAAAAGTTCTTCGGCATGATCATTCCGAAGGAGTTCGGCGGACTCGGCTTCTCGCCTTACGCCCATTCGGAAGTGGTGCGCAAGATTTCGACCCGCTCGATCGCCGCCGCCGTCACCGTGATGGTGCCGAACTCGCTCGGGCCCGGTGAGCTCCTCATGCGCTTCGGAACGAGGGAGCAGCAGGAGCGCTGGCTGCCGCGCCTCGCCGACGGCCGCGACATTCCCTGCTTCGGGCTCACCAGCCCGGAAGCCGGCTCCGACGCCGCCTCGATGGTCGACACCGGCATCGTCTGCAAGGGCACTTTCGAAGAACGCGAAGTCGTCGGCCTCAGGCTCAACTGGCACAAGCGCTACATCACGCTCGGCCCGGTCTCGACGCTGCTGGGCCTTGCCTTCAAGGCTTACGATCCGGATTGTCTGGTCGGCGATCAAGAAGAGCTCGGCATCACCGTGGCGCTGATCCCGACCAATCTGCCCGGCGTCGAGATCGGCCAGCGCCATTTGCCGTCGATGCAGGTGTTCCAGAACGGCCCGAACTGGGGACGCGACGTCTTCATTCCGCTCGACTATGTCGTCGGCGGCAAGGAGCGGCTGGGGCAGGGCTGGAAGATGCTGATGACCGCGCTTGCCGCCGGTCGTGGCATCTCGCTGCCGTCGCTGTCAGCGGCCGGTGCCGCCTATGCGGCGCGCGCCACCGGCGCCTATGCCCGCATCCGCGAGCAGTTCGGCATCTCCATCTCCAAGTTCGAAGGCGTCGAGGAGCCGCTCGCGCGCATCGTTGCGACCGCCTATCAACTCGACGCGGCACGGCGGTTGACCTGTGCCGCGCTGAATGCCGGCATTCATCCCGCCGTCATTTCCGGCATCATGAAGCTGCATGCAACCGAGCGGATGCGCACCGCGATCGACGACGCCATGGACATTCATGGCGGCAAGGCCGTGATCGACGGTCCGCAAAACTATCTCGGCAATCTGCATCGCGCCGTGCCGGTCGGCATCACCGTCGAGGGCGCCAACATCCTGACCCGCAACCTCATCGTGTTCGGGCAGGGCGCCATCCGCGCGCATCCCTTTCTGCTCGACGAGATGAATGCGCTCGCCGATTCCGATCGCGAGCGCGGGCTCACCGCATTCGACAAGGTGTTCTGGAAGCATGTCGGCCATAGTCTCCGGACACTGTTCCGCGCCTTGGGCCGCAGCTGGACCTTTGGCGCATTCGCGCCGGCGCCCGATGCGGGTGATGCAACGCCGTTCTATCGCCAGCTCTCGCGCTACTCTGCGGCCTTTGCGCTCTGCGCCGACATGGCGCTGCTGACGCTCGGCGGCGCGCTCAAGCGCAGGGAGATGCTGTCGGCGCGCTTCGGCGACATCCTGTCCGAGCTCTATCTGCTCTCGGCTGCGCTGAAGCGCTGGCAGGATGAAGGCCGGCAGAAGGAGGATTTTGCCGCACTGGAATGGTGCATGGCGACCGGCGTCCGGACCATCGAGAACCGGCTTGCCGAAATTCTCGCCAATCTGCCCAACCGCCTCGTCGCAGGCTTCCTCAGGCTCGTGGTTCAGCCGTTCGGCGCGCGCGTGCTCGGCCCCTCCGACCGCGTCGTGCACCGATGCGCGAGCCTGGTGCTGGAGCCGTCGGCGGCACGCGAGCGCCTCACGCCGGATCTGGCCCATGTCGATGACGACGGCGGCTTTACCCGTCTGGAGCGCGCGTTCAAGCTGGTCGCTGGCACGGACGCCATCGCCAAGCGCATGCGCGCCGCGCATATCCGCGACTGGAAGGAAGCGGTTGCCAAGGGTGTGATCACGCAGGCTGAGGGCGAGCAGCTCGCCGCGGCCCGCGAAGCCGTCACAAAAGTGATAGAGGTCGACGATTTTGCGCCGGAGGCGCTGTCGCCGATTTACAAGAAAACCGTCAATGTGCATCAGTTCTTCCAGGAACTCGGTGAACAGAGGGCGGCGAGCTGATGGCACGACCGGTATTCATCGTCGACGGCAGCCGGACGCCGTTTCTGAAGGCGCGTTCGGGGCCCGGTCCGTTCACGCCGGTCGATCTCGCCGTGCAGTGCGGACGGCCGCTGCTGGCGCGCCAGCCATTTGCGCCTGACAGCTTCGACCAGGTCATCCTCGGCTGCGTCAACGTGATCGCCGACGAGATGAACCCGGCCCGCGTCGCCGCGCTCCGGCTCGGCATGGGCGAGGACATGGTCGCCTTCACTGTGCAGATCAATTGCGGCTCCGGCATGCAGTCGATCGACACCGCCTACCGTTACATCCGCGAAGGCCATGCCGACATGATCCTCGCCGGCGGCACCGAGGCGCTGAGCCACGCGCCGCTGGTCTGGTCCAATTCCGGCGTGCGCTGGTTCGCCGGGCTCGCCACCGCCAAGGGTGTGGCGGCGAAGCTCGCTGCAGCGTTCAAGCTGCGGCCGCGCTATCTCAAGCCGATTATCGGCCTCGAGCGCGGACTGACCGATCCCATCACCGAGCTGAACATGGGCCAGACCGCCGAGGTCGTCGGCCATCTCTTCGGCGTCACGCGCGCACAGTCCGACGCCTACGCCGCCGAGAGCCATCGCCGGCTCGCGCATGCACAAGCCGAAGGCTATCTGAAGGGTGAGGTTGAGACGGCGTTCTCGCGTGACGGAAAATTCTTCGACCATGACGACGGCGTGCGGCCGGACTCGACGGCCGAGACGCTGGCAAGGCTTCGGCCGGTGTTCGAGCCTCCCTGGGGCCAGGTCACGGCCGGCAATTCCTCGCAGATCACCGACGGCGCCTCCTGGGTGATCCTTGCCTCCGATGCGGCGGTCGCAAAGCACGGACTGACGCCGAAAGCGGCTATCGCCGACAGCCATTGGGCGGCGCTCGATCCCAGCATCATGGGGCTCGGACCGGTGATGTCGGCGACGCCGCTGCTCACGCGCAACAATCTCACCATCAAGGACGTCGAGACCTGGGAGCTGAACGAGGCCTTCGCGACGCAGGTGCTCGGCTGCCTCGCCGCCTGGAACGACGACAAGTTCTGCCGCGAGATTCTCGGGCTCGACGGCGCCGCCGGCGAGATCGATCGCGACAGGCTCAATGTCGACGGCGGCGCCATCTCTCTCGGCCATCCGGTCGGCACCTCCGGCAACCGCATCGTGCTGCATCTCGTCAACGCCATGAGGCGGCTTGGCACGCGGCGTGGCATTGCCACCGAATGCATCGGCGGCGGGCTTGGCGGCGCCATGCTGATCGAGGCGGTGTGACCATGGATTCCAAGATCATGACGGCGCTGGGCGACCGCGTGCTGGAGCTGGGGCCCAAGCCTGCGACAGACGGTCCCTACAGGCACTTCAAGTTGACGCGCGATGCCGATGGCGTCGCCTGGCTGCTGTTCGACCGCACTGACGCAAGCGCCAACACGTTGTCCTCCGATGTGATGGAGGAGTTCGACGCCGTGCTCGCGGCGATCGAGACCGAGCGTCCGGCCGGCCTCGTGATCCGCTCGGCCAAACCATCCGGCTTCATTGCCGGCGCCGACGTCAACGAATTCCGCGGCGCGTCTGATCCCGACATGGTGGAGGCGCGCATCCGCGCCGCGCATGCGGTGGTCGATCATCTGGAAGCGCTAAAACTGCCGACGGTTGCGGTCATCCACGGCTTCTGCCTCGGCGGCGGGCTCGAGGTGGCGCTGGCCTGCCAGTCGCGCATCGCCATCGACGGTGCGCGCTTCGGCTTCCCGGAGGTGATGCTGGGCCTGCATCCCGGTCTCGGCGGCACCGCGCGTTTCACCGCGCTGGTCAATCCGACCCGGTCGATGGCGCTGATGCTGACCGGCCGCACCATCGATGCGCGCCGTGCCAGGGCGCTCGGCCTCGTCGATGCCGTGACGCAGGAGCGCCACGTCCAGGGCGCAATAAAGGACGCGCTGTTCGGCCGCCTGAAGCGGGCCAAGCCCGGTCTGCTCACGCGCGCCGCCAATCTCGGGCCGGTGCGTGGCCTGCTCGCCAGGCGCATGCGCGCGGAGGCCGCGAAGGCAGCATCCCGCGAGCACTATCCCGCGCCTTACGCGCTGATCGATCTCTGGGAGACCCATGGCGGCAGCAAGGCCGCGATGCTGAAGGCGGAGCAGGCTTCCTTCGCCAGGCTGATGGTGACGCCGACCGCGCAGAATTTGATCCGCGTCTTCTTCCTGCGCGAGCAAATGAAGAAGGCCGCAGGCGGCGGCAATGGGATCAAGCACGTCCATGTTATCGGTGCCGGCGCCATGGGCGGCGACATCGCCGCCTGGTGTGCGGGGCAGGGACTGCGCGTCTCGCTCGCCGACATGAAGGCGGAGCCGATCGCAGGCGCAGTGAAGCGTGCCGCCGACCTCTACGGCAAGATCATCCGCAAGCCCACGGACGTGCGTGATGCGCTCGATCGCCTCATCCCCGACATGGACGGGGAGGGCGTCCGCAATGCCGATCTCATCATCGAGGCGGTGCCGGAGAAGCTCGATCTCAAGCAGAGGGTCTGCGCTGGGCTCGAGCCACAGATGAAACCGGGCGCGATCCTCGCGACCAACACGTCAAGCATTCCGCTTCAGGACTTGCGCACCACGCTGGCGCGGCCGGAGCGGCTGGTCGGCCTGCATTTCTTCAATCCGGTGTCGCGGCTGCAACTGGTCGAAGTCGTCAGCCATGACGGCAACGATCAGCGGGTACTGAAAGACGCGCTCGCCTTCGTCGGCGCGATCGATCGCCTGCCGCTCGCCGTGAAGAGCTCGCCGGGCTTCCTCGTCAACCGCGCGCTGACGCCGTACATGCTGGAAGCGATGGTGATGCTGGACGAGAAGATCGACCAGCGCCTGATCGACGCCGCAGCCGAGCAGTTCGGCATGCCGATGGGGCCGATCGAACTCGCCGATCAGGTCGGGCTCGACATCTGCATCGACGTCGGCGACATGCTGCGCACCAGGTTCGGCGATCTCCTGCCGCCGACGCCGGCCTGGCTGCGCGACAAGGTCGCCAAGGGCGAGCTTGGCCGCAAGACCGGCAGGGGCTTCTACACCTGGAAGGACGGCAAGGCGGAGAAGGCGCCGCTTCCCGAGACCGGCCCGCGCGTCACCGACCGGATGATCGATCGCCTGATGCTGCCGATGTCCAACGTCTGCATCGCGGCGCTTCGGGAAGGCATCGTCGACGATGCCGATGCGGTCGACGGCGCCATGATCTTCGGCACCGGTTATGCACCGTTCCGCGGTGGTCCGCTGAACTATGCGCGCACGCGCGGCGCGGAGAACATTGTATCCACCCTGCATGGGCTGGCGGAACGATTCGGCGCGCGCTTCGCGCCAGATCCGGGCTGGGACAATTTCAAGTGAGACAGGCATGAACGAGCAAGCCAACACCGGACCGAGCGGGGATCTCTGCATCCGCACGCTGGCGATGCCGGCCGACACCAACGCCAACGGCGACATTTTCGGGGGCTGGCTGCTGAGCCAGATGGACGTCGGCGGCGGTGTGTTCGCCTCGAAGGCCGCGAGGTCGCGCACCGTGACAGTCGCGATCGAGGCGATGAATTTTCGCAAGGCAGTCTATGTCGGCGATCTTGTCTCGGTCTACGCCAATCTCGTGCGCGTGGGGCGCACCTCGCTGACCGTGCATCTCGAGGCCTGGGCATTGCGGCGCAAGGAGCTTCATCCCTTCCTCGTCACCGACGGCAATTTCACCTACGTCTCGATCGACGACCACGGCCGTCCGCAGGCGATCCAACGAAACGATCCGCCGATCGCGACGTAATCGCGCGCGACGCTCTGCCTCACGAAGACTTGCAGCGCAGCAAAACGCGGCGCGAGTGAGTCATCGTCGTCGCGGCATCGCCAAGAACCAGTCATAAAACGGATGAGGTCCCGGCGTACTCAATTGCGTGTCGATTCGGGGTGGAAACGGCCTCAAATGCCTGGGAACCTTTGGGCAGGAGCACCGTTATTTGCCCGCACTGAGGAATCCACGGACCATGCCGGACAGCTACATCATCGAAGTCAATTCGCAGACCGCAGGTATCGTCGTTCGCTCTCAAGGGGGCTACTGCTTCTTCGCCTCGTCTCACCGGTTCAACCGTCTCGAAGGCCAGCTCTTCCGCAACGCCCGCGAAGCCGAGCGCGCCGCGCGCAAGCTGGTTAACGGCGATGTGAAGGAGGCGGCGTGAGCCTTGTCATTCCGGGGCCCGCGCCTTTCGGCGCGTCCCGGAATGACACTGTTGATCACAGCTTCGTCGCGGCCCGCGACAGCAGCTTCCACTCGTCGCCCTGCTTCTGCCAGTTCATCAGGATGTGAAGGTTGGTCGGCACTTTTTTCCCATCAGCCGCCATCTCCTGTTCCGCGACCCAGTGGAAACGCACGATCGCTGCGGGGCCGACGACCTTGATGGTGGGGTCCTTGTATTCGATCGACAGGAATTTCGATTTGCCGTTGGTGGCGTTGGCGATGAACGTCGCCTTGTCCTCGACCTTGCCGCTGGAATGGCTGTAGCTGAGATCGTCCCAGCATAGCGCGCCGAGCACTTTCGGATCGGCCGCGATCTGGGCTTGGCGGAAGGCCTCGACCTTCTTCGCCACGGCTTCCTCGTCTGCTGAGGCCGCCAGCGCGGGTGTCGTGAATGCGAGCGCAGAGACGGCCAGCGTCGAGAGAGCCAGATCGCGTCGGTTGATCGTCATCGTTTCCTCCTTTTTGATCTTGCGGCGAGTGTTGCAGCCGCGCGCGACCTTGTCGAGTGTCGCATTGTCGACATGTGGATGCGTCATTGCGCGATCGAGGCCGTATTGATACGTCTCCCGCATCGATGCGTCGCGCATTTGGGAAAGTACGGACATGATCGAGGCCAGCTACGATGCGATGGGCAGGGCGTTGTTGTTCGACATCGACGGCACGCTCGCCGACACCGATCCGTTGCACTTGAAGGCGTTCAACCAGGTGCTGGGTCCGCACGGCCATGTCTTCGATCACGCGCGCTTCTCCAGGGAACTGCAAGGTTTCGCCAATGTGGCTATCGGTGAGCGCTTTCTGCCGAACGAGGCGCCGGAGCGACGCGCCCTGATCCTCGACGAGAAGGAGGAGGTCTTCCGCACGTTGGTGGCCGGGCAGATCCGGCCGCTTCCGGGGCTGATGGCGCTGCTCGACCGGGCCGATAGCGCCGGCATTCCCATGGTCGCGGTGACCAATGCTCCACGTCTCAACGCCGAGCTGCTGCTGTCCGGTCTCGGCATCACGCATCGCTTCAAGGCGCTCGTGATCGGAGCCGAGCTGCCGCACGGCAAGCCGCATCCGCTGCCCTATCAGGAGGGGCTGCGTTTCGTCGGCGCCAGCGCAAAGGCCTCGATCGCATTCGAGGATTCCCGCACCGGCGTGCAATCGGCCACAGCGGCCGGTATTTCGACCATCGGTGTCCGAACCAGCCTCAGCCATGACGACCTGGTTGCAGCCGGCGCGATCGCCTCCGCCAGCGCCTTCGACGATCCGGCGCTGCTCAGGCATCTCGCGAGCGCCATGACTTGGTAAGAAACGGCGTGGTGAGCCCCTTCATCCGTTAACCGTGATCGGCGCGCGCATTGACCGAAGGCGCGAACCGCCGCACCATGCATCATCCTGATTTGAGGCCGTTGCCGTGACCGGATTGACCCATCGCCAGGCCGAAATCCTCAACATCGCGCGCGCTTCCGGCCGCGTCATGGTCGAGGAGCTCGCGCGCCGGTTCGAGGTCTCGGCGCAGACCATCCGCAAGGACCTCAACGATCTCTGCGAGCGGAGATCGCTGACCCGCATCCATGGCGGCGCCATCATCGCTTCCGGTGTCGAAAACCTCGCCTATGAGGCGCGCCGCTTCGTCGCCGCCGACGAGAAAAAGGCCATTGGTGCCGCCGCCGCCTCGCTGATCCCGAACGGCTGCTCGCTCTTCATCAACATCGGAACCACGACGGAAGAGGTCGCGAGCGCGCTGACCTCGCACGAGGATCTGCTCGTCATCACCAACAATCTCAACGTTGCCATGCTGCTCTACCGCCATCCCCGTATCGAGGTGGTGGTCGCCGGCGGCACGGTGCGGCGTGCCGATGGCGCGGTGGTCGGCTCGACCGCGACGCAGCTGATCGGCCAGTTCAAGGTCGACTATGCCATCATCGGGGCGTCCGCGATCGATGAGGAAGGCGCGCTGCTCGACTTCGACTATCGCGAGGTGCAGGTGGCGCAGGCCATCATCGCCAATGCCCGCAGCGTCATGCTGGTTGCGGACTCCACCAAGCTCCGCCGCAGCGCGCCGGTCCGCATTGCCCACATCACCCAGATCCAGACCTTCGTCACCGACCAGGAACTGCCCGAGCGCCTCGCCACCATCTGCCACAGCAAGGGCATCGAGGTGGTGGAGGCGCTTCCCAAGGGCGCGGACATCGACGATGCGCCGGCCGATGCCCAGGATGCGGCACCGGAAGCCGCGCCGGTGGTGCGGTTGCGATAGGGCTTATGCGTCGTCCCACGGATTGAGCAGCGGGACGCCAAATGCAGCAAAGTCCTTCACGTTCCGCGTGACGAGCGTGAGGCCGTGCGCGAGTGCGGTTGCTGCAAAGAAGCCGTCCATCACGGACAACGCAACGCCGCTCCTGCGGCTCTGAGCGATCAGATCGCCCCAGCGCTCGGCCACCGGCTGGTCGATCGGCAGGACGCGTTCAGCAAACCGCGCCGGCAGATCGTGGGCAAGCCAAGCTGCCAGCGCCGTGCGCCGGCGGCCGTCCTCCAGCAATGCGATGCCGCGGCGAAGCTCGGCGATCGAGGCAACACTGATGAACGCGCGGTCCTCGTCGATCGTATCAAGCCAAGCCAGAACTTTCGGCGAAGGCGCCGGCCGCTGAACCTCCGACAGCACATTGGTATCGAGCAGCAGGTTCACGGCATTTCGTCGCGCGGCGCGTCGTGTACGCGTTCAAGCTCGAGGTCGGCGCCGCGCAGCGGCGAGGCCAGCAGGAATTCGGCGAGCGTGCCTATGCGTGCGACCTTGCGCGCCCATTCCTCGGCGGAAACGACCACCGCATTGGGCTTGCCGTGGCGGGTAATGACCTGCGGGCCGGTTTGGGCGCGGTCGATCACCTCGGACAGCCGTGCCTTGGCGTTGGCGAGCGTCCAGGTGTCAGTCGGAAGCGAGTCGGGTGCAGTGCTGCGATTGACCATGAAGTACAACCAATATGACTATTATAACTATAATTCTGCCTAGTTGACTGTTCAAGGGCGTGGCTGCTTCTCGAATTGCTGTCCAAGCTGCCCATTTCCGCGGCTATTTTGCCCACGAAAAAGTTCCTCTTTCATTTCCTTTGGCCTCTCTTTCATCTTGCTTTCGCTTTCTGGTGTGATCTAATCAAAAACGAAAGTAGCCGCTCGACGAACGGGCGGCCGTCGGGGGATGCGTCTGTTGGAGCGTATTTTCGACCTCGCCATCATCGGAGGCGGTGTTAACGGCTGCGGCATCGCGCGTGACGCGGTGGGCCGCGGCAACACGGTTTTCCTGTGCGAAATGAACGATCTGGCGAGCGGGACGTCGTCCTGGTCGACCAAGCTGGTGCATGGCGGCCTGCGCTATCTCGAATATTATGAGTTTCGCCTGGTTCGCGAGGCGCTGATCGAGCGCGAGATTCTCTGGGGCATCGCGCCCCACATCATCCGTCCCCTGCGTTTCGTCCTGCCGCACCATGCCGGCCTGCGTCCTGCCTGGCTGCTGCGCCTGGGCCTCTTCCTCTATGACCACATCGGCGGCCGCCACCTGTTGCCGGCGACCCGCTCGGTCGACCTCAGGCGCGACGAGGTCGGCAAGCCGCTGATCCCGAATCGCTATGCCCACGCGTTTGAGTATTCCGACTGCTTCGTCGACGACGCTCGTCTCGTCGTGCTCAACGCGCGCGATGCCGCCGACAAGGGCGCCGAGATCCGCACCCGCACCCGCGCCACCGAGATTCGCCAGTCCGAGGGCCTCTGGACCGTCGGCATGGTCGACACGCTCACCGGCGCGCGCTCGCAGGTTCAGGCGCGCGCGCTGATCAATGCCGGCGGTCCCTGGGTCGAGGACGTGCTCGGTCGCAGCGCCGGCGTCAATGCGAAGGCAAAAGTCCGCCTGGTGCAGGGCTCACACATCGTGGTCAGGAAGCTCTATGACCACGATCGCGCCTACATGTTCCAGAATGCCGATGGCCGCATCATCTTCGTCATCCCGTACCAGGACGATTTCACGCTGATCGGCACCACCGACCGCGACTATGACGGCGATCCCGCCAAAGTGAAGGCGACGGCTGAGGAGATCGAATATCTCTGCAAGGCGGCGAGCGAATATCTGGCCAAGCCCGTGATGCCGGAGGACGTGGTCTGGACCTATTCCGGGGTGCGGCCTCTGTATGATGATGGCGCCAGCGAGGCCAAGGCCGCAACGCGCGACTACGTGTTCGAGCTCGACACGCCCGGTGGCCTGCCGCTGCTGTCGATCTATGGCGGCAAGATCACGACCTACCGCCGCCTCGCCGAAGAGGCGCTGGAACGCCTTGCGCCCTATCTGCGCAGCGCGAAGGCGCGCGAGGGCTGGACCGGCAAATGGCCGCTGCCGGGCGGCGACATGAATGGGTCCGACATCGACGGCCTGATCGCCGAGCTCCAGCGCGGCTATCCCTTCCTCGGCCATGAGCATGCGCGGCGGCTCGCGCGCGCCTATGGCACAAGGGCCATCAAGCTGCTCGGCGAGGCGAAATCATTGGCCGATCTCGGCCAGGCCTTCGGTGCGACCCTGACCGAGCGCGAGGTCCGCTATCTCATGGCCAATGAGTGGGCCGTCACCGCGGAGGACGTGGTCTGGCGCCGTTCCAAGCTCGGCCTGCGACTATCTGCCGACGAGATTGCGGCGCTCGACGACTGGATCAGGACCCATGCCGTGCCGCAAAGTCCCCTCCTGGAAGCGGGAGGACGCTCATGACCGTGACACTCGATCACGTGACCCGGACCGTCGACGGCGTCGCGCACATCCGCGATGTCTCCCTGACTCTCGAGAGCGGCACGCTCAATGTCCTGCTCGGGCCGACGCTGTCGGGCAAGACCTCGATCATGCGGTTGCTCGCCGGTCTCGACAAGCCGACCACGGGCAGGGTGCTGGTCAACGGCAAGGACGTCACCGGCGCCGACGTGCGCCAGCGCTCGGTCGCAATGGTCTATCAGCAGTTCATCAATTACCCCTCGCTCACGGTCTATGAGAACATCGCTTCACCCCTGCGTGTGCAGGGCAAGCCGCGCGATGAGATCGAGGCGCGCGTGGCGGA
>NZ_AJQE01000026.1 GCF_000261685.1 Bradyrhizobium genomosp. I (2014) | reverse complement strand
GCTCGAGCCGTTCCTGAAGCGAACGCCGCTCCAGCTCTCCGGCGGCCAGCAGCAGCGCACCGCGATCGCACGCGCGCTGGTCAAGGGCGCCGATCTCGTGCTGCTCGACGAGCCGCTCGCCAATCTCGACTACAAGCTGCGCGAGGAGCTGCGCGCCGAGCTGCCGCGCATCTTCGAGGCCTCGGGCGCGATCTTCGTCTATGCCACCACCGAGCCGACCGAGGCGCTTTTGCTCGGCGGCAACACGGTGTGCATGTGGGAAGGCCGGGCGCTCCAGATGGGCGAGACAGCCAACGTCTACCGTCGGCCGCAGACCTTGCGCGTCGCGCAGGTGTTTTCCGATCCGCCGCTCAACCTCGTCGGCATCGAGAAGAAGAACGGGCAGGTCGCCTATGCCGGCGGCACGGCCTCGCCGGCCACTGGCCTTTATTCCTCGCTCGCGGACGGTGCCTATCGCGTCGGCTTCCGCGCCCACCAGCTTGCGGTTGCCAATGGCGAGGCCGACCGCCACGGCTTCCACGCCACGGTTACGGTGACCGAGATCACCGGTTCGGAGAGCTTCGTGCACTTGACCCGCGGGGGATCGAACTGGGTGGCGGTGCTGCACGGCGTGCACGAGTTCGAGCCCGGCCAAACGCTCGATGCCGTGCTCGATCCCAATGACGTCTTCGTTTTCGATGCTGCCGACCGATTGGTCGCGGCTCCCGGTCAATCCTGAGGGAGATGCGCCATGGCCCGCATTGACCTCGTCGATCTCGCGCACTCCTACGGCGGCAATGATGCGCCACAGGAGAGCTTTGCGCTCAAGCCCGTCACCATGACCTGGCGGCAGGGCGGCGCCTATGCGCTGCTCGGACCATCCGGCTGCGGCAAGACCACGCTGCTCAACGTCATCTCCGGCATCATCACGCCGTCGCGCGGGAAGATCCTGTTCGACGGCAAGGACATCACACCGCTGTCAACCCAGAAGCGCAACATCGCCCAGGTGTTCCAGTTTCCGGTGATCTACGACACGATGACCGTCGGGCAGAACCTGGCGTTTCCGTTGAAGAACCGCGGCGTCCCGAAGGCCGAGATCGACAGGCGCGTCGCCGAGATCGGCCGCCTGCTCGATCTCGAGCCCTATCTCAATCGTAAGGCGACCCGTCTCACGGCGGATGCCAAGCAGAAGATCTCGCTCGGCCGCGGCCTGGTCCGCTCCGACGTCGCCGCCGTGCTGTTCGACGAGCCGCTCACGGTCATCGACCCCGAGCTGAAGTGGCAGCTCCGATCGAAGCTGAAGGCGCTGCATCGCGAGCTCGATCTCACGATGATCTACGTCACCCACGATCAGACCGAGGCGCTGACCTTCGCCGATACCGTGGTCGTCATGCATGACGGCCGCGTGGTGCAGAGCGGCACGCCGGCCGAGCTGTTCGACAAGCCGGCACACACCTTCGTCGGCTATTTCATCGGCTCGCCCGGCATGAACATCCTGCCGGCCGAGGTGAGGGGGCGTGAGGCGCGTATCGGCGGCCACGTCATCACGCTCAATCGCGCCTACGACAATCTGCCTGCCGGCACGAAGATCGAGATCGGTGTCCGTCCCGAATTCGTCGAGGTCGTGGCGCCTGCGCCAGGCCTGCTCACCGCGAAGATCGAGCGCATCGACGATCTCGGCCGCATCCGCTTTGCGCGGACGCGCCTCGGTGATGCCAAGCTCGCGGCGCGCGCGCCGGCGGGCTTCACGTCATCCGACGGTGACGCCGGGTTGAAATTCGATCCGTCGCACGTGCACGTCTATGCCGACAGCCTTCTGGTGGAGGGAGCCGCCTGATGGACAAGACCGTCAACCAAAAAGCCTGGTTCCTGGTGCTGCCGGTGTTCCTGGTGGTCGCCTTCTCGGCGGTGCTGCCGCTGATGACGGTGGTGAACTATTCGATGCAGGACACGTTCGGCAACAACCAGTTCTTCTGGAACGGCGTCGGCTGGTTCAAGGAGCTGCTCGATCCCTCGACCGATCTTGGCGGCCGTTTCCTCGCCTCGCTCGGCCGCAATCTGTTCTTCTCGCTGGTGATCCTCGCCATCGAGGTGCCGCTCGGCATCGTCGTCGCGTTGTCGATGCCGCGCGAGGGCTGGACGGTCGCGGCCTGTCTCGTGATCCTCGCGTTGCCGCTGCTGATTCCGTGGAACGTGGTCGGCACGATCTGGCAGATCTTCGGCCGCCCGGACATCGGCCTGCTCGGCTATGTCCTCAACGCAATGGGCGTCGACTACAATTACGTCTCCAATGACTTCGACGCCTGGGTCACGGTCATCGTGATGGACGTCTGGCACTGGACCAGCCTCGTTGCGCTGCTCTGCTACGCCGGCCTGAAGTCGATTCCCGAAGCCTATTATCAGGCCGCCCAGATCGATGGCGCCTCGCGCTGGGCCGTGTTCAAGGCGATCCAGCTGCCGAAGATGAACCGTGTGCTGCTCATCGCCGTGCTGCTGCGCTTCATGGACAGTTTCATGATCTACACTGAACCCTTCGTCGTCACCGGTGGCGGGCCCGGCAACTCCACGACGTTCGTGTCGATCGAGCTCGTCAAGATCGCGCTCGGCCAGTTCGATCTCGGCAAGGCCGCCGCGCTGTCGCTGGTCTACAACCTCATCATCCTGATCGTTTGCTGGGTCTTCTACACCGTCATGACCAATGCCGGCGTCGAACGCAAAGTCCAGGCGGAGAGCGGGCCGGCGGTGGAGCCGAAGCCTTCGCCCGGGCTCAAGCCCGTGCCCGCGCTCAAGCCGAAGGAAGGAGTGGCCTGATGCATTCGATCCCCGGCCGCCGCCTCATCATGGGGCTGTTCCTGGTCTTCCTGCTGCTGCCGATCTACTGGCTCGTCAACATGAGCTTCAAGACCAACAGCGAGATCGTCTCGACGATGACGCTGTGGCCGCACACCCCGACGCTGCAGCACTACAAACGCATCTTCACCGACGAGAGCTGGTATTCCGGCTACATCAATTCCCTGGAATACGTCGTCCTCAACACCATCATCTCGATCTCGGTGGCGCTGCCGGCGGCCTACGCGTTCTCGCGCTACCGCTTCCTCGGCGACAAGCACCTGTTCTTCTGGCTCTTGTCGAACCGCATGGCGCCAGCCGCGGTCTACGCTCTGCCGTTCTTCAACCTCTATTCGGCAATCGGGCTGTTCGACACGCCATGGGCCGTCGCGCTCGCGCACTGCATCTTCAACGTGCCGCTGGCGGTCTGGATCCTCGAAGGCTTCGTCTCCGGCGTGCCGCGCGAGATCGACGAGACCGCCTTCCTCGACGGCTATTCCTTCCCGCGCTTCTTCATCAAGATCCTGGTGCCGCTGATCGCGAGCGGCATCGGCGTGGCCGCCTTCTTCTGCTTCATGTTCTCCTGGGTCGAGCTCCTGCTCGCGCGCACACTGACCTCGGTGCAGACAAAGCCGATCGCGGCGATCATGACGCGCACGGTATCGGCCGCCGGCATGGACTGGGGCCTGCTGGCCGCCGCCGGGGTGCTCACCATCATTCCGGGCGCGCTGGTGATCTGGTTCGTCCGCAACTACATCGCGCGCGGTTTCGCGCTCGGCCGCGTGTAAGGAGGCAATCATGGGATCTATCGCGTGGATGGCCTGGACGCTGCCGACCGCGATCTTCTTCGCCGCGCTCGCCTGCACGCTTGCCGTGATGACATGGCTCGCGGCGGTCTATCCCGAAGCCGAGCGGGTCGGCGTGCTGCGCATCCCGACCACGCGCGGTGATCGCCTGTTCATCTCGCTGATCGCGGCCGCCGTCATCCACCTCGCGTGGATCGGTCTCGTCGGCACCGACCCGATCGCCACGCTGCCGATCGGCGAGGAGGGTTTTGAGATTCCGAGCCTGTGGCTCGCAAGTGGAATTTCGCTGGTCACGGCCGCGCTCATTTTCCGCACGGTCTGAAGCCCGCGAAGGGACGGCCAGATCCGGGGGGCAACCCGGGCCTGTATAAAAGTTTGTCGCTGCAACGGAGGAACAACATGCGACAGTTTAGGAGAAGGAAAGGTCCATTGACCAAGAGCAGTTTTCTGACCATGTCCAGCGCCGCTGCGATCCTCGCAGTGTCGATCGCCGTCTCGGCGCCGGTGCGCGCCGCCGACGACGCCGTGATCCAGAAGTGGATCGCGGAATTCCAGCCCTCGACGCTGTCGAAGGAAGATCAGAAGAAGGAGCTGGAGTGGTTCGCCAAGGCGGCCGAGCCCTTCAAGGGTATGGAGATCAACGTCGTCTCCGAAACCATCACCACTCACGAATATGAATCGCAGACGCTGGCCAAGGCGTTCTCCGAGATCACCGGCATCAAGCTCAAGCACGACCTCATCCAGGAAGGTGACGTCGTCGAGAAGCTGCAGACCCAGATGCAGTCCGGAAAGAACGTCTATGACGGCTGGATCAACGATAGCGACCTGATCGGCACGCACTTCCGTTACGGTCAGACCGTCGTTCTCTCGGACTATATGACCGGCGAGGGCAAGGACGTCACCGATCCCATGCTCGACGTCAACGACTTCATTGGCAAGTCGTTCACGACCGCGCCGGACGGCAAGCTTTATCAGCTGCCTGACCAGCAGTTCGCCAACCTCTATTGGTTCCGCTACGACTGGTTCACCAACCCCGACTACAAGGCCAAGTTCAAGGCGAAGTATGGCTACGAGCTCGGCGTGCCCGTGAACTGGTCCGCCTACGAGGACATCGCCGAGTTCTTCACCAACGACATCAAGGAGATCAACGGCGTCAAAGTCTACGGCCATATGGACTATGGCAAGAAGGACCCGTCGCTCGGTTGGCGCTTCACCGACGCCTGGCTGTCGATGGCCGGCAACGGTGACAAGGGTATTCCCAACGGTCTGCCGGTCGACGAATGGGGCATCCGCATGGAAGGCTGCCGTCCGGTCGGCTCCTCGATCGAGCGCGGCGGCGACACCAACGGTCCGGCCGCGGTCTACTCGATCACCAAATACCTCGACTGGCTGAAGAAGTACGCGCCGCCTCAAGCGCAGGGCATGACCTTCTCCGAAGCAGGCCCGGTGCCGGCGCAGGGCAACATCGCCCAGCAGATCTTCTGGTACACCGCCTTCACCGCCGACATGGTGAAGCCGGGCATCGCCGTGATGAACGCGGACGGTACGCCGAAATGGCGTATGGCTCCGTCGCCGCACGGCGCCTACTGGAAGGAAGGCATGAAGCTCGGCTATCAGGACGCCGGCTCAGCGACCTTGCTGAAGTCGACGCCGCCGGATCGCCGCAAGGCAGCGTGGCTCTATCTCCAGTTCATCGTCTCCAAGTCGGTGAGCTTGAAGAAGAGCCATGTCGGTCTCACCTTCATCCGTGAATCCGACATCTGGGACAAGTCGTTCACCGAGCGTGCGCCGAAGCTCGGCGGCCTGATCGAGTTCTACCGCTCGCCCGCCCGCGTGCAGTGGACCCCGACCGGCAACAACGTGCCCGACTATCCGAAGCTCGCGCAGCTGTGGTGGCAGAACATCGGCGATGCGTCGTCCGGTGCGAAGACGCCGCAGGCCGCGATGGATGCCCTTGCGGCCGCCCAGGACTCGGTGATGGAGCGCCTGGAGAAGTCCGGCGTGCAGGGCGCCTGCGGTCCAAAGCTCCACAAGAAGGAGAAGCCGGAGTACTGGTTCGCGAAGGCCGAGAAGGACGGCACCATCGCGCCCCAGCGCAAGCTCGCGAACGAGAAGCCGAAGGGCGAGACCGTCGACTATGACACGCTGATCAAGTCGTGGCCGGCGACTCCCCCGAAGCGCGCGGAAGCGAAGTAAGCGGCGCGTGGCGTCACCAAATGCGAAAGGCCGGGAGCGATCCCGGCCTTTTTGTTTTGGTGAGTCACTGCGCTGTCTCCACACCGCTATTGCGAGCGCGGCGAAGCAATCCAGAGTCTTTCCACGGAGGCCGTCTGGATTGCTTCGTCGCAAGGGCTCCTCGCAAGGACGAGTGTGTGGCACGCTCGTCCCCACATTCGGTGTCATTGCCCGCGAAGGCGGGCAATCCAGTGTTCCAGAGACCGTCGTGATTGGATCGAGAGGCCGCGGCGTACTGGAAGCCCCGCCTTCGCGGGGCTTGACGGTTGTCGTGTGGATGGCGGCTTATTCCGCCGGCTCGGCCGCCAGCGTCGGGTAATCCGTATACCCCTTCGCGCTACCCCCGTAGAAGGTGTTCTTGTCCCAGTCGTTCAGCGCCGCGCCCTGCTTCAGCCGTTCGACCAGATCGGGGTTGGAGATGAACGGCTTGCCGAAGGCGATGAGGTCGGCCGCGTTCGCGTCCAGCACCTTGGTGGCGAGATCGAAATCGTATCCGTTGTTGGCGACGTAGGCGCCGGCGAAACGCTTGCGCAAGGACGCGTAGTCGAACGGCGCAATATCGCGTGGGCCGCCGGTAGCACCCTCGACGACGTGGAGATAGACCAGCTTGAGTGCACTGAGTCCATCGACGATGTGATCGAACAACGGTTGCGGGTTGCTGTCGGAGAGGTCGTTGGCCGGCGTCACCGGCGAAATGCGGATGCCGGTGCGATCGCTGCCGGCCTCAGTGGCGACGGCCTTGGCGACTTCCAGCATCAGCCTGGCGCGGTTCTCGATGGAGCCGCCATAGGCATCGGTGCGCTTGTTGGCGCCGTCCCTGGCGAACTGGTCGAGCAGATAGCCGTTGGCGCCGTGAATCTCGACGCCGTCGAAGCCGGCCTCGAGCGCGTTCTTCGTCGCACGCTTGAAGTCGTCGATGATGCCAGGGATTTCGGAGAGTTCGAGCGCGCGCGGCTCGGACACGTCGGCGAAGGTGCCATTCACAAAAGTCTTGCCCTTGGCGCGGATCGCGCTCGGCGCCACCGGGGCCGCGCCATTTGCCTGGAGATCGACATGCGAGATGCGGCCGACATGCCAGAGCTGGATGAAGATCTTGCCGCCGCGCTCGTGGACGCGGTCGGTGACGTTGCGCCAGCCGGCGACCTGATCCTTGCTGTAGATGCCGGGGGTGTCCTGATAGCCTTGACCCTGCTGCGAGATCTGGCTCGCTTCGGTGACCAGGAGCCCTGCGGAGGCCCGCTGACCGTAATAATCGGCCGCAAGCGGGCTCGGCACAAAAGTGCCGGGCACGGCACGGTTACGCGTCAGCGGCGCCATCACCAGGCGGTTGGCCAGCGTGATGGGGCCGAGCTTGTAGGTCTCGAACAATTTCGTCGAACGGCTCATGGGAAATGCTTCCAGGCGGTGAGAGGTCCCGAACACTTGTGCATCGCGACATCGGGCGCAAGGGATGAGCCATACGGAAAGTGCAGGCGAGCTACGCGGCAAGGGCCGCGTAGCATAATTCTTGCGCAATTTTAGCCGCGGCAGTGGATTACGACCGTCGCGGTCGTGCGATTTCGCAATCAGTTTGCGCCCATGAAATCGCGTTTGCCGACCTCGACGCCGTTGTGACGCAAAATGCCGTGGGCAATGGCGGCGTGGAAGTAGAAGTTCGGCAGCGAGAACGAGCTCAGGAATTGCTGGCCCTTCATGGTGATGGATTTGTCGGGGCCGGCCGGGAAGGTGACGTCCCTGGCATCGGCGCCTTCGAACTGCTCGGGCTTGAACGACTTCACGTAGTCGATCGTCTTCGCCAGCCGCTGCTTCAATTCCGCGAAGCTGGTCTCCGTGTCGGGCGTCGACGGCACGTCGCTATGGGTCAGCCGGGCACAGCCCTTGGCGGCGAAATCGCTGACCAGCTGGATCTGCCTGGACAGCGGCAGCATGTCCGGGAACAGGCGCGAGCCGAGCAGGACGCTCGGATCGATCTTCTTCGCCGCGCAATGCGCCTCGGCCTTGGTGAGCAGGCCGGTGAGGCTGTTCAGCATTTGCAGATAGGCGGGGACGACGGCGTCGTGGAAGGACATGTGATGCTCGCTTGTGAATGGAAAATTTCAGGAGAAAACCTGAGCCACTCACATGGGAGCCTCATGGAAAAATACAATCGTGCAAAGCGGCGTTTGCAGTGCGAAAATTCTATCTGTCCCACAAGCTCGCTGTCATCGTCCGCGCAGGCGGACGATCCAGTACTCCGGGGCAGCTGTGATTGAACCGACAGGCCGCGGCGTACTGGATGCCCCGCCTGCGCGGGGCATGACCACGGATAGACGATCTACCGCACCGTCCCCGCCGGCTGCGCCTGCGCCGTGCCGCCGCGCATGCGAGCGAGCAGTTCGGGCGTTGGCCAGGAATCGGCCGGCAGGCCGTATTTGATCTGCATCGCCTTCACCGCAGTGCGGCTCTGCTGGCCGAGCACACCGTCGACCTTGCCGACATTCAAGCCGGCACGCACCAGGAGCTGCTGCAATTCCTTGAGCTCGTGGAACGGCAATTGCGCGACGGGTGCAGCCGGCTTGCGCATCGGCGCCGCGCCCGCGATGCGGGTGGCGAGATAGCCTGCGGTGGTCGAATAGATCAGCGAGTTGTTCCACTCGGTGTAGGCGGCGAAATTCGGATAGGCCAGGAAGGCGGGACCAAAGCGTCCCATCGGCAGCAGCACGGACGCCGCGAGATTGTCGTTCGGGAGGGAACGGCCGTCGGGATAGGTGACCCCCAGCTGCGCCCATGTCGAGCGCGGCTCGCGCACCGCGAGATCGGTCTTCTCCCACGGCAGGTTCGGCGGCAACTTGATCTCCTCCAGCCACGGCTCGCCGCGCCGCCACTTCAATCCGTTGGCGATGTAGTTCGCGGTCGAGCCGATCACGTCGGCTGGCGAGCGCAACAGGTCGCGCCGTCCGTCGCCGTCATAGTCGACGGCGTAGTTGACGTAATGCACGGGCAGGAACTGGGTCTGCCCGAGTTCGCCGGCCCAGGAGCCGATCATCTCGTCGGGATGCAGATCGCCGCGGTCGATGATCTTCAGCGCGGCGATGGTCTCGTTCACGAACATCTCGGAGCGGCGGCAGTCATACGCCAGCGACACCAGCGATTTCAGTGTCGGCAGATTGCCCATGTTGGCGCCGAAATCGCTCTCCAGGCCCCAGAATGCGGCGATCACCGCCGGCGGCACGCCATATTCCTTCTCCGCGCGCGCGAATGCGGCGGCGTATCGCTTGATGTGCTGCTGGCCGTTCTGCATGCGATAGGGCGCGGCCATGCGGCCGGCGAATTCGGTGAAGAGCTGGCCGAACACGCGCTGGCCGCGGTCGCGGTTGACGATGCCCTGGTCGTAGACGAGATACGGCGAAGCCTCCGCGATCGTCCGCTGCGATACGCCGGCCGCGACCGCTTGGCTCTTCACGCCGGCCAGGAAGCGATCGAAGCTCGCGCCGTTGTGGCACGACGCGGCGCGCGGCGAGGGCACCGTCGCCCTGGGGGCCGCGGGCTTGGCAGGCGGCGGCTGAAGCTGGGCGGAGGCGCTGGAGCATGCGAGGAGCGCGGCGGCCGCGATCGCAAATCGGATCTGGAGCATAGGGGTTCCGGCGGGCAGGGCAGGCGTGGATTCGCCCAAATCTTAAGTGAAGTGACGGTCTCAGGCCATCCTTTCCATGCCATGGCGGTTCACGGAATGCGAGTCGCTGGGCGTGGCCCCAGGTTAGCCGAACAGCCGCATCAGCAGGGCTTTCCCCACCGGCAGCGCCCTGACGCCGCGGTAGGCACGCACATATTCGCCGGCATAGAACGCCCTGATCGCATGCACGCGCGTGTCCATGCCTTCCGCGAATCGCACCGCAAATCCATCCGCGGTTCGCCGCACCACGATGGCCGCGATCGCGCGGCCATAGATCCGGCACTCGATGGTGCTTCCGGGGAGCGGGGGATCGGGATCGATCAGGCGCGCGCCGGTGATCGAGATGTCGGCGAGCCGCGCCAGATGTGACTTGCCGTCCTGGCGCAGCAGCACGGGCTCGTTGCGCTCGAAGCGCTCCGCCTTGCGCCGACGCGGCTGCTCGATGCAGACGAAGCAGACCACGGTGAGGATGAACGCGTTGTACAGGCTCCAGGCCAGCGCCAGCCCGCCATAGGCGATGTTCTCGCCGCGCAAATGCAGGATGAAGGCATAGGCGATGGAGACGAGCGTGATGAGGAGCGCGCTTCCGTAGATCCGCAGCAGCGGCCATTCGACGAACCTGTTGTCGCGGTCGCCGCCTTTCGCGGTGACCTTGAATCTGTGTCCTTTCGGCTTCAGCAGGCCGGCAGCCGCCGCCTTCAGCACCGCGGGCGCGGCGATGAGCTGCGAGACGTCCGTCATCATCGCGAGCGAGCGGCCGTGGGATAGCCAGGCCATGATGAGACCATGCCAGACGTAGAACGGCAGGAAGAACCGCAACAGCTCGGTCAGGTCCGCCTGCACTGCCTTGATGCCGAACAGCAGGAACAGCCACGGCACCATCAGGCCCGCCGTCTTCGACGCGTAGACCGCGGACCAGCTCATGAAGGCATCGACCAGCGAGAGCCGGTCAATGAAGGAAAGCTTCGACTCTCGCGAGAGGGGGCCGCTGCGGCCGCGGATGATCTGCATGAAGCCGAGGCACCAGCGGGCCCGCTGGGTGATGTATTCCTTCAGCCCCTCCGGGGCGAGCCCGATCGTCAACCGCTCGTTGAGATAGATGGTGGTGAGGCCGTGTTCCTTCAGGCGCAGCGTAAGGAGATAGTCTTCCGTGACCGAATCGGTCGGAAACCCGCCGATCTGCATCAGCCCGGAATAGCGAATGAGGGATGAGGTGCCGCAGCAGAACGCGACGCCCCAGGCGTCCTTGGCCGGCAGCAGGATGTCGAAGAAGAAGCGCTGCTCGTCCGGCCAGACGTCCGTTGCTGCAAGGTTCGTCTGGATCGGGTCGGGATTGATGAAGTGCTGCGGCGTCTGCACCACGCCGACCGAGGCGTCGTCCATTAGCGAGACTGTTCGCGCAAGGAAGTCGGGCCGGGGCACGAAGTCCGCATCGAGGATGGCGACGAAATCCGGCGGCTCGGTCGACGCGCCGACATGGCGGAGTGCGTGATTGATGTTGCCGGCCTTGGCGTGCCGGTTGTCGGGCCGCATCAGATAATGGCAACCGAGCTCGCCGGCGAGTCGCCGCAGCCAGGGCCGCCTTCCGTCGTCGAGCACCCAGACGCGATAATTGCCGTAGTCCAAGCCGGTAGCGCCGATGATCGTGCGCTCGAGGATCGATCGCTCCTCGTTGTAGGTGCAGATGAAGACGTCGATCAGCGGCGCGCGCGGGTCGGTGGCGCGGCCGTCGAGCCTCGCTGCCTTGGTGCGGTCGCGCGTCCGGCTCAGGAACAGCAGCGACAACGCGATCGCGACGAGCGAGGCTGCTTCCAGCAGCATGAAGGGATAGCCGATTGCGGCATCGGCGGTCAGATGCGGCGGGGGGAGCGTCGAGGTAACGCGCCAATGCAGATAGCGTAGCAGCAAGGCCATCGACACGATGGCCAGGAACGAGCGCGCCATCGTGCTGTCGCGCCGGAGCAGCGGCACGATCGCCATGAAGGCGCCGAGCGCAATCAGGCCGGGCGTCAGCGCCGTCGTCACGGTGCGGTCTCGTGCCGTGCAAACACGACGCGACCGGTGCGCCCTACCGTGCAGGCGCGGGCCGCGGCATCGCGCAATGCCACGGTCACGCGGTAAGGCTCCTTGCTCAGCGCATCCGGATTGATGGCGAGATTGGCGGGCGCGCCGGCGGCGCCGGTCAGATTGACCACAGTGCCGGAGATCAGCTCGCCGCCGTCGTTCGGCTCGAACGTCGCGAGATCGCCGAGTTGCAGGCGGTTGTAGACGCTCTCGGTGACGTTGGCCGTGATGACGGCGCCGCTGCAATCGAGCACCTTGAGCAGAGGCTGGCCGGCCTGCACGTCCTCGCCGGGCGACGTCATCATCTCCCAGACCCGCCCTGCAACGGGTGTCGTGATGTTGGCTTCCGACAGATCCGCAAATCGGATCTCTTCGACTTTGATCTCGTTGGCGAGCCAGGCGATCTCGGTATCGGTGCGTGCGAGGTCGGCCTCGAGGTCGCCGGCGCGCTGGCGCATCTCCTCCTCGCGCTGCACCGAGCTGGGCCGATCGTTGTAGCTGTCGCCGAGGAACGAGCCGTTCCGTGCCGCGGCGAGCTCGACCTTCGCCGCGTCCAGCCGCTTGCGCGCACCGAGTTCGGTTTGCTGCGACACCGAGAGCTCGCGTGTGAGCCGCGTCAGTTCGACGCTCGAGACGTTGCCGGATTTTGCCAGCGAGGAAGCGCGCTCGACGGCGGCGCCGGCCTCCTCCCGTCGTGCCACCGCCGCTTCGATCGAGGTCTGGATTTCCGCAATACGGGCCTCCAGCTGGAGCACGCGCCCGTCACGGAATTGCGCGGCCTGCCGCGCCAGGTCCTTCTGCGCCGCCTGGGCCGCGGCGAGCTTCGTCGCCAAGCTCGGCCGCTCGTTCTCCAGGCGCGATTTCTGCCGGCGGAGATCGTCGAGCCGGGTGCGATCGCTGCGCGAATTGACCACGCGCAAGACCACGGTGCCTGCGTCCAACCTCGCCTGATCGGTCAGCCGCTGCGCGGCTGCCACACGGCCGCCAATCGGGCTTCGTAAGGTGACGAGCCGCGAATTGAGCACCGCCTCGACACTCGAATTCTCCCACATCGCGCGCAGAGGCAGCCAGCCGAAAATCGCGATGATGGCAAGCCCGATCGCGATCTTCGCGCCGCGCCGCAGCCGTGGCCAGCGCCGCTGCGTGTCCGGCGCGGCCTGCGCATCGACGGCGTGGCCAGGCTCGTCATTGGCGAACATCTGCTCGTGCAGCGCCTCCTGCAATCCCTTTGCGTCAGCCCTGGTGTCCTGAGGGGAGGGAGCGGATGCGGGATCGACGGAAGCGGCGTGCGAGCGGTCCATCATGACGGTCACCTTGCTGACGGGTGTCGACGGAACTGGTCAATGCGCAACAACCCCCGGGTGTGCCGGGTTGCCACGACTTAAGGGAGATTGCGCTTTCCAGATTGCTAAGCATCGGCGCGTGTTTTTGAGCAAATCCCGGTCAAGATTTAGCGGCGCGAGCAAGGCTGGCGCGCCATCGATCTGCGGCCGGGCGCCGCATGAACCTTGCGGGATCCAACAGCATTCATACCTCGGGAACGGCGGCCGGAGGTTTGCCCGCGGCCGCCTCAGGAGACGGCCATGAACTATCTTCGTACCGCAATTCTGCTCGCAGGCCTCACCGCCCTGTTCATGGGCGTGGGCTATCTGATCGGTGGTGCTTCCGGCGCCATGATCGCGCTCGTCATTGCCGCCGCGACGAATCTTTTTACCTACTGGAACTCCGACCGCATGGTGCTCTCGATGTACGGCGCCCATGAGGTCGACCGCGCCAGCGCGCCGGAACTGGTCGGGCTCGTCGCCGAACTCGCGGGCCGTGCGGGCCTGCCGATGCCGCGGGTGTTCCTGATGGATGAGCCGCAGCCCAACGCGTTCGCGACCGGACGAAACCCGGAGAATGCCGCCGTCGCCGTCACCACCGGCCTGATGCGCCAGCTCAGCCGCGAGGAGCTCGCCGGCGTGATCGCGCATGAGCTCGCCCATATCAAGAATCACGACACGCTTCTGATGACGATCACCGCGACCATCGCCGGCGCGATCTCGATGCTGGCTCAGTTCGGCATGTTCTTCGGCGGCAATCGCGACAACAACAATGGTCTCGGCATCGTCGGCTCGATCCTGATGATGATCCTCGCCCCGCTCGGCGCCATGCTGGTGCAGATGGCAATCAGCCGCACCCGTGAATATGCTGCGGACAATCTCGGTGCGCGCATTGCGGGACAGCCGATGTGGCTGGCCTCCGCGCTGGTGAAGATCGAGGGTGCCGCGCACCAGGTGCCGAACTACGAGGCCGAGCGAAACCCCGCGACAGCGCACATGTTCATCATCAATCCGCTCTCGGGCCATGGCGTGGACAATCTGTTCGCCACCCATCCCTCGACGCAGAACCGCGTCGCCGCCCTTCAGCAGCTCGCCTCCGAGTTCGGCAGGCAGGCGGCGCCCTCGGTTGGCGCCAACGAGAACTACCCGCCGCGCGGCCCTTGGGGCCGCTCCTCGTCACGTGGTCCTTCGCGTGGTCCTTCGCGTGGTCCTTGGGGCTAGAGGAACCGGTGAGGATTTGCGTCCGTCTTTGTGACCTGGCGCACACAGGGTCGTCCCGACCGGTGGTAACACCTCGACGTGAGCAATCCTTCGAAAGGGGATGCGTGGCCGGCCCGCTGCCGGTCACCGTCGAAGATGACCAGAGCTGCCGTACCCTTGCTGATCGTTCTTTGCGTGCTCTTCGGCCTGTCCACGCACATGGTCGTCTATTGCGGCGACGGGGACGATCCCGACATCTGCTCGGCCGTGATCGGCTTCTCGCCGCTCCGCGGCTCGCTGATCGCCTTCGCCTATGAGGGGCGCGGACGGATCGCGCTGCGTCACGGCGACTTCAGACGGGCGATCGCCGATTTCGACGAGGCCATCCATCTCAATCCCAACCGCGCCTCGTTCTATCGCGACCGGGCGCTGGCGCACCGAAAGAACGGCGATCTGGAGCGTGCCATTGCGGACTATGACGAGGCGATCGCGCATGATCCCAAGCTTGCCGCACCCTATCACCAGCGCGGTCTTGCGCTCGCCGCCATGGGCGATCTCGATCGCGCCATCCTGAGCTACAATACGGCGGTCCGCCTCGAACCCTCCGATGCGCAGGCCCGCCTCGATCGTGGCCTCGCGTTCCTCGCCCACGGCCAGGCCGACGATGCCCGCCGGCAAGAACGGCGCCGCGCGAGAGGCAGCGCGTGCCAGGCTCGCCGAGCTCGCCGGCGCCGAGCTGACCCGGGTCGCCGCGCCGCGGCGGTAAGTGGGTTATTTTGCCTTCTTGGCATTCGCCTTCTTCGCCTTGGCCTTCTTCTCCGGCTTTTCCTTCGCCTTCTTTTCCATCTTCACGGCAACCGGCGTGCTGGCGGCCAGACGCATCGATCGCGCGTAGCTGTCGGCGACGTTGTCGGCCGACATCTGGAGGCGCTTGGCGGCGGCGGTGGCCTGCTCCATGGTGGCCTTGGCCATCATCTTGAAGCGCTCGCCGGTCTCCTTGCCCTTGGCCTTGGCCGCAAGGCCGTTGAAGCGATCCCGCCGCTCCTTGGCGCGGGTCATCAGGCCCGTATGCAGCTGTCTGGCCAGTTGCCGGATCACGACATCCAGGTCGGCGTCCGCCATGTTCTCTCATCCTCTTCGAAAAACGGTATCGATGCGGCGGGACTATGCAGATCGGGCCCCGCCTTGGCAATTCCCGCTGGCGCGTCATCCGCAGCTTCCGGCTCGCGATACAAAAAAGCCGCGCAATTTGCGCGGCTCTCCGGCTGGCTGGATTGAGAAGATGCTATGTCTGCCTCACTTCAGCGAGGCCACCGGGCCGTTCGAGGCCGTCGGCTCGGGATCGAAGCCGAACACGCCGACCAGGTATTTGTAATAGTCCGGCATCTTCTCCTTGAGCGCCTCGCGCGACTTCGGATCGTGGAATTCGCTTTTTCCGGCCAGGAAGATGCTCGCGGTCACGGCAAAGAATTCCATGGGATTCTTCATCGCGTAGGATTCCTTGGGCAGCATGTCCTTGGACTTGGCCAGCGCGTAATAGGCGATCACGCCCTTGTTGGCGTAGCCGTCCGGCAGCAGCCGCGCGTGATAGGCGTGGAGCAGCTCGTGCAGCAGCACCGCCTCCTTTTCGTAGCGCATCATGTCCGGCCGCAGCATGATCACGCCGAGCCCCGAGTCGACCGCGAGGTCGACGGCGTTCGGATTGGTCCAGCGCTGCTTGTCGTGGTCCCACACCGTCAGCGTCCGCGGCACGCGGCGCTCGACGTTGGGAGCGACGCGGCCGTAGCAGGCGGTTGCGGCGCCTTCGTCGAGGCAGGCGAGCTCGCTCGCGATGATTGGCACGGTGCGGAAGAAGCGCAGCACACGCGGCGACAGGCCGGCCGCTTCGACGGCGTCGATCTGTTGCTTTACGTTGTCGGTGAGCTTGTCGACGTCCTTGCGGTCGGAGTTCTCCGACAGGTCGAACATGTAACCGCGGTAGCTCTGGAAGCCCGGCGGCAGCGACTGCGCTGCCTCGGCGTCGAGCGACCCGGCATGAGATGGATTGGCGAAGAGCGCGCCGACGATGGTTGCGGTCAGCAGCAACGCAATGCGCATGATAAACCCCCTGATGTCACCTCGCCCGGCAGAATAGGCCGCCGTTGTTTGCGAAAAGTGAGTGGGGCAAGACTAGGGCAGCGATGTTGAGGCGTGCTTAATCCCTGGTTGCAGATCGCGGAGGCGGATTAGGATCGGGTTAACCAAGCGTGGATTGGCGGTGCGCTTCGGCGTATCATTCGCTCCGGGTGACAGGCCCAAAGTGCAGACAGCCGGAAGGGAGGATGCCATGTATGCCGCCATCCGTCAGGCCAAGGCGAAAAGCGGGAGCGCGGAGGAGCTGGCGCGCCGTATCAAGGACGGCGCCGTTCCGATCATCAGCAACGTCGACGGTTTTCGCGCCTACTACGTCGTCTATGCCGGCGACGACACGGTCACGGCGATCTCGATCTTCGACAAGTTCGAGCAGGCCGAGGAGGCGAACAAGCGCGCCATCGCCTGGATCGAGAAGGATTTGGGCCCGCTGCTGGCAGGGCATGCGAGTGCCGCCGCGGGGCCGGTGATCGTGCACACGCTGGCGTGAAGTGCGGCAGTCTCGTGCCCCGGACGCAGCGCAGCGCCTCTTCGGCGGTGCGCTGCAGAGCCGGGGCCCATGGTGCGGCGTGCGTGGCTCGCTGGGTCCCGGCTCTGCGCAGCAGCGCAAGAGCGCCGCAGCGCGTCCGGGACACGAGAGCTGAATACCCTCACAACTCCCGTGCATTCGAGAACGCGAACGAACTCACCCTTCTCGTCGTCTCGTCCAGGATCAGCGTGCGCGTGATCGGGGGCTCGGCGCGCTGGGCGCAGTTCTCGCGTTCGCAGAGGCGGCAGTTGACGCCGATCGGCGTGCCCTCGGTCTTCTCCAGGTCCATGCCGGCGGCATAGGTCAGGCGCGCGGCGTGACGGATCTCGCAGCCGAGGCCGATGGCGAAGCGCGGCTGCGGCAGCGGGTGCGGCGCGACCGGGCGGCGCACCATCTGCGCGATCGAGAAGTAGCGCGTGCCGTCAGGCAGCTCGATTACCTGCTTCAACAGACGATCCGGCGTGTCGAAGGTCGAGTGCACGTTCCACAACGGGCACGTGCCGCCGAATTTCGAGAACGGGAAGGTGCCGGAGGAGAAGCGCTTGGAGACGTTGCCGGCGTTGTCGACACGCAGGAGGAAGAACGGAATGCCGCGCGCGTTCGGCCGCTGCAGGGTGGTGAGGCGATGGCAGACCTGCTCGAAGCCGGAATTGAAGCGCTGCGCCAGCACGTGGATGTCGTAATTGAGCGCTTCCGCTGCCGCCAGGAACGCAGGATAGGGCATCATGACAGCGGCTGCGAAGTAATTGCCGAGGGTGATGCGGAACAGCCGGCGCGGCGCGTCGTCGAGCGGGCCGGCGCGGCCGATGATGGTCTCCAGGGCTTGCGCGCATTCGCCGAGGCCGAGCTGGAAGGCAAGCTGGAAGGCGCGGCCGGGCGGGTCGACCAGCTCGGAGATCAAGAGCTGGCGGCGATGGCGGTCGAAGCGCCGCAGCGTCTCGCGCATCACATCGACAGGCATGATGCGGGTCTGGATCGAATGCTTTTCGCGCAAGCGCGCCGCGAGCGCCGCGTAAAGCCCCTCAGCCGGCACGTTCAGCTCGTCGCGCAGATTTTCCGCGGCTTGCTCCAGTTCCGGAAAATAATTGCGGTTGGCCTCGATCAGCTCGCGCACACGCTCGACCGGATTGGCCTCATATCGCGTGCCGACGTCGCGGTCGGCCATTTGCGCGGCAGCCAGCGTCTCACCCTGGCGCGCCTCGGTATAGGCGGCGTAGAGCCGCTGCAGCGCGTGGGTGACGCCGGGGCAGAGCTCGGCGAGGTCGCGCAGCTCCTGCTTGGGAACGTCGATCTGACGGAACAGGGGATCGGAGAAGATCTCGTTGAGCTCGGCGAAGAAGCGGTCCTCGTCGGCGGTGGCGAGGTCGCGCAGGTCGAGGTCATAGGTCTCGGCCAGGCGCAGCAGGATCTGCGCCGTCACCGGGCGCTGGTTGCGCTCGATCAGGTTGACATAGCTCGGCGAGATCCCGAGCCCCTCGGCGATCTGGGTCTGAGACAGCCCCAATTGCTGCCGGATCCGGCGGAAGCGCGGGCCGACGAACAGTTTCTTGCCGGACTCGGCGGCCATGGCTTGAGATCTCCACCTGCATCAAGGACAGTCTTGCTGACCTATATTTTACAAACTTTACAAAATAACATCTATTACATGTTCTGATGTTACATGACATCACCAATAAAATACAAGCCACCTATACGAAGTTTCTGTTTTGGCGTTTAGCTCCTGACACGCATCTCGCAATGCAGTGTCAAGAATGTCGATGGCCAGCCATCGCCATCGTCAGCGAAAGGATCAGGCACATGAATTACCAGCCCCGCGGCATCAGCACCCTCCAGGGCCCGTCCTCGTATCAGGACGAGGTCAAGGCGGCCCAGGCGCTCCTCGAGACCCAGCCGACCTGGAACGGCGTGTCGGCCGAGGCCGTCGCCCGCATGCGCCTGCAGAACCGCTTCAAGACCGGCCTCGACGTTGCCCGCTACACGGCGGCCCTGATGCGGGCCGACATGGCGGCCTATGACAAGGACCCGACCAAGTACACCCAGTCGCTCGGCTGCTGGCACGGCTTCATCGCCCAGCAGAAGCTGATCTCGGTCAAGAAGCACTTCGGCGGCAAGACCGATCGCACCTATCTGTACCTCTCGGGCTGGATGATCGCGGCGCTGCGCTCCGAGTTCGGTCCGCTGCCCGACCAGTCGATGCACGAGAAGACCTCGGTGCCGGCGCTGATCGAGGAGCTCTACACCTTCCTGCGTCAGGCGGACTCCCGTGAGCTCAACGACATCTTCCGCCTGCTCGACAAGGCCCGCAAGGAAGGCGACAAGACCCGCGAGAAGGAGCTGATCGAGAAGATCGACAACTTCCAGACCCATGTCGTGCCCGTCATCGCCGACATCGACGCCGGTTTCGGCAACGCGGAGGCGACCTATCTGCTCGCCAAGAAGATGATCGAGGCGGGCGCCTGCGCGCTGCAGATCGAGAACCAGGTCTCGGACGAGAAGCAGTGCGGTCACCAGGACGGCAAGGTCACCGTGCCGCACGACGTCTTCCTCGCCAAGATCCGCGCCTGCCGCCACGCCTTCCTCGAGCTCGGCGTCGAAGACGGCATCGTCGTGACCCGCACCGACTCGCTCGGGGCCGGTCTGACGCAGCAGATCGCCGTCAGCCACAAGCCCGGCGACATCGGCGACCAGTACAACAGCTTCCTCGATTGCGAGGAAGTGACGGCGGAGAACGCTCGCAACGGCGACGTCATCATCAACCGCAACGGCAAGATGATGCGTCCGAAGCGGCTGCCCTCCAACCTCTACCAGTTCCGCCCCGGCACCGGTGCAGACCGCTGCGTGCTCGATTGCATCACCTCGCTCCAGAACGGCGCCGATCTGCTCTGGATCGAGACCGAGAAGCCGCATATCGAGCAGATCGCCAGCATGGTCGACCGCATCCGCGAGGTCGTGCCGAACGCGAAGCTCGCCTACAACAACTCGCCGTCGTTCAACTGGACCCTCAACTTCCGTTGGCAGGTCTACGACGCGATGAAGGAGGCCGGCCAGGACGTCAGCAAGTACAACCGTGCCGAGCTGATGAAGGCGGAATACGACGACACGCCGCTGGCGAAGGAGGCCGACGAACGCATCCGCACTTTCCAGGCGGATTCGGCCAAGCGCGCCGGCATCTTCCACCACCTGATCACGTTGCCGACCTACCACACGGCGGCGCTCTCGACCGACAATCTGGCGCGGGAGTATTTCGGCGAGCAGGGCATGCTCGGCTACGTGAAGAATGTCCAGCGCGCCGAGATTCGTCAGGGCATCGCCTGCGTGAAGCACCAGAACATGGCCGGCTCCGACATCGGTGACGACCACAAGGAGTACTTCGCCGGCGAGGCGGCCCTGAAGGCTGGCGGCGCCCACAACACGATGAACCAGTTCGGCTAACGAACCACGCTACTCTCGAAAGGAGACTGACAATGACCAAAGGCAGCAATTTCTGGGTGATCGGCGGCGAGTTCGGTTCGATGAACTTCCACAAGCTCGTGGAAGGCTCGGCCCAGGTCAAAGGTCCGTTCAAGTCCCGCAAGGAAGCCGAGGACTGCTGGCGCGAGGTGTCGGAAGAGAGCCGCCACAAGGCCGGCGTCCGCTTCTCGATCGTGGAAGAGCCGCAGCGCGCCCCGGCAGCCTGATCGGGCGGCAGCCGAGCTCACCTAAGAAGACGTCCAAGGACGGATGGTCCCATCCAGGCCCTAGCCTGGGTGGGATCGTCTGTTTTTGGCACAGGTGGAAAGGCTGTGGGGCGCTGTAAGTATCTGGAATTGTGGGGCTTTGCGGAGGATGTGGTTGCTGATAGGTTAATGACGGAAAGTCGAGGACGAGGCCGACAATGTCAGAGCCCGAGACCAGCGGGACCCATCCCGGCCAGCCGCGCCCGGTGCGGCTGCGCGATGCACTGCTGCGCGCGCGGATCGAGGCCGCCGACCGGACCGGCGTCGTCGTCGATCTCAGGGACGCCGAGGTCGCGCGGCTCGAGATCCTCAACGACGCGCTCGATCCCCTGTTCGCGCAGGTGCCCGATCAGATCGACCTGTTCGACCGCGGCATCAGCCAGGGCGATACGCCGAGACTCTGGATCGACGTCGTCGCTCACATCGTGATGGGGCGCGACAAGCGGATGTACCGCTTCGTCCAGGACACCCGCTTCGGCCGCATCGTGCTCGCCGAATCGCACGACACGGCTGTGATCGTCGAGGCCGTCACCGACTATGTCGCGCGCCGCATGGTCGAGCGCGAGCGCGCGATGGTGGTCCCGCCCGAGCCGCAGCCAGCCACAACCGAGCCGCCGCGCCGCTCGCGCGTCTGGCCGTTCGTGTTCGGCTTCATCCTCGGTGCGGCCGCCTTGTTCGGCGTCGCCGTGCTGGCGGTCTTGCGGAGCTGGTGATCAGTTGCTTCGTCGTTCCGGGGCATGCGAAGCATGAACCCGGAATCCATTCATCGCCGCACATTGCCGCCCGATGGATTCCGGGCTCGCGCTTCGCGCGCTCCGGAATGACGCCGCTCTCAAATCAGCCTCGCATGCTTGATCTGCCCGATTTGAAATCCAGCTCCCAGGCTCCGCACCGTCTGCTCGCAGCGCCAGCCGGCATTGTCCTTCTCGATGGTGAGCAGATTATACGCCGCCGCCGGGTAGCGTCCGTGCGCGAGCGCTGAGGCCGAGGGCACGCCGAGCGCGGGAATGTTGCCGTTGGGGCCCTCGAACCACACCGTCGAATGAATATGGTCGTGCCCGTGCAGGATCAGCTCGACGCCGTGGCGCTTGAGCAGCGCCAGCAGAGCGGGCGCATCGGTCATCCGCTTGTGGCGGGCGTCGGATTTCAGCGGATGATGCACTAGCAGCACGCGGAAGACGTCCTCGGCCGCGAGCCGTTCGAGGACCCCTTCGAGCGCCGCGAGCTGATCGGGTCCGAGCGAGCCCGTGGCCATCAGCGGCAGGGTCGGTACCGCCGTGGACAGGCTGATCAGCGCGAGCGGCCCGCGCCGGCGCACCGACGGAAAGCCGATGCGGCCGTCGTCGCCGGCGAGATAGGGCGCAAACGTCTCGCCGAAACGATGAGAGGTGGCACGGACATAGGCGTCGTGGTTGCCGGGAATCGCGGTCACGCGTTCGGGCGGGCCGACGCTCTCGAGCCAGTGCAGGGCCGGCGCGAATTCCGCCTCCAGAGCCAGGTTGACGAGATCGCCCGTCACCGCGATGTGGTCGGGCGCCTGCGCCCTCATATCGGCGACGAGTGCGTCGAGAATCTCGCGGCGCTGGTACTTGTGGCGGTTGCGCGTCCAGTTGACGTAGCCTAGCGCTCGCTTGCCCGCGAGCTCGATCAGCCGCGGCTTCGGCAGAGGCGGCAGATGCGGATCGGACAGATGGGCGAGCTTGAAGGGGACCATGGCGCGCGATTGCCTCGCTATTGCTCCCCTGTAATGGCAAGGTCGCAGACAGCGCGCAAGCAGGGCCTGAAACGGGGCGTCGAGGAAGCCTGATGGGAGAACGACTGAATCGTGTCCGACGGAAAGCGGAGCCGCTGCTGCGGCGATTCTTGCACGCCTATTTTCTCGTTGTCCGCGGCATGACGCTCGGCGTCCGCGCCGTGGTGCTGGATACGGACGGGAGGGTGTTCCTGGTCAAGCACAGCTACGTCAGCGGCTGGTACTTGCCGGGCGGCGGCGTCGATTTCGGCGAGACCATGGAAGAGGCGCTGCGGCGTGAGCTCAAGGAGGAGGGCGATATCGATCTTACCGGCGAGGCGGTCCTGCACGGCATCTTCCTCAACAGCCACGTCTCCCGCCGCGACCATGTCGCGGTCTATGTGGTCAGGCAGTTCAGCCAGGTCCGCCTGCCCGCGCCCAATCACGAGATCGTCGAATGCGGGTTCTTCGACGCCACCGCGCTGCCCGAGGGCACCACGCCCGGCACGCGGCTGCGGATCGCGGAGGTGCTCGATGACCGGCCCTTGATTGCGACGTGGCGCTGAGGGCGGCCTGTGCTGAAGCGAGATGGATCTTGGTTGAATCGATCGGACCGCGGGCTCGCTCGACCTCTCCCGCTTGCGGGGAGGTCGGCGCGAAGCGCCGGGTGTGGAGGCTTTCTCGACGCAGGGAATATCTCGATCACGGAGGCAATGCAGTTCACTCTTCCGGCTGGGGAGAGACGAAGCCCGTCCACGGCCACCGCCCATGGACCTTCGCATGCGCAAGTGCTACTCCGCGAATTGACATGACCGACCTCTCACTGACCATCCTTCCGGAGGCCGCCGGCGACGCTCAGGCGATCGAGCGGCTGCACGAACGTACCTTTGGTCCCGGCCGCTTCGTGCTGAGCGCCTACCGGATTCGCGAGCACGTCGACCATGTGCTCGAACTGTCCTTCACCGCCCGCATCGGCACGCTGCTGGTCGGCTCGGTCAGGCAGTTGCCGATCCTGATCGGTGAGACGCCCGCGCTGCTGCTCGGGCCGCTCACCGTCGAGCCGCCGTTCCGCGGTCGCGGCGTCGGCCGTCTGTTGATGGAGCGCGCGCTGAAGGACGCGAAGGCGAAAGGTCACCGCCTCGTGCTGCTGGTCGGCGACGAACCATATTACAGCCGCGTCGGCTTCAAGCCGGTCCCCAAGGGCCGCGTCACCATGCCGGGCCCTGTCGATGCCGCCCGCATCCTGGTGTTCGAACTCGTCGACGGCGCGTTCGAGGGGGTGGCGGGGCCGGTCGGTCCGGACTGGAGCAAGGCGCGGGGGTAGGGTAGGGGCTACGGCGCTGTGAATTGGAAGCGCCGTGGCCGTGCTTCATACTCCGTCGTTGCTGTGGAGACAGCCGTGCAGCCCGGATTTCGCTGAAAGCGCAATCCGAGGCGCGAGGTGTGTCGGGGCCCGTGGGCCCGACTGGCTCAAGATCAGAACTTGAAGTTCGCGAACGCCCGCACGCCGATGCCGGGCATCAACACCTCGTCCTTGGTGTAGGATACTGAGTTGCGGATCTTCTCGTTGAGAAGATTGTTGCCGACCAGGCCTGCATACATCTCCCGCGCGCCGAGCCAGTTTGCGCCGAGCTTGGTCTTGTAGCTGACCTCTGCCTTCAGGAGGTTGTAGCCGGGCGTGGGCGTCTCGGCGATCTCCGCAACGTTGCTTTGCGGGAAGGCGTGCAGAAGATTGATGCGTGCCAGCCAGTTGGAGTCGCGCCAGAACAGGCCGGCACCGATGCGCGCCGGCGGAATCCGGGGAACGTTGGTGCCATCGGTGAAGGTGGCGCGGACGATGTCGAACTGATCCTCAAAACCCCAGATGCCGCCATAAAGCGGGCCGACGTCGATCTGGCTCTGGAATTCACCGCCACGGAAGATCGCATTCCTCTGCGAGTAGACGGCCTGGTTGAGCTCTGCATCAGGCGCGCCGCAGGACGCAAAATCTTCATCGCACATTACGCCGGTCAGCCGCCGAAAGATGAAATTGTCGAAGCGGGTGTAGTAGGCGGTGGCCTCGAACCGGAGCGGCCCTGTTGCGCGGCGCAGGCCGACCTCGACCGTCTTGGCGGTCTCGAGCGTCAGGTTAGGGTTGCCGATATCGAAGGTGGCGGTCGCATCGTGCGGGCCGCGGGAGAACAACTCGGCTGGTTTCGGTGCGCGCTCGACATATTGTGCGGTGATGCTGCCGACGAGGTCGTACGGCAGGTTCTGGATCAGGCCGACGCTGCCGCTCTTCGGCGTGAAATGCAGATTGCGAGCGATGCTGGTCTGAGGATCGCCGTTCGGCAGGAAATCGGCGGGAAAATCGGGCGTCGATCCGCTCAGGTCGACATGCTCGATCCGGCCGGCAATCTGGGCCTTGGTCGTGTCGGTGAATTTCAGCTCGTTGAAGACGTAACCCGCTTCACGCATGTTGCGGTTCGGATTCCACAGGCCGTTGAAGAGCGCGCCGGGATCGTCAGGGCTCGGCGCGGTCAGCTCCTGATGTGCGGCCTGAAAACCGAACGCGGTCGTGATCTCGGCAAATCGCGCATTGAACGGCATCAGTTGCGTTTCGACCCGGATCTCCTCTTCCCTGTTCGTGAAGGTCTGCCGGACGCCCAGGGTCGTCAGATCTGCAGGGTCGGCGAGGCCAATCTCGTTGTGGCGGTAGTTGGTGGCACCTGCCCAGAAGCGGATCGCATCGATCGCCGCCGCGTCGGGCCGGTACTCGCCCTTCATGGTGATCTTGGTCTGGTGCGCATCGATACGGGTCTGGTGATCGGCCCCGTCGATGCCGGGGATGTGGTAGAGCGAATCGTTCTGCGTGATCGCCGCGCCGATGAAGCCGCCCGTGAAGAAGTACGAGCCGCCGATCGAGGCGCCGTCCGATCGCGTTGCCGAATTCGGCTGATGGTTGCCGACCGGCCGCGTGTCGTCGAAGCGGTAGGGGTAACCCGGGATGTAGTAGTCGGAGGTGTTGCGGCCGTACGCATCGGCGTGGACGGCGAAGTTGTTGCCGCCGCCGTCGAGCAGAATGCCGCCTTCGACGCCGCGGTTGACCGAGTCGAACGCGGTACGCGTCTCGGCGGTGACGCAGGGCGAAGTCGCGGCAGTCGCGAGCGGCGCCTTCGTCGGCAGCCCGTAGCTCTGGAACGACGGCGCGCAAGCAGGCAACGCATCCGGAATCCGGTTGTTGGTGGCGGCGACGACGCCGCCGATCGAGGTCGAGCCGTAGCGAAGCGCGGCGGGTCCGCGGATCACTTCGACCTGGTTGGTCGCGAGCGTATCGATCGGGACGAAATGATCCTCGCCGAGGTCGGAGGCGCCGCCGCCATTGGTGCCGTTCTCGAGGATGCCGACACGATTGACGTCGAGACCCCTGATGATCGGCCGGCTGGATGCGCCCGGCGCGAAGCTCGACCCGGTGATGCCGGGCTTGGAGAACAGGAGGTCGCCGAGCTGGCCGCCGCCCTCGCGGCGGATCTCCTCGTTCGGCACCACGGTGACGGTGGCGAACTGGTTGGTCACGATTGGCAGCACGCCCTGCTGAGGTGCGGCAGGCACTGGGGCTGCCGGCGCCGCTTCTGCCGTCTGTTGGCGGCTGCGCACCCGTGCGGTCCGCGTGCCGCGGCCCGCGTTGCGCGACGGCACCACCGCTCTGCGCACGATGGGGCTCGGCGCCGTCACGGTGACGGCGGGGATCTCGGTCGACGATTTGTCTTGCGCCGGCTCTTGAGCGAAAGCGGGCGTGGCGGCGGCACCTAGCAGGAGCAGGCTGGCTCCGCCAAGACGCTGCGCGCGTCGCGATTGAAATGACATGGTCCTGATTCCAGTCAGGCGCCGTCCAGATGATGGTCTGCTGATCGGAGGCGGCCTGCCGTCGCGGCGCGACGGAATTCGACTTCAACTTCTCCCAGGCATTCGCCGGCGTCCGGCGAGGCTGGGCGTGATCAAGCGTTGGAAGTCAGGACGCGGGAGGGGCGCGCGGCTGGAACGCCGTGCCGGCCGATTTCAGATGGAGAAACTCGGCATCGGTGGTGCGGTAGAGCAGATCGATCGCCTGCGGCAGTTGCAGCAGGGGCGGCGTGGCGAACAGGATCGTGCCCGCCATCGCGACGACGGCGCAGATCGCGCAATTGTCCTCGCCCGGATGCTCGCGGTCGGGACTCGCCGGCGATTGCTTGTGAACCGCTGCGCGGTCGACCGTGGCCTGATCCTTGGCGCCCTCTTTGGCGCCATCGGTCTGCTGGAGCGTGGCTTGGGCAAGTGGAGCGGCTTGGGCGAACCAATGGCTATGGCCGAACGTCAGCCCGAACTGCACCAGCATCGCGAACAACGCGAGCCGGGCGCCGTGCCTGATATTCGACCGGAACCACTTCATCTGGAAAGCCACCCTCACATCGGGGCGTCAATCCCAGGACGCCGCGATGTTATAGTGTAACATCGCCCGATCGATCAGCTGATGTCAACGGCGGACGGATGGGCCCGCGCAGGCCGCTCAGCCGATGTGTCGTTCGGGCAACTCCAGCACGATGAGACCAGGCCTGATGTAGCACGAAGCAGGTGCGCTCCCTCTCCCGCAAGCAAGCGGGAGAGGTTCGAACGAGCCCTGGAGGCCGTCGACTTAACTCAAGGCCATCACGCCTCGGGAGATCACCGCCCCTCGCGCATCCAGGTCGCCGCGAACGCGCCGAGCAGCAGCAACAGGCCGATCAGGCCGGCGAAGATCGGCAGCACGCCGACGCCCTTCACCACGCTGGCATCGCGCATGCGCACGCCCATCCAGCCGTCGCCGTGGAAGACGCTGGTGGAGCGCACCGGCAGGATGCGCGGCAGCTCGACGCTGTTGCCACTGGCCACGCGCACGGCGTCGCCACCGGTCGCCTGCGTCAGCGGCTTCAGGGTGTCGACGATGGAGGTGACTTCCGAGAACTCCTTCGGATTGGTCGGGCCGACATTGATCAGCGCCTTCAGCGTGCCGTCGGTGGCCTGCCACAGGCCGAGCTCGCTCGCCGGCAGGCTGGCGCGCCATTCGCCGGGCTCGCCGGCGCTCAGCGTCAAATCGTGCGACACGCCAGATGGCGAGATGACGCGCACCGGCTGGACGCTGTCCGCCATGGTCTGGCGCACCACGACGAGGTCCTTGCCCTGCACCTGGAGCCGCAGCGCTTCCTCGTCGAGGTCCGGCTGCTTCATCAGCCAGTGCGACATCCGCCTGAGCAGGTCGAGATGCGGCCCGCCGCCTTCATAGCCGCGCGCCCACAGCCAGATGTGGTCGGATAGCAGCAGCGCGACGCGGCCCTCGCCGAAGCGCGACAGGAACAACAGCGGCTTGCCGTCGGCGCCGGTCATGACAGGCGGGTTCACGGCATTGCGGGTGTCGACGGTGCGGAAGAACCGGCTCCAGTGCGGCGGTTCGCTCGCCGAGCCTTCCAGCCCGCGTGTGACGGGATGGCGTTTGCCGATGTCCGACAGATGCGCATAGAACGGCTTTTCGGTCACGCCGACCGGCTCGGCCGGCAGCACCGAATCCAGCGGCGTGCGCCAGATGCTGGTGTTGGAGGCGTAGTCGGGCCCGGCCGAGACCAGCACCGCGCCGCCCGAGCGGACATAGCGCGTGATGTTGTCGAAATAGGCGATCGGCAGCACGCCCTGACGGGCGTAGCGGTCGAAGATGATCAGCTGGAATTCGTTGATCTTCTGCTGGAACAGCTCGCGCGTCGGAAACGCGATCAGCGACAATTCGTTGATCGGCGTGCCGTCCTGTTTTTCCGGCGGACGCAGGATGGTGAAATGCACGAGGTCGACGCTGGCGTCGGATTTGAGCAGATTGCGCCAGGTGCGCTCGCCGGAATGCGGCTCGCCCGAGACCAGGAGCACGCGCAGCTTGTCGCGCACGCCGTCGATGGCGACGACCGCGCGGTTATTCACCGGCGTCAATTCTCGTTCGAGCGGCGAGGCCTCGATCTCCACGATGTTCGGGCCGGCGTGCTTGATGTCGACGTCGACGCTCGCGCTCTGGCCGCTTCCCAGCGTGCGCTCGTTGATGACCTCGCCGTCCCTGCGGATCGTAACCTTTGCGCGCTCACCCGAGACGCCCTGGTCGTCGAGGCGGTAGCTGATGGTCTGGGTCTGGCCGACGATGCCGAAGCGCGGCGCCGCCGTGACCGCGATGCGACGGTCGCGCTCGTCCTTCTGCCCGGTGATCAGCGCGTGCACCGGCGCCTGGAAACCGAGCGCGGCGGCGTTCGCCGGGATGTCGTGGACGCGGCCGTCGGTGATCAGGAACGCGCCGGCGACGCGGTCGACCGGGACATCCGACAATGCCGAGGCGAGGGCGCCGAACAGCTTGGTGCCGTCGGTCTCGCCATCGGCCTGTCCGGCCTCGACGACGCGGACCTCCAGTCCCTTGATCTTCTTCAGGCTGTCGACCAGCGCTTCCTGCGCAGCTGCGGCCTCACGGTTGCGGTTGCCGAAATTCTGGCTCGGACTCTTGTCGACGACGACTGCGGCGACCGAGGTGAGGGGATCGCGATCCTCGCGGGTGAAGGAGGGATTGGCGAGCGCCAGCAGGAACAGCGCCAGCGCGGCCACGCGCACCGCGGCGCCGCGTGCGCGAGCAACCAGCAGCACGAGCGCGACGATGACGATCGCGGCGAGCGCGAGCCACAGCACGATCGCGGGGACAAGCGGCGTGAATGCGATGCCGTAGTTCATAGCGTTACTCTCTCGGCATCGTCATGGCCGGGCCTGTCCCGGCCATCCACGCCTTGCCGCAGGACAAGAAGAACGTGGATGCCCGGGACAAGCCCGGGCATGACGGCTTCGGTTTGGCGGGCATTCAGCTTTGAAACCCGCATCATTGCCCCAGCCGTTCGATCAGCGCCGGTGCGTGCACCTGGTCCGCCTTGTAGTTGCCGGTCAGCGTGTACATCACGATGTTGGCGCCGGCGCGGTAGGCGAATTCGCGCTGGCGGGGGTCGCCGCCGGTCACCGGCAGCATGGCCTGTCCGTCGGGCCGCACGGCCCAGGCGCCGGCAAGATCGTTCGAGGTGATGATGATCGGCGAGACGCCGTCGCCGCCGCGTGCCGGCCGCTGCGCGCTGTCCTCGTCGTCGTCGCGCGGCAGGGTCTCGACCCAGGTCTGGCCGGCCGTGAAGCGGCCGGGGAAGTCGCGCAGCAGATAGAAGGTCTTGGTCAGCACGTGCTCGCGCGGCACCGGCTCGAGTTCGGGCACGTCGAGCGACGACAGGATGTCGCGCAACGTCTGCATGCCCGGCGTCTGCGACGCGCCCTTCGCGCCGGGCGGTGCCTCGATCGCGTCGCGGGTGTCGAACAGCACGGTGCCGCCCTGCTTCATGTAGGCGTCGATCTTGTTGATGGCATCCTGCGGCGGCTTCGGCGTGCCCGGCACGATCGGCCAGTAGATCAACGGGAAGAAGGCGAGCTCGTCGCGCGCCGGATCGACGCCGACGGGATCGCCGGCCTCGAGCGCAGTGCGCTGGGCCAGGAACAGCGTCAGCCCGTTCATCCCCGCCTTGACGATGGAGTCGACGTCGGCATTGCCGGTCACGACATAGGCGAGCCGGGTCTGCGACACCGCCTTCATCGCGAACTCGTCGGATGCGCTATCGGCGCGCGACGGCGCGGGCGAGAGCGACGCGAATCCTGCGAGCAAGGCGAGCACGATCATTGCGGGCGCGGCGCGGCGGCGCAGCAGCGCGGCAAGGCCGCCGCCGAGCACCGCGACGATGATGGCGTCGATCAGGAACAGCGCAAGCGCGGTGGACAGCAGCCAGCCGCGCAGGTCGCGCGGCTCGGCATTGGTGTAGGTGGCGTGCCGGGCACGCAGGCCCGCGGTGTTCAGGGCAGCGATGCGGTCGGCGCTAGCAAGCGTGTTCACGGCGAGCGGTCCTTCGGCCGGACCATAGAAGCCGGGCGGATGATCGGGGGTGGCGCGGTCGCGGTAATCCGCAGGCAGCGGTTTTGCGGTTGCAGGCGGCGGGCCGAAGGCGCCGAAGCCGTCGAGGATGTGCAGCGGCGCGACCGTCTCGGCAGTCGCTTCGCTGGCAACACCCGCGCCCGGCTTGGACGTGTAGCCGGACATGTCGACCACCCGCCGCAGCATTTCGACGAAGGTGCCCGACATCGGCAGGTCCGACCAGCGCATGTCGGCGCTGACGTGGAACAGGCTGACGAGGCCCTTGCCGCGATGCTCGCCGGTCACGAGCGGCGTGCCGTCTTCCAGCGAGGCCCAGCTCTTGGTGGCGAGCACGGCGTCGGGCTCGGCCAGCACCTGGCGGCTCACGGTGACGTCCTTGGGCACCGCGACGCCCGCAAACGGGCCGTCGGCCGCGAAGGAAGCCAGATGCTGCGGCTTCTCCCAGGTCAGGCTGCCGCCGAGCGTGCGGCCGCCCTTGCGCAGCTTGACCGGGACGAGATCGTCCTCGGCCTGCGCCAGCCTTGGCCCTGCGAACCGCACCAGCACGCCGCCCTGGTCGATCCAGGCATTGAGGCGCTCGCGGAGCTCAGGGGCGATGGTGCCGATATCGGCGAGGATGATCATCGGCAGCTTCTGGTCCAGAAATTGTGTGATGCCCTGCTGTGGCGAGCCCTTGTCGGCGAGCCGGACGTCGGCGAACGGCGCCAGTGCGCGGGTGAGATAGAAGGTCGGCGCCAGCAGCGGCTGTGCGGTCTCGCTGGTCGAGCCCGAGACGATGCCGATCGCGCGGCGGCGCCAGCGCTTGTCGAGCAGCTGCACCGCGCCGGCAGAGCGCTCGCCGGATATTTCGAGCCGGGTGATGTCGTTGCGCAGTTCGACCGGCAGGTCGAACGCGGCTTCGGTTTCCTTGTCCTGCGGGCCGAACGAATAGCGGGCTTCGCCGATCGGCGAAGCCTTCTGGTCGAGCGCGCGTACGGTGCCGACCGCGATGCCGCTGTCGGTGCGCAGCACCTTCACCGTCATCTTCGCCGCAGCGTTCTCGGCCGCGACCAGCGCCAGCGGCGAGGAAGTGCCGCCTTCGAACACGGTCAGGCTGCGATCGCCGATGGTCTTGCCGAGGCCCTGCACGAAATCCTCGCCGCGGCCGGTGTCGACGCCGTCGGAGAGCCAGGCGATCTCGCAGTCGCCGGTGACTTTGAGGAAACGGTCGACCGCAGCCAGCGTCTCGACGCGATCGATCGAATAGGGCTTCGGCGTGAGTTGCCGCAGCGCGACGCGCGCCGCGCCCGCCGGCATCAGGGTGATGTCGCGGTTCGGCTCCGACAGCGGCACCAGCGCGATGGCACGGCGGTCATTGTCGGCGTTCGCGATCAGCTCGTCCGCGGTCCTGATCCTGACGTCCCAGTGCGATGCGGCGCTCCAGCCGTCGTCGAACATGATCATCAGCGGCGCCTTGCTGCCGGCGAGGCCTGTTTGCGGATTCCAGATCGGGCCGGCGGCGGCGAAAATGACGAGCGCCGCAGCCAGCAGCCGCAACGCGGTCAGCCACCACGGCGTCCGCGACGGCGTCTCTTCCCTGGGCGCGATGTCGAACAGCAGGCGGGTCGGCGGAAACTCGATGCGGCGCGGCCGCGGCGGCATCACGCGGAGCAGCCACCACAGCACCGGCAGGCTGACGAGGCCGATCAGGAGCAGCGGTTGCGTGAAGGCGAGAGGCAATCCCATCATGCGGCCGGCCCCGCCTTGATCGTCGTGGTGCGGGCGCCCGACTTGCTCACCTGCATGCCGGCATGCAGGAACAGCAGCAGCTCCGCGGCGGAGCGGTCGGTCGCGTGCGTCGTGAACAGCCAGTCCAGCTTGTTGGTCTCGGCGCGGATCTGGTCGCGATGCAGCGCGAGCCGCGCGGTATAGTCCTGCGCCCAGCTCTCGGCGCGGCCGGCGGTGATCACGCCAAAGCCTTCCGGCTCGACGAATTCGACGCGGCCGGAATAGGGAAACGACTCCTCGGCGGGATCGACGACCTGCACCATCGTGCCGTGCGCGCCGGAGCCGGAGAGCCCCGCGAGCGTCATCCTGATCTCGGAGATCGGCGACCAGAAATCCGACAGCACGATGATCTCGGCCAGTGCCGCGGGCACGAAGGACGGCGGCAGGCTCGGCCGGTCGGCATCGTCATGCAGCATCGCCTGCGCCATCTTGTCGATCACGCTGCGGCTTGCGGTCGGCGCCATCAGCCCGGGAATGCCGACGCGCTCGCCGCCGGAGACGAGCAGCTCGGCGAGCGCGAAGGCGACGATCAGCGTCCGCTCGAGCTTGGACTCGCGCGCGGTCTTCGAGGCGAATGCCATCGAGGGCGAGCGGTCCGGCCAGATCCAGACCGTGTGCGCGGCTTCCCATTCGAGCTCGCGGACATAGAGATGGTCGTCACGCGCCGAGCGGCGCCAGTCGACATTCTGCGACGGTTCGCCCGAGACGAAGCGGCGGGATTGCCAGAAATTTTCGCCGGAGCCGGCGCGGCGCCTTCCATGCAGGCCGTGGATGACGTTGGCGGCAATGCGGCGGGCCTCGAGCACCAGGCGCGGCAGCGAAGCGGCGAGCGTGCGGCTTTCGCCATCGGCACGTCGGATCGCCAGTGTCTCCTTCGCTGCGTGCCCGTTCTCTGCTGCCATCAACCGATCCGTGTCTTCAACTGCCGGATCACGTCCGGAATCGTGCGGCCTTCGGCGCGCGCCTGGAACGTCAGCGCCATGCGGTGCTTCAGCACCGGCTCGGCGAGGTCCAGCACGTCGTCGATCGAGGGCGCCAGGCGCCCGTCGATCAGCGCACGCGCGCGCACCGCCAGCATCAGCGATTGGCTCGCGCGCGGGCCGGGACCCCAGGCAATGAACTTGCCGGCTTCGCCGGCGTCCGGACCCGGGCGGGCCGAGCGCACCAGCGACAGGATCGCCTCCACGACGGAATCGCCAACCGGCAGGCGCCGGATCAGCCGCTGCGCGGTGATCAGCGCATCCGCGGTCATCGAGCCCCTGGCCAGCGTCTCCTCGGCGCCGGTGGTCTCGAACAGGATGCGGCGCTCGGCGTCACGATCGGGGTAGTCGACGTCGATCTCCATCAGGAAGCGGTCGAGCTGGGCTTCGGGCAGCGGATAGGTGCCTTCCTGCTCCAGCGGGTTCTGCGTCGCGAGCACGTGGAATGGCTTCGGCAGATCGTGGCGCGCGCCGGCAACCGTGATGTGTTGCTCCTGCATCGCCTGCAGCAGCGCCGACTGCGTGCGCGGGCTGGCGCGGTTGATCTCGTCCGCCATCAGGAGCTGCGCGAACACCGGACCCGCGATAAAGCGGAAGGCGCGCCTGCCCGCGGTGCTCTCATCCAGCACCTCGGCGCCGAGGATGTCCGAGGGCATCAGATCGGGCGTGAACTGGATGCGCTTGGCATCGAGACCGAGCGTGACGCCGAGCGTTTCGACCAGCTTGGTCTTGGCGAGGCCCGGCACGCCGATCAGGAGCGCATGGCCGCCGGAGAGGATGGTGACCAGCGTGTTCTCGATCACGCGATCCTGGCCGAAGATGACCGACGCGATCGCATCCTTGGCGGCGCGAATCTGGCTCGACACCTGCTCGGCCGAACGGACGATCCCGTCCTCGAGTTTCTCGACACTCTCCGCCATTCGCTCGCTCCTTCAGCCTGCCACGCGGCTTGCTTGCATCGTCACGTCAGCACGTCACGTCATCACGTCGAGTCATGGGCCCTATGCTAGACTTGCAGGAAGGCCATGTATTCGTTGAATTAACCTATCCCCACCTTATCGGCTTCGGGTTATGTACGGCATCACGAAGTGGCGACCTCCACACCGGACTATTCCGGATGGAACCACGCACCCGAGTACAACGTAGACCTGCACCAATCGTGCCAATCACAGAGTCAGGGCAAACCATGGCGAACCAAGGGCAGAGTGCGGATCGCGGTCTTGAGGGACTGACTGCCGCCGCCAAAAGCGCTGCCAATGCCGAAGGCGCCAAAAAGGGCCTGCCTCCGGTGCATCTGTGGAATCCACCGTTTTGCGGCGATCTCGACATCCGAATCGCGTCCGATGGTACTTGGTTCTATCTGGGGACGCCAATCGGGCGTCCTGCCCTGGTCCGCCTGTTTTCGACCATCCTCAAGCGCGAGGGCGACAAGCACTTCCTGGTCACGCCGGTGGAGAAGGTCGGCATCCGCGTCGATGATGCGCCGTTCATGGCGGTCGAGATGCAGAAGAACGGTGAGTGCAATCATCGCGTGCTGCGCTTCCGCACCAATGTCGACGATTGGATCACCTGCGATGCCGCGCACCGGCTGCGTTTCGAGCAGGCGCAGGATGGCGGGCTGACGCCTTACTTGCACGTCCGCGCCGATCTCTGGGCCAAGGTCACGAGGGCGCTCTACTACGATCTGGTTGACATGGGTGAGGAGCGGATGGTCGATGGTCAGCCGATGTTCGGTGTCGAGTCGGCCGGCCAATTCTTCGCCATGGCCGATGCGGAGCAGGTGAGGGCCGCGCTTTGAATTTGAACAAGCCTATCCTGACGAACGAGCCCGTCGCGATGGGAGCTGCGGATTTCTTCGCCCGCTCCAGGGCGAAGCTCGGCTTCGACGTCCCGCCCGGCCTCTACGATCCCAACATCATCCCGGCCTCGGGCGATCCCGGCACCGACAAGATGCTCGAGATCATCGCGCGCGAACAGCCGGTGCGCCCCGCGGCGGTCCTGATCGCGGTGGTCGACCATCCCGAGCCGACCATCCTGCTGACGCAGCGCTCTGCGCATCTCAACGACCATGCCGGCCAGATCGCGTTTCCCGGCGGCAAGATCGATGCGACCGATTTCTCGCCGCTCGATGCGGCGCTGCGCGAGGCCGAGGAGGAGGTCGGGCTGTCCAGAGACTTCGTCGAGCCGATCGGCTATCTCGATCTCTACGGCACCGCCTTCGGCTTCCGCATCTTGCCGACGGTGGCGAGGGTCAGGCCGGGCTTTTCGCTCACCATCAACCATTCCGAGGTTGATGACGCGTTCGAGGTGCCGCTATCCTTCCTGATGAACCCGGTGAACCACCAGGTGCACAGCAAGGAATTCCGCGGCATGGCGCGGTCCTACTACGCGATGCCGTTCGCGGAGCGCTACATCTGGGGGGCGACGGCCGGGATGCTGCGTGTGCTGTATGAGCGGATCTATTCATCATGATCCGGACGGTTCTGACCGAGATCGGAATCTTCCTCATCCCCTTTGCCGTTTATGCGCTGTTCCTGGCCGCCACGCGGTCCGGACTGTTCGCGCGATCCTCCTGGCCGGTGGCGGTCGTCGCGCGCCTTGCGCTGGCGGCGATCGTGCTGGTCATCGCGGGCCTGATCGGCCTCGCGCATTTCTCCGGCGCGCCGCCGGATTCGACCTACGTTCCCGCCCATGTCGAGAACGGCAAGCTGGTGCCGGGCGTGGAAAAATAGGGGCTGATCGATGAGTGCGGAGCCGTTGCTTGCCCATGCGCCCTGGCTGACCGCAGGTGGGACCGCGCGTGTCCTGGAACTGCTCAGCACTGATGGCGAGGAGGCGCGGGTGGTCGGCGGCGCCGTCCGCAATGCGCTGCTCGGTCTCAAGCCCGGCGACATCGACATCGCGACCACGGCGCTGCCGGAGGAGGTGATGCGGCGCGCCAAGGCCGCCGGCATCAAGGGCGTACCAACCGGCATCGACCACGGTACCGTCACGCTGGTCATCGACGGGCACCCCTACGAAGTCACGACGCTGCGCGAGGACACCGAGACCTTCGGCCGCAAGGCCAGGGTCGCATTCGGCCGCGACTGGGTGAAGGATGCCGAGCGGCGCGACTTCACCATGAACGGCTTGTCGGTCGATGCGAGCGGTGTCGTCCACGACTATGTCGGCGGCATCGCGGATGCGAGAGCCGGCCGCGTGCGCTTCATCGGCGATCCCGACCAGCGCATCGCCGAGGATTATTTGCGTATCCTGCGCTTCTTCCGCATTCACGCCGCCTTCGGTGCCGGCGAGCCCGACCGCGACGGCTATCTCGCCTGCATCCGGGGACGTGCGGGCCTGGCTAGCCTCTCGGCCGAGCGGGTGCGCATGGAGATGCTGAAGCTGCTGGTGGCCCGCGGCGCGGCCGCGGCCGTGCTGGCCATGGCCGAGGGTGGATTGCTTCAAGTCCTGATCGGCGGCGTGGTCTATGCGGGCCCCTTGGCGGCGATGATCGCGATCGAGCGCGAGCTCGGCCTGCCCGCGAGCAGCACGCGACGCCTGGCGGCACTGTCGGTCGCCGTCACCGAAGACGCCAAGCGCGTCGCCGCGCGCTTGCGGCTTTCCAATGCCGAGGCCAAGGCGCTGGATTCGATGGGGCATCGCTGGTGGCGCTTCGCCACCAAGGACGAAGCCAATGCGCGGCGGCTGCTCTACCGGCTCGGTGCCGAGCGCTATCACGATCGCGTGTTGCTGGGCTGGGCGAGAAACGGCGGCGACGTCGGCTCGCCGCGCTGGCGTGCGCTCGCCGAGCTGCCGCAGCGCTGGACCGCGCCGAAATTTCCGCTGAAGGCCGCCGACTTCATTGCACGCGGTCTCGCCGAAGGACCCGCGCTCGGACATGTGTTGGCGCTCGCCGAGGACGCTTGGCTTGCGGCGGATTTTCCCCTCGAGGAAGCCGCGCTCGCTGCCATCGCCGATCAAGCTGCGGCACGCGTCAGTCGCGATCAGAAAAATTGACCGTCGTTTCGGGCTTCGCCGACATCTCGCTTCTGCAGCTGCTGGTCGCAATGATGGCGTTGCTTACCAACTTGGCGAAACCGGCGCGGTGGCGCCCGACTGCAAACCGAGTCATGTATCGCTGTGGTTCGTTCCCATGCGGTATTGCGTCGGTGAGCAGCCGAAGTGAGCGCGGAAGCGGCGATTGAAGTAAGTCACTTCATTGAAACCGCAGGCGAAGGCGATGTCACTCACCTTCGTGTCGTCGTAGCGAACGTCCGACAGCATCGCCCGTGCCTTCTGCAGGCGCAGTTCAAGTACGCGCTCCGAGAATGTCGCGCCGCTTTCGAGCAGCAAATCGCTGACATAGCGACGCGACAGATCAAGAGCATCCGCGATGGTCGTGACCGACAGAGACGGCTCGGCGAAGCGCTTTTCGATGATCGCGATCAGCTCGCGCTGCCGCGCGGCGCGCAAGCCGCGTTCCGCCGCAACCTCCGCGACCTCACCGCGCGCGCCGAGCGCCAGCACGATCAAATCCCCGAGCATGGCCTGCGCGTGACGTGTCAACTCCTGGTCTTCGCAGACCTCGTCGGCATCAAGGAGAAAATCGATGGTGCGATCGAGATGTCGTACCGCGGGGTTGGTCGGGTCGAGCAGCATTGCCGAGCGGTTGTCGGCATGCGGAACGAGCTTCAGAATTTGCGCACGAGGTATGGACGTCAGATTCCAGGCCGTGAGGCCGTTCGTAAAGCTCGAGACCGGTTGGGCGATGTTGAAGGCGACCACACTTCCCTGTTTCAGCTCAACCCCCTGGTTTCCCACCGTCCATAATTGCGGCTGAGGGCTGCGATAAAAGCCGACAAGAATATCGTCGCGATCATTGGTCACGTGCTTGCGCGTGCGCACGTAGTGCCCCGTCGTCGTGGCAAACCGGCTGACGCTCAGCTCGCCGAGCAGAACATTCTTCGACGCAGTGTAGAATGGCTTATCCTCGGCGTGCTTCATGTCCGCGTTGCCGAGCTGATCCATCCAAATGTCGTGCCACAGGCGGAATCGGGCCCTGTCATTCAGGTGGGAAGGAAGCTGGTCCGATGAAAACTCAATCTTCGGCATATCCGTCCAATATCCTCGCGCGCCGGTTCTATTCGTAACATGGTCGCCGCGCGAAATGCACTCACCCACCTTTCCACCGAAGTGATGCAAGAGCGGACAGCCGTGCATCTCAGGTCAAGTTCAGCGCCGGACAGGTCAAGTCTGCGGCTGCCGACCGTTGCGCCCAAACCACATTCGCCAGCGATCCCGTTGCCGCACCGTTTCGATCAACCCCAGCACCTTCGCGGACAAGACGACCTGAGCGCGACTCGGTAGTCATTCCGAACGACGGACTTATTGGGTGCATTGAACATGAGAAGATTGATCGCTGCTGGCGTTGTCGTTTCAAGCATGATGCTGTCGCCGCCAGCATTGGCTGACGACCTGCCGGGGAGGGTGACCGCCGTCTATGGCTGGACCGGATGGTACGGTGGCGTGAATGCCGGCTACGGTTGGCAGGACGAGAGCGCCGCTTTCACCGGCGATCACCTTGCCGATCCGGTGACGGGTGTCGGCCGTGGTGCGGGCACTGTGTTCACCGATAATCTGGCGATAGGTTCGCTGCAAGCGGACCCAGAGGCGACCAATCCGACCTACCGGCAATCTCCTCGCGCATCCGGCTTCACCGGTGGCGGACAGATTGGCTACAATTGGCAGATCGAGCGCAAATGGATCGCGGGTTTCGAAGCCGACCTGCAATACGCCAACATCAAGGGCGATACGTTGTTTAAGGCGCCCGATGAGGGCGGCGTCACCCTCTCGGCCGCCTCTTCCCATCAACTCGACTGGTACGGCACCCTGCGGGGCCGGATCGGCTACTTGTTGAGCGATCGCCTCCTCGCTTTCGGCACAGGCGGCCTCGCCTATGGTGGAACGAAGTCACAGGCTGCCATCTCGATCATTGGTCCGCTGGGCTGGAGCGTCGACGGCGGATTCGTCACAAGGATCATCTGTCCTGGCTTCACGACCTGCCTCGCGGGCTCCTCGTCACAGGTCTCAGTCGGCTGGACAGCCGGTGGCGGTCTTGAATATGCAGTGCTGCCGAACGTCACTATCAGGTCCGAATACCTGCACATCGACCTCGGCGACCAGAACGTGAAGCTGACGGTGCAGAGCCCGGCGACCGGCAATGGCTTCGTCAACGTCAAGTTCAGCAACTCTTACGACATCGTTCGCATGGGGATGAACTTCCGGTTTTGACCCGCTCGGAGCGACCGATAGCTGTGCTCCGTCCGGCGGCCGCCTGCTTGAAAAAAATTGAAGCCGGACATACGTTGACGCTCGCCGAGGACGCTTGGCTCGCGGCGGATTTTCCCCTAGAGGAAGCCGCGCTCGCTGCCATCGCCGATCAAGCTGCGGCGCGCATCAGCCGCGATCAGAAAAATTGACCATCGTTTCAGGCTTCGCCGACATCTCGCTTCTGCAGCTGCTGCTGGTAGCAACGATGGCGTTGTTTGCTTCGATCATCGGTGGCCTCGCCGGCTACGGCACCGGCGCCCTGATGCCGCTGGTGCTGGTGCCGCTGGTCGGCGCCGAGCCCGTGGTGCCGATCATCGCGATCTCCGCGATGCTGACCAATGCGAGCCGCGCTCTTGCCTATGTCCGCCATGCCGACCGCCGCCGCGCGCTGATCGTGCTCGCCTGCGCCGCGCTGACCACGGCGCTCGGAGCCTATGGCTACACGCGCCTCACCAATGCCGGCGCCGCGCTCGTGATCGGCACCATGCTGATCCTGAGCGTGCCGCTCCGCCGCGTGCTCCGCCGCGTGCTCCGCCGCCGCAAGGTCAGGATCGGCGAGACCGGCCTTGCCGCCGGCTCGGTGGGTTACGGCGTGCTGGTCGGCGGCACGTCGGGGTCCGGCGTGATCCTGCTCTCGCTCTTGATGGCCGCAGGGCTCGAAGGCGCTGCCGTGATCGCGACCGATGCGATGATCTCGCTCGGCACCGGCCTCATCAAGATCTCGGTGTTTGGGCTGGCCGGCGCCGTCACCGCGCAGGTGCTTGCCTTCGCGCTGCTGATCGGCGGCATGGCGGTGCCCGGCGCGTTCCTCGCAAAAGCGTTCGTCGAGCGGATGCCGGTGCACATCCATGCGGCGATCCTGGACGTCGCGGTGATCACTGGCGGGCTGGTGATGATCTCGGCGGCGGCGAGGCAGCTGATCTGATACACGGTCGAGGCATTGACGGCGCGGATCCCCAGCCGACGGCGCTGCGGTCTCCATCTTCTATCGTGCACCAATGGAGCGCTTCTAGCGTCGTCCGACTTCAGATTCGTGCTCCATCTGCAGGATGCGCTCTCGTAGCGCGCCGAAGGTCTCTTCCGCAGCCTCGCTGAACAGCGGATCCTCATGATTGGTCGAGGTCGAAGCGATCTCGCTCCAATCTGCAGGCTTTAGAGCCTTGAGAGCGGCAGGGAAGAAATCGCGGTCTTCCATCATGATGTGACGCCGCTCGCTCTCTATGAAGTCGCGAACGATATCGTCCACGTCTTGCCGAAGGAGTTCCCGATCCGAAAGAACACTCTCGATCGCCTGCGCAACGCGGTGCAGACGCTCAGCTCCCTTTTTGTGCTCAAGTCTCAGGTCGCCGACGCTTGCCGCCGCAGCCGGATCCCGAAGCTCCAGTTTGGCAAAGACCAACTCCTCCAGGGGATGATGGTAGATCTCGGGATAGAGTTCGAAATAGCTGATGATTGCGCGAATGACTTCATAGTCGGGGTGGTCCCCGCGATCGAAAATATCGAGCTCGTGCTCGAGCACGGCAAGCAGCGTCTCGATATTGCGGTGTTCCCGGGATAGACGCTCAATGATCATTGCAACCTCCAATGAACCATTGAATGATCGAAAAATATCCTGAAGGCGAATTGGAATCTTGCGCTGGATCAAACTCTGGGATCGGGTCAGCCGGGCTGAGCAGACGAAGCCTCGGGAATCATACGACGGCCGCCTCCGTCGAACCGGGCCGGGCAAGGACGGGAGCGCAGCGACATTCGTGGCGAACTCTCAGCCGGTGTTTCTGACCGCCTCAGCCAGAATGGCATAGAGCTGCTGCTTGCTGAATTCCTTGGGCTGCTGCCTCTCCGCAGTGTTCCGCGACACCTTCCGTGCGACCGGACGGGCACAGGCTGCCGACGACGTCGGCCTCGGCTTTGGGGGCGGTCTTATCTTGGGCCTTGCTGTGGGCGGCTTGCGGCCGCGCTTCAGGCCCAGACGGGTCAGCATGCCGCAGACCGCGTTACGACTGCACCCGAGACGGCGCGCGATCTGCGCTGCGCTCTGTCCCGCGGCCCAGAGCCGATTGAGGAGCGCTATGTCCTTCGCATCCCAGCCCATGAGACATATTATAGCGCCGACTGCCAACACGCACCAGTCTAGTCTTCGTCCGGCTCGCGCACGACCGGCGGTTCGTCAGCGTCCTCTTCCTCTTCGTCGTCTTCGTCCTCGTCGTCTTCATCGGGATCTCTTGGCGGCATCGCGGTGCCCACGAGCACGAGCGGCGTCCAGCCGATCGCTGCGATGAAAAATGTTTCGGATGTGTGTTGCTTCATGTTGTTGCCACTCCTCGAAAAGAATGCGCAGTCGCGTATTCCTTGCTTACGACATCTGATGCCCAGGGCGCGCCATTGCCGCAAACGCGACCGGGATAGGTTGACTGCATGGCAGCGGGCGCCAGCCGCTGAGTTTGCGGCTACCTTGTGCCCGAGGACCGATCAGGCTCTATGTTGACCAAAACCTCGCCGGTGGTGATTTCGGGAACTCCAAGATCGAGGTCATGCAGACTCGCCTGAACGAACGCCAGTATCTTGGCGTTGGCTGCATTGGCGCTTTCGCGGTCGTTGAATATCATCACGGCGATACCAACGCCATCGCCCGCATCCAGCACATAGTAAGATCTGAATCCCGGCGACTGCCTTAGGATCTCACCGACGCCGCTCTTGGCGCGGCGTGCGGCGTCCGCTACCGAACGAAGCTTGATGTATTTGCGAATGACCATGTACATGAGGCCACCACACGCCACGCCCCCTCACGGATCAGGATATTCGGTCCGAGTCGAAGTCGGGGCCTGCTTCCGAGCTGGATCACGCCGCCCGGCTGCGAGGACCGCGCAACGCGTCATTCTCCAATGGACCATCCTCGCCCCGCAAAGGGAGACTCAGGAGCCCTCGAACTTGAAGGATACATTGAGTTTGGCGCGGTAGGCCTCGACTTTTCCCTTGTCGTCCAGTTGCATATCGAGCTTGACGACCTCTGCAATGCGAAGATCCCGGAGAGATTTTGCAGCTTGCTCGACTGCGTTGGCGGCCGCCTTTTCCCATGAGTCGCTGCTGGTACCGACCAATTCTATGACCTTGTAGACGCTATCAGGCATGTCGTCCTCCTGTCCGGCGTGATCCGGGAAATCTAGCATCAGGATCTCGACGCCGATACCGTTTCGGGGACGCCTCGGAGCCGGGAAGGGCAAACTGCACTTGCCGGAGCGTGGCTCCTGGCTCCGAACCGGGCCAGCGCCTTCATGCCCGTCATGGCGGGTAGACGGAAAAGGGTCTGTGCGGCTGTCACTTTCCCGTTTGACTCTCACCGACTTCATGCGGTTCGCCGGCGAGGCTGGTTGGGCCTGTCGGTGATAGTCAGAGCACGGACTGTCTTGAGCGCTGCACGACCCCGATTGCTGCGTCGATCAGAGATGCAGCAACGTCTTTGCCCTCCGGGCCCGAAGCCAACCCCCCATCACACCACGCCAGAGCAAGCGGGCGACGTATTTGCTCGAACGAAGCCCAGGCTGGCGGTGTATTCGCACATCGTGTTGCCGAATGCGACCGAGCAGGATCTGATTCCGCCAACGCGGAAGACTTATTCCGGTCCGGTGGAGCTCGGTGAAGATCTGATGGTCATCGAAGTCGGCGAGAAGGTCGAGGTCCGAAGACCCGCCAAATCTTGATCCCGCTGTGAACTCCAGCGACGACATGATCGAGTAAGATCGATGTCCGCCATTGCGCCGTTATCGGCAGAGAAGCGGACATCGGTCGGGCCGGAGCGGAACGCTCCGACCTGACCAGGATTCGGCCTTAGGCGTGCCTACTCCTCGTCCTCATCCTCATCCTCGTCCTCATCCTCGTCTTCATCGTCCTCTTCCTCTTCTTCTTCCACCTGCACGAGCACGGCGAGCGGCAGCGTCTCGCGGAATAGGTCGCCTTCCATGCCCATCCACAGGCAGAGCACCTCGTTCTCCTTCACCTCCGCGACGGTCAGCGGCTGACCGCCGGATTTCAGCATCACGACATCGCCGGCTTTCAGATCCATGGATTGTCCTTTCGGGTTGATCGACTCGGCCGTGAAGCTAACAGGCCGTCATGACATGCCGATCACGCCCGCTGCCGTGCCGGGAGATTCCGCCGGCACGTTGCGATACGGTCTTGGCTGCGCTCGCTCGCGATCGGCTGGTTCGGCCGCACTGGTTGCGCATGCGGCTCACGCAGAAGCTTGTCCCTCGCAAGCCCCGCGACGATGACATCATGCCCCTGTTTTGCCCGACGAGTCAAAGCCGTTTCGCATAATCCGTAAGCCCTTGATTTTGCAGCTGCGCCCTACTGTGCATGGGGTTGTTTTCGCAGTTTTTGCTTTGTGCCTGGTTACGCCTGGTCCGGCAGCAGCTCGCCGAGCGAGCGGATGATGCGGTCGGGCCTGACCGTCGAGCCTTCGGGCAGGCCGTCGCCATGCACGTCCATCCAGATCGAGTAGATGCCGAGACGCTGCGGCGTCACGACTTCCCATTCGAGGTTGTCGCCGATCATCCAGGTGTCCTCGGCGGTGACGCCGAGCGCCTCCATCGCATGCAGATAGGCGCGCTCTTCGGGCTTGCCGAAGCCGTGCTCGCCCTCGATCTGGATGTGGTGGAAGCGGTGCGCCAGCTCGAAGCGCTCGACCTTGGCGCGCTGCATGTCCGCTGCGCCGTTGGTGACCAGCGCGAGCTTGATGCCGAGCGCCTTGAACCGGTCGATCGCCTCATGCGCGCCGGGAAACACGAACATCTCCTCCTCGCGATAGGCGGTGAAGCGGTCGGCGAGGCGAATGGCGAGGTCGTCGGGCAGGGCACGATGGCCGGCCGCCGCGAGCGCCGCAAAGCCGCCCTTGACCGTGAGGTGCCGCGCCTCGGCGAGCTTCATTCGCCATGCGGCTTCCGCGTTCGCCCAGAAGTTTCGCGCGAAAGCCAGCACCGCGGCGGCGACCTGCGGCGGCGGCAGCGGCGCCAGCTCCTCGGCAAACTCGTTTGCGATGGTGTTCCAGGCGATCTCGGGCCGGCCATAGGCCGACAGGATGGTGTCGTCCATGTCGATCAGCATGGCGCGCGGCAGCGGCCTCACAGCGGGCTTCATTGTCATGGCCACTTCACCTCCGGCGGCAGCGACGACAGGATCGAGTCCACATTGCCGCCGGTCTTGAGGCCGAAGATGGTGCCACGGTCGTAAAGCAGGTTGAATTCGACGTAGCGGCCGCGCCGGATCAGCTGCTCCTCGCGATCCTCCGCGGTCCAGCTTGTCGCGAAGTTGCGCCGCACGATCTCGGGATAGATCCTCAGGAAAGCGCGGCCGACGTCCTGGGTGAAGGCGAGGTCGGCGTCCCAGTCGCCGCTGTCGTGCCAGTCGTAGAAGATGCCGCCGATGCCGCGCGCCTCTCTCCGGTGCGGCAGGTAGAAATACTCGTCGCACCATTTCTTGTACTTGTCGTAATCGGCAACGCCGCTCGGCTGCGCGCAGGCCTGTTTCATCGCCGCGTGGAAGGCGATCGTGTCGGGGTCCTCCTGCGTCCGCCTGTGGTCGAGCACCGGCGTGAGGTCGGCGCCGCCACCGAACCAGGCCTTGGTGGTGACGACGAAGCGGGTGTTCATGTGCACGGCGGGCACGTTCGGATTGCGCATATGCGCGATCAGCGAGATGCCGGAGGCCCAGAAATTCGGGTCTTCCGCGGCGCCCGGGATCTGCGCGCGAAACTCGGGCGCGAACTCGCCGTGAACGGTCGAGCAGTGCACGCCGACCTTCTCGAACAGACGGCCATGCATCATCGACATCATCCCGCCACCGCCGGCCGCGCCGGTATGATCGGTGCGCTGCCAGGGCGTGCGCTTGAAGCGACCGGCCTCGCCGGGATGGAGCGCTTGCGGCGCCTCATCCTCGAGCCGCTCGAAGCTTGCGCAGATGTCGTCGCGCAAGGTTTCGAACCAGGCGCGGGCGCGGGTCTTGCGGTCTTCGATTTTCGTAACGTCCATCTGCATTCCCGGTCGCGTCCTATCTGATGCCGAGCGATTTGTGCGTCTGCACGCTGAGCCGCCATTGCGGATGGCGCAGGCAGTAGTCGATCGCCCGTGCAGTGTTCTGGGCGACCTCCGGCCCGTCCATCGGCTGCAGCGAGAAGCGCTCGAAGGCGAGGCCTTCGAAGGCTTCGGGCTCGGCCAGCGCCTGGGGATAGACCAGCTTCAACTCGTGGCCCTGGCGGAGGACCAGTTCGCTGCCGCCCTTGGGGCTGACGCAGATCCAGTCGAGACCCTCCGGCGCGGCGATCGTGCCGTTAGTCTCGACGCCGATCTCGAAGCCGCGGGCGTGCAGCGCTTCGATCAGTTCGGCGTCGACCTGGAGCAGCGGCTCGCCGCCGGTCAGCACCACGTAGCGGTTGCCGGTTGAGGCGGTCCATTGCGCGGCAATGGTGTCCGCGAGTTCCGCGGCCGAGGCGTAGCGGCCGCCGAGCGTGCCGTCGGTGCCGACGAAATCCGTATCGCAGAACCTGCAGGTCGCGTGCTGACGGTCGGCCTCGCGCCCGCTCCAGAGGTTGCAGCCGGCAAAACGGCAGAACACGGACGCGCGCCCGGCATGTGCGCCTTCGCCTTGCAGGGTCAGGAAGATTTCCTTGACCGCGTAACTCAATCGTCTCTCCTCAACCTGTCAGACTTCACCCGTCAGACTTCACCTGTCAGGCCTGCGGGTTCCGGATCTGCCGCAGCGCCTCGCCTGCGGCCATGGCCGCGCTCATCGCCACGTTGAGTGACCGCAGCCCCGTCTTGATCGGGATCACCAGATGCGCATCTGCGGCCTGGACCACCGCGTCGGTGACGCCGGCGCTCTCGCGCCCGAATAGCAGGATGTCCGACCTCTGGTAACGAAAATCGCGGTAGTCGGTCGCAGCCTTGGTGGTGAACAGCAACAGCCGGCAGCCCTGTGCCGCGCGCCAGTCCTCGAATCTCGCCCAGGAGTCATGGCGGGTGAGCCTGACATGGTCGAGGTAATCCATTCCCGCCCGGCGGAACAAGCGGTCCGAGACGGGGAAGCCCGCAGGTTCGATGATATGGGCGGCCATGTCCAGACAGGCGCAAAGCCTGAGAATCGTGCCGGTGTTCTGAGCGATGTCAGGCTGGAAAAGCGCTATCTGCATGGGCGGTGCAAGGGCTGTATCGGGGGGCAGGGCGGGCCGGAAATGTCTCAATAAAACATCGCCCGCCCGGGAATTCGTGCATGGCACGCTCCCACGCCGTTAGCGGGCTTGCGCTCGCCCGGCAAGGGTGCCAATAGAACGATTCTGGACTGCTGTTTCACCCGTTTAGAGGTGAACAAGCCAAGTTCTGCCGCCGCGGGGGGCCGCGGGCGCCGGCAGCCTTTCCGGGGACCTCTTGGGCGCCCCTCGGAGCGGTTCCACCGGTAGCACAAGAAGAAAGGGTTGGAATCGTGACGACAGCGTCTTCGGCGGACCATCCGACACGCCGTGATTTCTTATTCGTTGCAACGGGGGCAGCTGCAGCAGTAGGGGGCGCGGCTGCGCTCTGGCCCTTCATCTCCCAGATGAATCCTGATGCCTCGACCATCGCCGCCGGTGCGCCGATCGAGGTCGATCTCAGCCCGATCGCAGAGGGCCAGGACATCAAGGTGTTCTGGCGCGGCAAGCCGATCTACATCAGCCACCGCACCAAGAAGCAGATCGACGAGGCGCGCGCCGTCAACGTGGCGAGCCTGCCCGATCCGCAGACCGACGAAGCCCGCGTCAAATCCGGCCACGAGCAGTGGCTCGTCGTGATCGGCATCTGCACCCATCTCGGCTGCATCCCGATCGCCCATGAAGGCAATTACGACGGGTTCTTCTGCCCCTGCCATGGTTCGCAGTACGATTCGTCCGGCCGCATCCGCCAGGGGCCCGCGCCCTTGAACCTGCCGGTTCCGCCGTACCAGTTCGTTTCCGACACCAAAATCCAGATCGGCTGAGCCTCGGACTTTCGTCCGAAGCTTCGCGCCGTCTCGTCGTACTATTTCCTCAGGATCGCATCATGAGCGGACCATCCGACTACCAGCCGAGCAACCCGGCCCTGCAATGGATCGAGCGGCGTCTGCCGATCTTTGGTCTCATGCACTCCTCCTTCGTCGCCTATCCCACTCCGCGCAACCTGAACTATTGGTGGACCTTCGGCGCCATCCTCTCCTTCATGCTGGGGATGCAGATCCTGACCGGCGTGATCCTGGCGATGCACTACACGCCGAATGCCGATCTCGCCTTCAAGTCGGTCGAGCTGATCGTCCGCGACGTGAACTACGGCTGGCTGCTGCGCAACATGCATGCGGTTGGCGCCTCGATGTTCTTCGTCGCGGTCTATGTCCATATGTTCCGCGGCCTCTACTACGGGTCGTACAAGGAGCCGCGCGAGGTGCTGTGGATCCTCGGCGTCATCATCTACCTCCTGATGATGGCGACCGGTTTCATGGGCTACGTGCTGCCGTGGGGCCAGATGAGCTTCTGGGGTGCTACCGTCATCACCAACCTGTTCTCCGCCGTTCCCTATGTTGGCGAGAGCATCGTGACGCTGCTGTGGGGCGGCTATTCGGTCGGCAACCCCACGCTGAACCGCTTCTTCTCGCTGCATTATCTGTTGCCCTTCGTGATCGCGGGCGTCGTCGTGCTGCACGTCTGGGCGCTGCACGTCGCGGGTCAGAACAATCCTGACGGCGTCGAGCCGAAGACGGAAAAGGACACGGTGCCGTTCACGCCGCATGCCACCATCAAGGACATGTTCGGCGTCACCTGCTTCATGCTGCTGTACGCCTGGTTCATCTTCTACATGCCGAACTATCTCGGCGACGCCGACAACTACATTCCGGCGAACCCGGGCGTGACGCCGCCGCACATCGTGCCGGAATGGTATTACCTGCCGTTCTACGCGATCCTGCGCTCGATTCCGAACAAGCTGGCGGGCGTCATCGCGATGTTCGGAGCGATCATCATCCTGTGCTTCCTGCCCTGGCTCGACAGTGCCAGGACCAGGTCGTCGAAGTACCGTCCGCTCGCCAAGCAGTTCTTCTGGATCTTCGTCGTGGTCTGCATCCTGCTCGGCTATCTCGGCGCGCAGCCGCCGGAGGGCATCTACGTCGTTGCCGGCCGGGTCCTGACGGTCTGCTACTTCGCCTACTTCCTGATCGTGCTGCCGTTGCTCGCGCGTATCGAGAAGCCGCGGCCAGTCCCGAACTCGATTTCGGATGCGGTCCTGGCCAAGACCGGCAGCAGGTCGACACCGATGGTCTCGACCGCGATCGTGCTGGCGCTCGCCGGTTCGCTGTTCGTGGGCTCGATCGACAGCGCGAAAGCGTCTGAAGGCAGCGATACGCCTCCGGGCAACAAATGGTCGTTCTCGGGCCCTTTCGGTAAGTACGACCGTGGCGCGCTGCAGCGCGGGTTGAAGGTCTACAAGGAGGTCTGCGCGAGCTGCCACGGCCTGTCCTACATCGCCTTCCGCAACCTCGCGGAAGCCGGCGGCCCCGGCTATTCGGTGGCGCAGGCGGCGGCGTTCGCCTCCGACTACAAGATCAAGGACGGTCCGAACGATGCGGGCGACATGTTCGAGCGTCCGGGCCGGCCGGCGGATTATTTCCCCTCGCCATTCCCGAACGAACAGGCCGCGCGTGCCGCGAACGGCGGCGCGGCGCCGCCCGACCTGTCGCTGATCACCAAGGCGCGCTCCTACAAGCGCGGCTTCCCCTGGTTCATCTTCGACTTCTTTACCCAGTACCAGGAGCAGGGTCCGGACTACGTGGCGGCCGTGCTGCAGGGGTTCGAGGACAAGGTGCCGGAGGGCGTCACAATCCCGGAGGGCTCCTACTACAACAGGTACTTCCCGGGCCACGCCATCAAGATGCCGAAGCCGTTGAGCGACGGCCAGGTGACCTATGACGACGGCTCGCCGACCACGGTCGCGCAGTACGCCAAGGACGTCACCACGTTCCTGATGTGGACCGCCGAGCCACACATGGAAGCGCGCAAGAGCCTCGGCTTCCAGGTCTTCGTGTTCCTGATCATCTTCGCGGGCCTGATGTACTTCACCAAGAAGAAGGTCTGGGCCGACTCGCACTGAGCGGCGCGCGCCGAGACGAGAAATGAAAGAGCCCCCGCGAGGGGGCTTTTTTGTCGGGCCTAACTCTCCGTCATTCCGGGGCGATGCGTCAGCATCGAACCCTGAATCTCGAGATTCCGGGTTCGCACTTCGTGCGCCCCGGAATGACGAGAGTGTGGATTGCGTCATCCCCTGCCACCCGCCAAAATACCGCCAATCGCTCCCTCAGAAACTCATCGGAGGACACCATGGGAACCGCCATCACCTTCAAGCGCCCGGACGGCAAGGACGCCTCGGGCTATCTCGCCAACGCCGCGCGCGGCAACGCGCCGGGCGTGGTCGTGATCCAGGAATGGTGGGGCTTGTCGGACCAGATCAAGGGCCTGTGCGACCGCTTTGCGCTGGCCGGCTTCGACGCGCTGGCGCCCGATCTCTACAAGGGCAAGGTGGTGCCCTATCACGACACGGAGAGCGCCAACAAGGAGATGAACTCGCTCGACTTCATGGACGCCACCACGCAGACCGTGCGCGGCGCCGCGCAATATCTGTCGCGCAACGGCGCCAAGGTCGGGCTGACGGGCTTCTGCCTCGGCGGCGCAGTGACCATCATCGGTGCGACCAAGATCCCGGAGCTTGCGGCCGGCGTCGTGTTCTACGGCATCCCGCCGGAGCAGGCCGCCAAGCCCGCCGACGTCAGGATCCCGCTCCAGGCCCATTTCGCCAACAAGGACGATTGGTGCACGCCGGAGCTGGTCAACGGCTTCGAGAAGGCCATGAAGGCCGCCGGCAAGTCGCTGGAGCTGTTCCGCTATGACGCCGAGCACGCCTTCGTCAACGAGCAGCGCCAGGCCGTGCACGATCGCGAAGCCGCCGAGCTCGCCTGGGGCCGGGCGACGGAGTTTTTCCGGAAGCATCTGGGGTAGGGGCGTGCCCGACCGATCCGAGAACAAAGGCGTCGGGAGCGCGAGGTGTCTTCGCGATCCCGGAGGAGCACAGGGCGGCCGTTCGCGAGGGTCTCGATCAAGCTGAGCGCGGCGAGTTTGCCAGCGATGCCGAGATGGTGGCACTTCTGGAAGAAGTGTGGCCTCTGACCCGCAGCCCGGCCGCCCTTGACGCCGCCCCCGGGCCATGGTGAGTATCGCCCCATGAGCACCGCCCTCCGCCCAGCCCGTCTTTGGTGGCGCGCCTCCTGAAGAGGTGGCCGGTGCGATTTCTTTTCCCAAAATCGTCTGAGGTCGCCAACGCAGTGCGGCGGCCCGATCGTTTGTCCTGTGTGGCGTTCCCTCGGCAAGTTTCGTAAGAGGACGACATGAACAGGACAGTCTTTGCTCTCCCGGCCAGAAGCGACTACGCGACCCGTGCGGGCCTTGCGATCACGCGCGTGGCGGAGCAGTTTACCGGTGGCGCGAGCCGGCTCGACGACCTGATCAATCTGCTCGACCGCCGCCGGGGCGTAGTGCTGTCCTCGGGCACGACGGTGCCGGGCCGCTACGAGAGTTTCGATCTCGGCTTCTCCGACCCGCCGCTCAAGCTCGAGACCACGGGCGTCGATTTCAAGCTCGAAGCGCTCAACGCGCGAGGAGAGGTGCTGATCGCCTTCCTCGGCGACGTCCTGCGCGAGCCCTGCGTCGTGATCTCCGAGAAGACGGCGACGCGCCTTGCCGGCCACATCGTCCGTGGCGATGCGCCGGTCGAGGAGGATCAGCGCACGCGGCGCGCCAGCGTGATGTCGCTGGTGCGCGACATCATCGCCGCTTTCTCCGCCAATGACGACGGGCTGCTCGGCCTGTTCGGCGCCTTCGCCTACGACCTCGTGTTCCAGATCGAGGACCTCGTGCAGAAGCGCCCGCGCGAGGCCGACCAGCGCGATATCGTGTTGTACGTGCCGGATCGCCTGCTGGCCTATGACCGTGCCACCGGCCGCGGCGTCGTGCTTGCCTACGACTTCGCCTGGAAGGGCAAATCCACCGAGGGCCTGCCGCGCGAGACCGCCGACAGCCCGTATATGAAGACACCGCGCCAGGGCTTTGCCGATCACGCGCCTGGCGAATATCAAGCGACTGTCGAGACTGCGCGCGCCGCCTTTGCGCGGGGCGATCTGTTCGAAGCCGTGCCGGGCCAGCTGTTTGCCGAGCCCTGTGACCGCTCGCCTGCGGAGGTCTTCCAGCGGCTCTGCGTCATCAATCCTTCGCCCTACGGCGCGCTGATGAATCTCGGCGAGGGCGAATTCCTCGTCTCCGCTTCGCCGGAAATGTTCGTGCGCTCGGACGGCCGCCGGGTCGAGACCTGCCCGATCTCGGGCACGATCGCGCGCGGCACCGATGCGATCGGCGATGCCGAGCAGATCCGCCAGCTCCTGAACTCGGAGAAGGACGAGTTCGAGCTGAACATGTGCACCGACGTCGATCGCAATGACAAGGCGCGCGTCTGCGTCCCCGGCACGATCAAGGTGCTGGCGCGGCGGCAGATCGAGACCTATTCAAAGCTTTTCCATACGGTCGATCACGTCGAGGGCGTGCTGCGGCCTGGCTTCGACGCCCTCGACGCCTTCCTGACCCATGCCTGGGCGGTGACCGTCACAGGCGCGCCCAAGCTCTGGGCGATGCAGTTCGTCGAGGATCACGAGCGCTCGCCGCGCCGCTGGTATGCCGGCGCGATCGGCGCGGTCAATTTCGACGGCAGCATCAACACCGGCCTCACCATCCGCACCATCCGCATGAAGGATGGCCTCGCCGAGGTCCGCGTCGGCGCCACCTGCCTGTTCGATTCCGATCCCGCCGCGGAAGACCGTGAGTGCCAGGTCAAGGCCGCAGCCCTGTTCCAGGCGCTGCGCGGCGATCCGCCGAAGCCACTGTCGACTTTCGCGCCCGACGCGACTGGTTCAGGCAAGCAGGTGCTGCTGATCGACCATGACGACAGCTTCGTGCACATGCTCGCCGATTATTTCCGCCAGGTCGGCGCCAGCGTCACCGTGGTCCGCTATGTGCATGCGCTCGACATGCTCAAGCAGAAGAGGTGGGATTTGCTGGTGCTGTCGCCCGGCCCCGGGCGTCCCGAGGATTTCGGGATCAAGAAGACGATCGATGCGGCGCTCGAGAAGAAGCTGCCGGTGTTCGGCGTCTGCCTCGGCGTGCAGGCGATCGGCGAATATTTTGGCGGCGAGCTCGGCCAGCTCACCCATCCCGCCCACGGAAGGCCCTCGCGGGTGCAGGTGCGCGGCGGGCGCTTGATGCGCAATCTGCCGAACGAGATCGTCATCGGCCGCTATCACTCGCTGTTCGTCGAGCGCGACAGCATGCCGGAGGTGCTGAGCGTCACCGCCAGCACCGAGGACGGCGTCGCCATGGCGCTGGAGCACAAGACCCTGCCGGTCGCCGGCGTGCAATTCCACCCGGAATCGCTGATGTCGCTCGGTAATGAGGTGGGCTTGCGTATTGTCGAGAATGCGTTCCGGCTGGATGCGGGGACGAATTGAGTGCAGGATATTTCACCTCGTCATTCCGGGATGGTGAGCAAGCACCAGACCGGAATCTCGAGATTCTCGGGTGCGCCATTGCGCACCGGAGTTCGATGCTGACGCATCGCCCCGGAATGACAACTGAGATGAGAAACGAATGACCTTCGACCACGACATCAAGGCGAGCGTCCGCACCATCCCCGACTATCCCAAGCCGGGCATCATGTTCCGCGACATCACCACCCTGCTCGCAGACGCGCGCGCGTTCCGCCGCGCGGTGGACGAGCTCGTGAACCCCTGGGCCGGCAACAAGATCGACAAGGTTGCCGGCATGGAGGCGCGCGGCTTCATCATCGGCGGCGCTGTGGCGCACCAGCTCTCGGCCGGCTTCGTGCCGATCCGGAAGAAGGGCAAGTTGCCGCACACCACCGTGCGCATCGCCTATTCGCTGGAATATGGCATCGACGAGATGGAGATGCATGTCGACGCGATCCAGCCCGGCGAGCGCGTGATCCTGGTCGATGATCTCATCGCCACCGGCGGCACCGCGGAAGGCGCTGTGAAGCTGCTGCGCCAGATCGGCGCCAACGTCGTCGCCGCCTGCTTCATCATCGACCTGCCCGAGCTCGGCGGCGCCGCCAAGCTGCGCGCCATGGACGTGCCGGTGCGCACGCTGATGACGTTCGAGGGGCACTGAGCGGCAACGGGCGTGGCGCTCGGCCCGAACCTCATCCACCTCAAGACCGTTGCAGGATCAGGCTGAGCTCGAGTTCCCGGAAGGCGATATAGTTCCGCCGGGTCCACTGGTGCAGCTCGGTCGAGGAGTCCTTTTCCTGGCGCAGATAACCGGTGAAGGAGAAGCTCAGCCGGTCGATATAGGTCTTGAGGAAACCGGGCAGCGCGGGCAAGCGGAACAGCCGGCCGCTGGCCATGGCGGGCGGCAGCTCGCCGCGCACGACATATTCGTTGTCCACCGTGATCAGGTTCATCCGCGGGATCTGCCCCCGCAGCATCTCATGTGCGCGGGCCGAGACGCGGTCGGTGTCGGCGACGAACAGGATCTGCGGTGCGACGTGCCGGCGCGCCGCTTCCTTCAATAGGCCGATCTCGTCGGTCATCTTGAAGAACTCGTCGAAGGCGTGGAAGCCGAGGTCGATCACCTTGGCGAGGCCATCGTCGACGATGACGCGGTCCATCAGCTGCATCTTGCCGTAGGTGTCGATCACGTCCGCGGTTTCCGTGATCTTCGGCAGATAGTCGAGCAGCGACGGCTCCTTCAGGTTGACGTCGAAGGCTGCGACGTTGCCGTTCTTGAGCAGCAGGAATTCGCTGAGCAGCCGCGCCAGCAGGGTCTTGCCGACCTGCGGGCGGGGCGAGCAGATGATGTAGACGGGCGTTGCGGGCATCGACAGCTATATCAGGCCAAGTCAGCGCCCAATCCAGCCGTATCAGCCCGGGCTTCGCAACTATTTTTCGCTGTTGCGGGTCACCGGTTTCGAGCCGACGATGTCGGTGAGGCGGATGCGGTCGAACTCGCTCCAGACGTTCGCCAGCCAGTGCCGGACATAGCCGCGCAGCACGAAGGAATAGTTCGCGGCTTCGTCGTTGATGCCCTTGTTGGCGACGAATTTCAGGAACGGGACGGAGGACACCTCGACCTGCTCATATGCCATTTCGTTGAGCTTGGGGATGGTCAGCTCGGTCGCGTCCTTGATGCGGTGGAAGTAGGAATTGTAGGTCGCCTGGTCCCACTGGAAGAACTGGGTGTCGTTGATGAAGTTCTTCACCAGGAAATATTTCGCGCCGCTCATGAAGCCCGCGGTCTCGGCGATCTCCTCCAGCGAGGCGATCGAGGGGCCGAGGATATGGAACACCGCAAAGGTGATCTGGCCGGCCTTGGCGGCGTCGAGGAAACCGATGTCGCGCAGCGAGGCGAGGGCCGGCGAGAGCAGGCCGGCGCGGACGTCGATCACGGTCACCGACGGGCTGACGGCGTTGAGCGTGTCGAAGATCTTCATCTGGTCCGCCGTCGTCGTCATGTCGACGATCTCGGTGATGTCGGGGTGGAAGCGCTTCAGGGTTCCGCGCGGGGATTCCGTGTCGAACGCGCGCGTCGGCACGTTGTTGGCCGAGAAATAATCGAGCAAGGTCCGCGATACCGTGGTCTTGCCGACCCCGCCCTTGTCCGCCCCCACCACAACCACTGCCGGCTTTGCCATTGCTGTCCCCTAACGCGCGCCCCCGATCGCGAGGTCGCAATCGGCCGGGCCCCAAATCGATGTCCCAAAGATGGTCCCAAGTCTGCTGTTGGGCGCGAACATGGCAGAAACAAGGGAGAATTCAATTCCGCGGGCCCCAGTTGGGGCAATTCCCGAGGTTTTTCCTGATCGCTGGGAAACCCGCCGCGAGGAGCGGTAAATCACGCGCTCAATGGCGGCCCCAGGGTCCCATCGCATTGCCCGCCGGGGCTCCTGAGGGGCCTGGGGTCGGCACGGGCGGCGGTCCAGCCGGGTTGCCCGCGTCGTTCCACGGCCCATGCGGCAGCGGCGGCTGCGCATCCTGCGGGTTGGCCTGTGCCTCGGGTTGTTCCGTCTCGGGCCGATCCGTCTCTCCAACGGCGTCTGGCAGCCGACCGGGGTCGTGGCCGCCGGCGAACTTGACCAGCGCGTCGACCCGGGCCTGCACCGAGGGATGGGTTGCGAACAAATCGGCAAAGCCCTCGCGCGGATTGTCGACGCAGAGCTCCATCACCGCCGAGGTCGCGCCCGGCAGCTCGCCGCGGCCCTCGATCTTGCGCAACGCCGAGATCATGGCGTCGGGGTCTTTCGTCAGCTCGACGGAGCCGGCGTCGGCGAGAAATTCGCGCGACCGCGACAAAGCGAGCTTGACCACCTGGGACAGCAGCCAGGCCACCACGATCAGCACGATCGCGATGATGATCACGATCACTGCGCCGCCGCCGGAGTTCTTGCTGTCGCTCGATGACGAGGACGACCGGGACGAGGAGGGGCCCGAGGACCACGAGCCGCCGGAGCCGGAGCTCCAGTTGAAGTTCGTGAACAGGCGGAAGAACAATTCGCCGAAGAAGCCGACCACGCCGGCGATGATGACGGCGACGACCATGAGCTGCACGTCGCCGTTCTTGATGTGGGTCAGCTCGTGGCCCAGCACCGCCTCGATCTCCTTGTCGTTCAGCGCGGCGAGGAGACCGGTGGTGACTGTGATGGAATATTGCCGCGGATTGAGCCCGGTCGCGAACGCGTTCAGCGCCGGGCTCTCCATGATCTTCAGCTTCGGCATGGTGATGCCGCGCGAGATGCAGAGGTTTTCCAGCAGATTGTAGAGCCGCGGCTCCTCCTGCCGGGTCACGTCGTGGCCGCCGGTCACGGCATCGATCATCGACTGGTGGAAGAAATAGGCGATCACGATCCAGAGGGCCGCCGCGATTGTCGCAAACGGCGCGGCCTTGAGCAGGTCGGCGAAGGCGCGGCTCAGATAGAAGGCGACCGTGCCATTGCCGTCGATGACGACCTCGGCGACCAGCGCGCCGGCATAGACCAGCACGTAGACCAACATGAAAAGGCCGGCGAGCAGCAGCATCGAACGAAACTTGTTCGAGGCGATGTGCGTGTAGAGACCATACGCGGCCATGACGCGTCTTCGTCAAAGTCCGTCGTTCCGGAGCACGCCGAAGGCGTGAACCCGGAACCTCGAGATTCCGGTTTCGTCGCTTTGCGACGCCCCGGAATGACGGAAAAAAACAATGGGCATGTCAAGCAATCAGAACTTCACCTGCGGCGCCGCCTCGACCTCGGTACGGCTGGCGCCGAGATCGAAGAAGTCCTTCCTGGTGAAGCCGAACATGCCGGCGAACAGGGCGGCGGGCATCTGCTGGATGCCGGTGTTGTATTCCTGGACCGCGTTGTTGAAGAAACGGCGGCTCGCCGCGATCTTGTTCTCGAGGTCGGAGAGCTCGGATGCGAGCTGCTGGAAATTGGCGTTGGCCTTGAGATCCGGATAGGCCTCCGACAACGCGATCAGCCGGCCGAGCGCGCCGGACAACTGGTTCTCGGCCGCGGACACCTGCGCCGGTCCCTGTGCCGACATCGCCGAATTGCGTGCCTTGATGACGTCGTCGAGCGTGCCGCGCTCATGCGAAGCATAGCCCTTCACGGTCTCGACCAGGTTCGGGACCAGATCGTGGCGCTGCTTGAGCTGCACGTCGATATCGGCAAAGGCCTGGCCGACGCGCTGGCTCAGCGCCACAAGGCGGTTGTAGGCGCTGAAGGCGAACAGCACGAGGACGACGATGACGCCGAGAACGATCCAGCCGGTCGACATGGAGGACTCCTGAAGAGGGAAGAAGGCGGGCGCTAGGGTAGACCAAATTGGCGCGAAGCGAGAGCCCGGCGCAGAGGGGAGGTAGGACTTGGTCAAATGGGAAGCTGCCCGAGTTCAAGGCAAAAGCGGGTGACGAGGTTAACTTTCGGCAATGACGGCGTCGCCCCAGCGCCAACGCCGCGCGCTTGCATAGGCGGCCTTGTCGCGTCGCGGGATCTTCGTCAGCGCGACACCTTCCTCGGTGCAGAGCTTTGCCGTGATCTCGGCCTTGCCGATATCGGGCGGCGCCAGCACGCGCGCCGCGCGCGTGGCAGGCGGGGTACGGGTCAGGGCGACGTAGATGAAGCGCTCGTCCTCGAATGGTACCTCGGCGCCCTTGATCTGGCGGTGCGCCTGCGAGCGCGGCAGGCGCTGGCTGAAATGGCACCAGTCGGGCGCGACGAGCGGGCAGGGCTTCTCATGCGGGCAGGGCGCGGCGACGTAGGCGCCGGCCGCGATCAGCTGCTGGCGCAGTGCGATGATGCGGGCGTAGCCGGCGGGCGTGCCGGGCTCGATCACGACCAGCGCGTGGCGGGCCTTCGCCCACATGGCATCTATGAGCTTGCGCTGATCGGCCTCGCTGAGCTCGCCGATGACGTAGCTCGCAACGACGAGATCGGCCTGTGACACCTCGGCGAGATTTCCGCCGGCATCCCCCGGCAGATAGCGGCACTCCGCGAGGCGCGAGCTGCCGCGTGCCAGATCGAGCGCGAGCCGGCTCAGGGTGGCGTTGGCGTCGAGCAGGGTAAAGTCCTGCAGCGACGGAAACGCCTCCGCGGCGGCCCAGCTCGCGGTCCCCGGACCGGCGCCGACGTCGAGCAGCGTCTCCGGGGCGAGGCTTGGTGCGATCTCGGTGAGTGCGTTCAGGCTCGCGGCCACGGCCGCGTAGGTCGCCGGCATGCGCGCAAGTGCGTAGGCGAGGGCATCAGCTTCGGACTTGATCGTGCCGGAGCCGCCGCCGGCGCGATAGGTGGTCGAGATCTTCTCGGAGCGCTGTGCCGCGTCGGTACGCGAGAAGCCCTGGAGCTTGCCGTCGAGGACGGCTTTCAGTTCGGCCGGGAGGGTGGGTGAGATCATGTTGGCCCACCGTCATGCCGGGGCGCGACGAAGTCGCGAACCCGGGAGTTCGAGATTGCAGCGCGAGATTCCGGGTTCTCGCTGCGCGAGCCCCGGAATGACGCCGGAGATATCACGCCACGTTCTGGTCGAGGATCTCCACCGCCTCTTGCAGGCTGACCGACACCAGCTGCGAGACGCCGCGCTCGGCCATGGTGACGCCGAACAGGCGGTTCATCCGCGCCATCGTGATCGGGTTGTGGGTGATGATAATGAAGCGCGTGTCGGTCGAGCCGGTCATCTCGTGCAGCAGGTTGCAGTACCGTTCGACGTTGTGGTCGTCGAGCGGCGCGTCGACTTCGTCCAGCACGCAGATCGGCGAGGGGTTGGTGAGGAACACCGCGAAGATCAGCGCCATCGCGGTCAGCGCCTGCTCGCCGCCCGAGAGCAACGACAGCGTCTGCGGCTTCTTGCCCGGCGGCTTGGCGATGATTTCGAGACCGGCTTCCAGCGGGTCGTCGCTCTCGATCAGGTGCAGCGCGGCCTCGCCGCCGCCGAACAGCTCGACGAACAGGCGCTTGAAGTGGTTGTTGACGACCTCGAACGAGGTCAGCAGCCGTTCGCGCGCCTCCTTGTTGAGGCTCTGGATGCCCTGGCGGAGCCGCTTGATGGCTTCGACCAGGTCGTCGCGCTCGGTGACGAGGCCGGTGTGCTGGGTCTCGACCTCGCGCAGCTCTTCCTCGGCGCGCAGGTTCACCGCGCCGAGGCGCTCGCGGTCGCGGCGCATCTTTTCGAGGTCTTCCTCGATGTCGTGCAGCGGCGGCAGCTCGGCGCCGGGCT
>NZ_AJQE01000025.1 GCF_000261685.1 Bradyrhizobium genomosp. I (2014) | reverse complement strand
GGGCCGGCCTGTGGCTCGACCTCGAGCATGTCGCGGATCTCGCGCTCGATGTCCTCGAGCCGACGCCGCGCGCCTTCCATGCGCTCCTCGGCGCGGGCAGTGGCCTCGCGGGCGCTCGACAGTGCCTCGAGCGTCAGCTTGGCGACGCGATCGGTTTCGGCCATCGCGCTTTCCGCGGTGGCGAGCGCGTCAGCGGCCATGCGGCGGTCATTCTCGGCGTATTCGATCTCGGTGATCAGCGCGCTGCGCTTCTCGGCGAACACGGCCGGCGCGTTTTCGAGCTCGCTGCGCTCGATCGTGAGTTCGGCGATGCGGGCCTGGATGGTGTCGATGTGGGAGGCCGCGCTCTCCTTGCGGTTCTGCCACTCGGTGCGTTCGGCGAGGATCGCCTGCACGCGGCGGTCGGCGAGCTCGGCTTCGCGTGCCAGCGCCTGGGCCTCGGCGCGGACCTGGGCGGCCATGCGGCGATGGCCTTCGATGTCGCTGCGGACGGCGGCGAGACGCGTTTCGGTGTCCTCGCTCGACGGCAGCTCGCTGATGCCGGCTTCGGCATACTCATACGCAGCCTCGGCTTCGGCGCGGTCGGCGGCGAGACGGCTGTGCGCTTCCGACAGCGTCGCCTTGCGCGCGGCATGGCGGCCGATCTCGCGTTCGGCGGTGGCATGGCGCTCGCGCGCGACGTTGAGCTCGCGCTGCGCGGCGCGCCAGGCTTCGCGGCTCGCGCCTTCGGTGCTGGCGGCCATCTGCAGCTCGGACTCGGCGTTCTCCAGCGCCTGGCGCTTGATCTGGGCATCGATGCGGGCCTGCTCCAGCTCGTTCTCGATGTCGACGAGGCGGGCTCGCTCGGCAAGGCGGCGGGCTGCTCCGGTCGGGGCGTGAGCCGCGGCGACGAAGCCGTCCCAGCGCCAGACATCGCCCTCGGGCGAGACCAGCCGCTGGCCGGTCTTGAGCTGCGACACCAATTCGGCGCCGCGCTCACGCGGGACCACGCCGATCTGCGCGAGGCGGCGCGCCAGCTCGGCCGGCGCCTGCACGTGATTGGCGAGCGGCACGGCGCCCTCGGGCAGCGCCGGATCGCCTTCGGTGTGTCCGACATTGGTCCAGCGCATCGGCGCCGACGGGTCGATCGGCGCATCGAGGTCGTCGCCGAGGGCGGCGCCGATCGCCTTTTCGAAGCCCTTGTCGACGGTGATGCCGTCGATGATCGGCGGCCACAGATTCTTGGTCTCGCCGTTGACGATCTTGGAGATCGTGCGGGCCTCGGTCTCGAGCCGCTGCACGCGCTTGTCGGCCTCGACCAGCGGGGAGCGGGAGGATTCCAGGGTCTGACGCGCCGCGACATGGGCCGCTTCGCTCGCCTGCGCCGCGGCTTCCGAAGCGGCCAGCGTTTGCTCCGCGGTCTCGGCCAGAGCGGTCAGCTCGTCGAGGTCGCCGAAACCGCCGGTCTCGGCGGCAAGCTTCTGCTCTTCCGCGGTGACGTTCGCGATTTCCTGGTCGAGCCGGGCGAGCTTGTCGCGGTGGGTGCGGACGTTGGCCTCGAGCTGGTTGCGCTTCGCCGTGAGGTCGGCGAGCGCGGTGGTGAGCTCGGCGAACTTCTGCTCGGTTTCGGTCAGCACCGCCTCGGCTTCGGCGACGCGTTCGTCGACGCCGGAGCGCTTCTCGACCCGCGACTTGATCTCTTCCTTCAGCTCGGCGTCTTCTGCATCGAGCCGCTGCAGGGCGACGTCGGCGTCCATGGTCTGCTGCTGGGCGCGGGAGATGTCGCCTTCGAACTGCGCGAGGCGGCGCTCGAGCTCGGCGACGCGCTCCTTGGCGCGCTCTTCCTCGCGGTCGAGCTGCTCGCGGGCATTGGTCAGGCGCTGGAGCCCGGCCGCGGCGCGCGCTTCCGCATCGCGCAGCGCCGGCATCTCGGCGGCGCGGATGGCCTGGATGCGGGCGGCTTCGGCCTGGTGCTGGGTGCGCTCGGCCATCTCGCGCACGGCGAGATCGTGGGTCTGCCCGGACTCGTTGACGTCGGCATGGGCGCCGACCCAGCGCAGATGGTACAGCGTGGCTTCGGCCTTGCGGACCTTGGCCGCGACCTCGCGATAGCGCACGGCCTGGCGGGCCTGCTTCTTCAGGCCCTCCACCTGGCCGGAGAGCTGGCCGATCACGTCCTCGACGCGGGTGAGGTTGGTTTCGGCCGCCTTCAGCCGCAGCTCGGCCTCGTGACGGCGGGCGTGCAGGCCGGCGACGCCGGCGGCGTCTTCCAGCACGCGGCGGCGCTGTTCCGGCTTGGCCTGGATGATCTCGCCGATCTTGCCCTGGTGGACGAGCGCCGGTGAGCGCGCGCCGGTGGCGGCGTCGGCGAACAGGATCTGCACGTCGCGGGCGCGCACGTCGCGGCCGTTGATGCGATAGACCGAGCCGGCCTCGCGCTCGATGCGGCGGGAGACTTCCAGCAGCTGGCTGTCGTTCATCGCAGCCGGCGCGGTGCGATCGGCATTGTCGATCGTCATCGTCACTTCGGCGTGGTTGCGCGCCGGACGGTTGCCGGAGCCGGCGAAGATCACCGCGTCCATGTCGGCGGCGCGCAGCGACTTGTACGAGGTCTCTCCCATTGCCCAGCGCAGCGCCTCGACGAGATTCGACTTGCCGCAACCGTTGGGACCGACCACGCCGGTCAGGCCGGGCTCGATGACGAAGTCCGTGGGCTCAACGAAGGACTTGAAGCCGTGAAGGCGCAGGCGGGTGATTTTCATAAACACGCATCTCTGTTGGCAGGCGCGAATCTCCCTGCCGGGACAATACCATGGAAGGCAATGTCGCTGTCTGGGTGAGTCGCGCGAGGCGGCTCATGCGGCTGGACAATGGCCGCGGTGCGCCGCAAGGGCAACCAGCGAAAGCCGCTTTTCCCAAGGGATTTATGCCGGGAAGAATGCGGCTTGAGATGCGCGAATCAGGATTGTCGCGTGCGAATCAGCTCTTCAGCAGCGGGTTGATCTTCTTGGCGAATTCCTCGAACGAGGCCTCGCCCTTGATCTTCTCGCCGTTGATGAAGAAGGTCGGCGTCGAATCGACCTTCAACACGTCGCTGGCATATTTCTGGTCGGCGGCGATCTTGTCGAGCAGCGCCTGGTCCTTCAGGCAGGCCTCGACCTGCTGCTGGGTGAGGCCGGCCTGCTTGCCGATCCGCGTCAGGGTCTCGGTGGTGTTCTTCAACACCCAGTCATTCTGCTGGCGGAACAGCATGTCGGTGACCGCGAAATATTTCGGCGCGTCGCCATTGGCGATGCAGCGCGACAGCATCGAGCCGGCGGCGGCTTTGATGTCGAGCGGGAACTCGCGGAAGACGTAACGCACCTTGCCGGTGTCGATATATTCCTTCTTGATCTTCGGGAACACCTGCTCATTGAAAGCCGCGCAGTGCGGGCAGGTCATCGAGGCGTATTCGGTGATGGTGACGGCAGCGTCCTTCGGGCCGAGTGCCATGTCGGGCAGCGACACCGGCTTGGCGACATCGGCGGCCGACTGCGCCATGGCTTCGGAGATGAACCGCAGCGGCGAGAGCCCGGCGACCGCGGCAAGACCGGTCAGCGACAACATCGTGGTGAAGGCGCGGCGGGTGATGATCAAGGTCGGCTCCCGGGATTGGCAAGGTCCGCCCGGGTTCCCGGGCGGCCTGTCGCTAGCTCGAAACGTCGATTGAGGCAATGGCGGGCGGCGAGGACAGGTCCAGATTAGCGGCGGAATAAGGCTCAATTTCGCTTGATGGCGGCCCCAAGCCGGGCCAGCGCCGACTTGAGTTCGTCATCTTCGATGCCGCCGAGGCTCTCGGCCACCTTGGCCACCGATTTGGCATCCGGCGGGGCTGGCCGCTTCCGTGCCCGGGGCCGCGACAGGGGGGCCTGGCGAAAGGCCAGCTTGCCCACCGCGCTCCAGCCGAAGAAGCGGTTGACCCGCTCCAGGATCACGTCGGCGGAGTGCTGGATCTCCAGCGCCATCGGCCCCTCGACCCGCAGCACCAGCGTCGCCGGCTCCGGCGGCTGGCCCTCCACCGGCCGCGGCCATTGCATCTTCAGCGGCTCGGCATGGGCCGCGATCTCCGGCCCGGCAATCTGCGCCCACCGCGTCACCAGCTCGCGCGCCGCAAAACCCTGCTTGGCATAGGCCTCGGCAAAGACGTCGTTGAGCAGGATGCCGAGCGGCTTGGCGCTGATGGGACCGGGCTTGGGAGGGAATTTGGACATGGGGGACCTTATAGCACTTCGGGGTGTGAGCCGCAGGCTCCTCGTCGTCATTGCCGGGCTTGTCTTGGCTTGTCCCGGCCAACCACGTTCTCCGGCGAAGAAAGACGTGGATGCCCGCGACGAGAGCGGGCATGACGTGGAGAGATTGGTGTGACGTCGTTACACTGAGAGCATGAGTCCCAGATCTGCCCTGAAGCCGACATCGAAACCGGTTCGGTCGAAAGCCTCATCTCGTCCGAAACTCCTGCTCGCCTGGTACGACCGCCACCGCCGCCGGCTGCCCTGGCGCGCGGCGCCCGGCGAGGCATCGGATCCTTATCGCGTCTGGCTGTCCGAGATCATGCTCCAGCAGACCACGGTGAAGGCGGTCGGCCCCTACTTCGAAAAGTTCGTCGCGCGCTGGCCGGATGTCACGGGGCTCGGGCGGGCCTCGCTGGACGACGTGCTGCGTATGTGGGCCGGGCTCGGCTATTACTCGCGCGCGCGAAACCTCCATGCCTGCGCGGTCGCGGTGATGCGCGAGCATGGCGGCGTCTTCCCCGATACGGAGGAGGGTTTGCGCGCGCTGCCGGGGATCGGGCCCTACACCGCGGCGGCCATCGCGGCGATCGCCTTCGATCGCCGCACCATGCCGGTCGACGGCAATATCGAGCGGGTGGTGACGCGCCTGTTCGCGGTCGAGGAAGAGCTGCCGCAGGCAAAGCCTCTGATCCAGCAATTTGCAGCGACGTTGCTGGCGGAGTCTCGCGCCGGCGACAGCGCGCAGGCGCTGATGGATCTCGGCGCCTCGATCTGCACGCCGAAGAAGCCGGCTTGCTCGTTGTGCCCGCTGAACGAGGATTGCACGGCGTGCGCGCTAGGCACGCAGGAAACGTTTCCGCGCAAGGCGCCGAAGAAGAGCGGGACGCTCAGGCGCGGCGCCGCCTTCGTGGTCACGCGTGGTAACGAGCTGCTGGTCCGCTCACGGCCTGAAAAGGGCCTGCTTGGCGGCATGACCGAAGTGCCGGGCTCGGACTGGCTCGCCGGCCAGGACGATGCGGCGGCGAAGCAGCAGGCGCCGGAGCTGAAGGGGCTGACGCGCTGGCAGCGCAAGGTGGGCGTCGTCACTCACGTCTTCACGCATTTTCCGCTGGAGCTGGTGGTCTACACCGCGAAGGTGGAAGCCCGCACCCGCGCGCCTGAAGGCATGCGCTGGGTGCCGATCGCAACCCTTGCCGGGGAAGCGCTGCCCAATGTCATGCGCAAGGTGATCGCGCATGCGCTGGATCTTTCATCGGGTCCATCCTCCTGACAGCACGCTGGCAGCAGCGTTACGTTATCGGCGTGCGATACGGAGGCTGCCCCATGGTCAAGACCGCGCTCGACAACTTTCCAAGGCCGCCCTGCGCCGAGCTGCTCGGATGGCGTCTGCTCGATGCCCGCCCCGACGAGGGCTGGATCAGGCTCGGCTTCGACGGCAAGCCGGAGTTCTGCAACCCGGCCGGCTTCATCCAGGGCGGCATGCTTTCGGCCATGCTCGACGACACCATGGGCCCCGCCGTGCTCGTGATGAGCGAGGGTCGGCTCTACACCACCACCATCAGCATGACCGTGAATTTTCTCAGTCCTGCAAAGCCCGGCCCGATCATCGGCGAGGCGAGAGTGACGCAGCTCGGCAAGACCATCGCGTTCGTCGAGGCGAAGCTCATGGCGGAGGACGGCACGGTGCTGGCGACAGCCGGTGCGAGCGAGCGTTTGCTGGAGGCGGCGAGGGTGGTGAGTAAATAAGCTGGCAGCGCGCGCGGTACCCCCTCCCCCCTTGCGGGAGAAGGTGGCGCGAAGCGCCGGATGAGGGGTCGCTTCAGCGAAATCAAACTGCGAGTTGGTCCGCGGAGACAGACCCCTCACCCAACTGAGCCCGCATCTACCGGCGTCGCTGCCCTCTCACAAGGGGCGAGGGCGCATCAATGCTCATCCCGCTTCATGCGAGAGTTCAAGCCTCGACCCGCTTCGCATCCTTGCTCACGATCGGCGGCTTCGCGTTCAACGCCTCGACCTGAAACCCCGCGACGCGCTTGTAGTTGGCGGCGATGTCCTCCAGCTCCCTTTGCGAGAGCACGTCGGTGACCACTTTGTACCCATCCGGCGCGCGCTCCTCGACGAGCTGCATCACCTGCTCGGGGCCGTTCTTGCGGTTGAGCAGCACGAGGTCGGTGGTCGCGGGCCTGCGCTCGGCCTCATAGGCGAGCAAGGCGGCGCTCGTCGGGCCATGCGCGAGAATCTCGCGGGTCATGACGCGCGCATCGAGGATCGCCTGCGAGGCGCCGTTCGAGCCGATCGGGTACATCGGATGTGCGGCATCGCCCATCAGCGTGACCTTGCCGAAAGTCCATTGCGACACGGGATCGCGGTCGACCAGCGGATATTCATAGGCGTGCGGGCAGTTCCGGATCAGGCCGGGCACGTCGAGCCAGTCGAACTGCCAGCTCTCGAACCATGGCAGGAACTCCTCGATGCGCGCAGTGCGATTATAGTCCTCGCGGCGCCACTGATAGGTCGGCGGCATGTGGCGCTCGGCGACCCAGTTGATCAGATGGTTGCCCGCCGCATCCGGCTCCTTCGAGATCGGATAGCAGACGAATTTCAGGATCTCGTGGCCGGCCATGATCATGGTGCGGCCGGTCAGGAAGGCCTTCGCCGGCGTGACGCCGCGCCAGAGGATGCGGCCGTTCCAGATCGGCGGGCCTTCATTGGGGTAGAGCTTTTCGCGCACGGCGGAATGGATGCCATCGGCGGCGATCAGGATCGCGCCGTCGTAGCTGCCTGCGGCCTTGCCGGTCGCCTTGTCGACGAAATCGGCGCGGATGCCACCCGCCGTCTCGGTCCAGCCGGTCAGATGGTGGCTGGTGAGGATGTTCTCGCGGCCGAGGCGCTCGATCGCGGCGTCGAGCAGGAGCTGCTGCAGGGTGCCGCGATGGATCGAGAATTGCGGCCATTTGTAGCCGGCCTCCAGTCCGCGCGGCTCGCTCCAGATCGGCTTGCCGTGCTTGGAGAAATAGGCGAGCTCGCGCGTCCGCACGCCGCTGGAGTCCAGTCGGTCCATCAGCCCGAGCTCGATCAGCTCGCGCACCGCATGCGGCAGCACGTTGATGCCGACGCCCAGCGGCTTCAATTCCGCGACGCTCTCGAACACTTTTGCGGGAACGCCGATTCCGTGCAGGCTGAGCGCAAGCGTCAGCCCGCCGATGCCGCCGCCGGCGATGAGTACGGTCATGACAAATCCCCCTCCGATTGACGGCGTCTTCGCACAGCTGGGCGGCCGTGGGCAACTGCGAACAGGTCGCCTATGGACGGCGCGGCGGAGGACCGTTAACCTCGGGTTTTCCCCATGAGGTCCGACATGCTCAAGCTCTACTACGCCACCGGCACCTGCGCGCTCGCCACCTACATCACCCTGGAGGAGGCCGGCGCCGACTACACGGCCGAACGGCTGAGCTTCAAGGACAACCAGCAGAACAGCCCGGACTATCTCGCGATCAACCCGAAGGGCCGCGTGCCGGCGCTGGTGACCGATCGCGGCGTGCTCACCGAGACGCCGGCGATGCTGGCTTACGTCGCACAGACCTTCCCCAAGGCGAAGCTCGCGCCGCTCGACGATCCCTTCGATTTCGCCCAGGTGCAGTCGTTCAACTCCTATCTCTGCTCGACCGTGCACATCAACCACGCCCACAAGATGCGCGGCGCGCGCTGGGCGACGCAGGAGAGCTCGTTCGCCGACATGAAGGCGATGGTGCCGAAGACCATGGCCGCCTGCTTTGCGCTGATGGAGCAGAAGATGTTCAGGGGACCGTGGGTGATGGGCGATCAGTTCACGATCTGCGATCCCTATCTCTACACGCTGTCGACCTGGCTCGAAGGCGACAGCGTCGACATCAAGGCGACGCCGAAGATCGCCGACCATTTCAAGCGCATGTCCGACCGCCCCGCCGTGGCAAAGGTGATGGCGGCGCAGAAGGCGTGAGGTTCGGCGTCATATTCCGCCGTCGTCCCGGACCAGCGAGCGCTTATCCGGGACGACACCGTCTTTGGTGAGGGCATCCTAACCAGCGCGCCGCTTCTCCAGCCCCCGCCCTGTTTCCAGCATCAGCCGCCGCAGCCAGATCGAGCCCGGGTCCATCTGTGCGCGGGTCGGATGAAACATGAACTGCTCGTCGATCCCGGGGTCGAGCGGCGGCGTCACCGTGACGAGGCCGAGCTGCTTCGACAGCGCCGCGATCAGCCGGCGCGGCACGAAGGCGACTAGGTCGGTGCGGGCGGCGACGTGCAGCGCCTCGAGATAGCCTGACACCACCAGCGAAATGCGCCGCTCGATGCCCTCGGTGCGGAGCCAGGTGTCGATCAGATCCTCGGCATTGCCGCGGATGATCACGCCGACATGGCGCGCGGCGAGGAACGTCTCGCGCCGTTTCAGTTTCGTAAGCTGCGGATGGCCGCGCCGGACCGCCAGCGCATCGCTGTCGGTGTAAAGCAATTGCCGGTGAAAGCCCTTGAAGGCGTTGCCGATCGAGATCACGAGGTCGATGGTGCGGGCGAACTCGGCGTGGAAGATCGCAGGTCCCCGCCACGGCACGACGTCGATGCGGACGTTGGGGGCAAGACGTGTTACCTTTTCCATCAGCGGCGGCATCAACAGCTCGACCGCGAGATCGGGCATCATCAGGCGGAATTGTCGCTCGCTGCGCGCGGCGTCGAATTCGTCGGGCACGAACAGCCCGCGCACCTGGTCCAGCGCCTGGGCCAGCGGGGCGCGCAGCGCCAGGGCCCGTGGCGTCAGCTCCATCCGCGCGCCGGTGCGTACCAGCAGCGGATCGCCAAAAATGTCGCGCAGGCGCTGGAGCGCGTGGCTTGCCGCCGGCTGCGACAGCCCGAGCCGCAACGCGGCGCGGCTGACATTGGCCTCGCGCAGCAGCGCATCGAGCGCGGTCAGCAGATTGAGGTCAAGCGAATTCAAATTCATGAAGTGAATAGATATCATACCAGCTATCGATTTGAAGAATTATTGGCGCGCAGCGATGATCTCCGTGTTCTCACCAAAGGAGATGCCGCCATGAGCGCTGCCGCCAACAAGAAGTTGATGCAGGACATTTTCGCCGCCGCCGCAAACCCCGATCCGGCCGCGCGCGACCGCGCCCTGTTCACTGCAAGCCTGGCCGACGACGCCAGATGGGTGGTGACCGGCCAGTATTCCTGGTCGCGCACCTTCGCCGGCAAGGACGCGATCCTCAACGACCTGCATGGCTATGTCCGCACCCGCCTGCGCGACCGGACGCGCACCGTGGCTCACCGCTTCATCGCCGACGGCGACATCGTCGTGGTGGAAGCCAAGGGCGACAACGTCACGCCCGAGGGTGTGCGCTACGACAACGACTATTGCCTGGTGTTTCGCCTCGCGGACGGCAAGATCAAGGAGATCCGCGAGTACTGCGACTCGATCCTGACCGAGAGGGCGCTCGGTCCGTTTCCACAAACGGTCGCGAGAGCCGCGGGCTAGCGGTTTGAGCACCATCTGGTCTGCCGGCTGGCGCCCTTCGTTCCGGTCTGTGAGGGGCGTCCGGGTTTGGCGAAAGCTGTCGGAGATCATCCGGCTGCGGCGAGAGCGCACGCGGATACAAGGCCAGCTCGCTGCCATGAGCGAGCGGGAACTTCTGGATTGCGGAATGACGCGGTCGGAGATTGAGTACGAGCTGAGAAAACCTGTCCGGCGGAAATAGAGCGCAGGTGGCCTCTATTTCCTTCCGATCCCGGCGGAACCTTCGGTTTCCGCCGGCGTTCCCTTCCCTCGGGAGCGATTGCGCCCCGGCAACCTGCATTTCCGGGAATTTCATGCTGGCTGGGGCTTCGCACGTTTCAACACAGGGGGGCTGCAGCTTCTCCGGACTCCGCGAACGACTGAGAGAAGCGACCTCGGCTGCGCACCGCGCGCTCGACACCCAGCTTTCCGCATTCGATCTCGGCGGGCTGGCCGGCTATCGCCGCTTTCTTCAGGCCAGCGCCGGAGCTCTTCTTCCGCTCGAAGTCGCGCTCATCGAGGCGGGCGTGGAGCGCATGTTTCCGGATTGGCCCGAACGGTCGCGCAGCGCTGCGATTGCGGTTGATCTCGGACGCCTCGGCACGAGCGCGGCGTCGATAGTGTCGGTGCCGCGGCTGACACGCAGCGGGGTGCTAGGCACGATGTATGTGCTGGAGGGCTCGCGGCTTGGCGCGAGGTTCCTGCTGAAGGCAGTCGCGGACGCGGGCGATCCGCGCGTCAGTGAAGCCACCACCTATCTCCGCCATGGCGAGGGCAAGCGGCTCTGGCAGAGCTTTCTGGTGAAGCTCGCAAGAGAAGAGTCAGGTGACGAGGACGAGATCATCGATTCCGCTTGCATTGCCTTCGCCGCATTCGAGCAGGCGGCGGACCGCGCATGAACGAGGCGGTCGATCTCACCAATTGCGATCGCGAGCCGATCCACATCCCCGGCAGCGTGCAACCGTTTGGTTTCCTCCTGGCCGTGCTGTCGGATTTCACGATCTGCATGGGATCGAACAACGTAGGGAGCTTCCTTGGGACGGATGTTGCCGACCTGCTCCACCAGCCGCTGTCGAGCGTCGTCTCTGCGGCGGCGGTCGAAACGATCCGCAGCCGTGTTGATCATCTCGGTGGTCCGGACGCAACCGAACGCCTGTTCGGCGTGGAGCTGCAGCCGGGCAAGCCACCGTTCGATCTTTCGATTCATCTCTCCGGCGTTTATCTGATCATCGAGGCGGAGCCGAGCGTCCGCGAGCCCGGCGTCAATTCCGGCGAACTCGTGCGTCTGATGCTCGAAAGGATCCGCAAGACGCGCGGTATGGCCGATCTGGCGCGGGAGGCGGCGCGCCAGCTCAAGGTGCTGACCGGTTTCGACCGCGTCATGGTCTATCAGTTTCATCCGGACGGATCAGGCGAGGTGATCGCCGAGACCGCGGGGGCCGAGCTCGAATCCTTCCTCGGCCTGCGCTATCCCGCATCGGACATTCCAAGGCAGGCGCGGGCCCTCTATCAGCGCAACTGGCTGCGCATCATCGCCGACGTCAACGCAAGGCCGGCTGCGCTGGTGTCGACGGTTACACACAACGCAGGGCTGCTCGATCTTTCGATGAGCGTGCTGCGCTCGGTCTCGCCGATCCACATCGAATATCTGCGCAACATGGGCGTTGCCGCCTCCATGTCGGTGTCGATCCTGCGCGATGGCAAGCTGTGGGGCCTGTTTGCCTGCCATCACTATTCGTCGCGCTATATCTCGTTCGACAAGCGCACGGCCTCCGAGCTGTTCGGTCAGATGTTCTCCTGGATCGTGGAAGGCCGCGAGCGCGAGGGCGATGTGGCCTATGAATCCCGCGCTCATCAGGTCCAGGAACGGTTGATCGAGATCGCGGCTTCCCACGAGCACAGCCGCCGCGCGATCGTCGATTTCCTCGGCGACTACCGCAAGATGATCGAATGCGACGGCGTCGCGGCCTGGTCCGACAACAAGATCGCGCTGGATGGCGAGACGCCGACCGAAGACGAGGTGAAGGACCTTGTCGCCTTCATCAACCGGACTTCGCCGGGGCGGATTTTCGCGAGCGCCGAGATCGCCAAGGTCTATGCAGCCGGCCAGGCCTTCCGTGATCGCGCGGCTGGCTTTCTCGCCATCCCGATCTCGCGCACACCGCGCGACTGCCTGATTTTTTTCCGGCGCGAGGTGACGCGCTCGGTCAAATGGGCCGGCGTTCCCAACAAGGTCTACGACGAAGGACCGAACGGGCCGCGCCTGACGCCGCGCAAGAGCTTTGAGCTCTGGCAGGAAACGGTGGCGGGGCAGTCGAAGCCGTGGTCGGCGGCTGACATCCGCATCGCCGAGAGCCTGCGCGTCACGCTGCTAGAGGTGATCCTGCAACTGTCCGACCTCGCCGCGCGCGAGCGCCGCGGGGCGCAGGAGCGGCAGGAATTGATGATCGCCGAACTCAATCACCGCGTCCGCAACATCCTGAGCCTCGTGCGCGCCCTGGTGGCGCAAAGCAAGGACACCGCGACCAGCGTCGAGGAGTTCGCCGGCGTGCTCGGCGGCCGCATCCAGGCTCTGGCGCGCGCCCACGATCAGATCACAAACCTGAACTGGGCCCCGGTCGCGCTCCGCACCTTGGTCGAGTCCGAGGCCGGCGCCTATCTCGGCGCGCGCGCGGGGCGGGTGAAGATGGGCGGTCCGGACGTCGCGCTGGATCCCAAGGCGTTCGCCACGCTGGCTCTGGTCGTGCACGAGATGATGACCAATTCCGCCAAGTACGGCGCACTTGCCGATTCCACCGGCAGTGTCGAAGTGGTCTGGCGCCTTGATCCATCCTCCAGCCTCGTCA
>NZ_AJQE01000024.1 GCF_000261685.1 Bradyrhizobium genomosp. I (2014) | reverse complement strand
GCCCCCCGCCGGTACAGCCACCGTCGCGGCGCGGCTTCGGCACCACGATCATCGAGCGATCGGTGCCGTTCGACCTCAAGGGCGATGCCGAGATCCGCTTCGACCTCCTGGGCGTGCAGGCAAAGTTCGTGATTCCCCCCAATTTCGTCGAATTGGTCCCGTCCATCGCAGGAGCCGCCATGCGCGTCGAGGAGCAGCAGTCCACCCGACCCAGGATTTCCGACACGGCATTGATCGTCGAGGACAATCTGATCATCGCCATGGCGGCGGAGGTCATCCTGCTCGATCTAGGCGCTCGCCACGTCGACACCGCCGCCACCGTCGATCAGGCACTGCGATCGATCGAGCGCACCCGGCCGAGCTTTGCCCTGCTCGATCTCAACCTCGGCAGCGAGAGCAGCATCAAGGTGGCTCAGAAGCTGAAGGAGATCGGGGTGCCCTTCATCTTCGCAACCGGCTATGGCGAGCGCGCGCCGCTCCCGGAGCAACTGGCGTCGGCGCCGGTGGTCCAGAAGCCCTACACGCTGGAAGTGATCGAGCATGCACTCGACAAATTGCAGAAGGCCGGCGCCTCGTGAGCGTTCGCATGCAGCGCCCTGTATGACGCTGCGCATTCGCGCGCGAACTTTGCATAGCTGCCGACAAAAACAGCAAATTTCGTGCCGGCCGATCTCAATCGCGCGAAAGATTTGAAGGTTCAATTAACGAGTGTCCCCCATTGTGTCGCGGTGCAGCGCGAGTCCCCAGGGCGCGACGTGCGGCTGCCGGAGTGGCCGCAATGATCGCCGGAGTTGTTCGGCCCCTCGAATTCACATGCATCCGGGTGGACAGTGGGAATGCCGAAATTTCGTTTGCGGATCAGGGGACGCCTGTACGCGGGCTTCATGGCCCTGGTGGCGGTCGGTCTCGTGATGGCAGTGGTTGCCGTCTGGAATTTGCGGGACGTGCAGGATCAGGTCGCAAGACAATCCGCCCTCTCTGACAGCACGGCGCGGGTGCTGGAGATATCGACCTATCTCCAGGCGATCCAGCGGGCCAATCTGCGCTACATCTACGACGCCAGCGAGCCTGCGATGAAAGAGGCTTCGGAACGGGAAACCGCGGCGACCGAGCTGTTGAAGGTCGGAGCCCAGGGGACGGCCTCCGAGGAACGGCGCAAGCTTTACGAAGATCTCATCACCGAAATCGCCAAAATGCGAAGCCTGCGTGACAATCTTGGGGACGCCGTCAACGAGGCGCGAACCGGCAAGGCGACGCTGCTGCCGAGCGGAGATGAGCTGACTGCCAAGATGAACAAGCTCGTTGATGTGGCCCGCGCAGCCGTCGATGAGGACACCGCGGCGCTCGTCGCGGACCTCGAATCCCGGCTTCTCCAGGTTCAAATCGCCAACTGGCGCTTCCTGGCCCTGCGCGACACCAAGGGACCCGCCAATTTCAGGACCAATGTGGACAGGGCGATGCAGCGCCTTTCGGCGCTGGAAAAGAGCCCGCAGGCGACGGAATTGCGAACCGTGCTCACGCCGGTGAAGACCTCGCTCGGAATCTACAAATCGGCGTTCGAGACGACCTCCGCCGCGATGCTCCAGGCCGACGAGATCTACCACAAGAATCTCGCGCCCCTCATCGTCGACAGCATCGGCAAGCTCAAGGCCGCGGAAACGACCCTGAAGCAGGACTACCAGCAATCGCGGACCACCGCCGAAGTCGTGATCGCGGGAACGACGACCGTTCAGGAGATCGCCGGCGGCCTCGCCATCTTGTTCGGCGGCATCGTCGCCGTCCTGATCGCCCGCAGCATCGTCGGTCCCCTGACCTCGATGACGGGCGCGATGGGGCGGCTTGCCGGCGGCAATCTCCAGGTCGAGATTCCCGGCCGCGGCAGGACCGACGAGATCGGCGACATGGCCAAGGCGATCCAGGTATTCAAGGACAATATGGTCGAGACCGAGCGTATGCGCTCCGAGCAGGCCGAGCTCGAGGCGCGGCAGGCCGAGAGCCGCAAGGCCGACATGGCCAGGCTTGCCGATCAGTTCGAGCAGGCGGTCGGGGAGATCGTCAACACGGTGTCGTCGGCGTCGAGCGAGCTCGAAGCCTCCGCAGGCACTCTGACCACGACCGCTGCGCGGGCCCAGGACCTGTCGACGGAGGTCGCCAGCGCCTCGCAGGAAGCCTCGGCCAACGTGCAGGCGGTCGCCTCGGCGACCGAGGAGCTCTCCTCCTCGGTATCCGAGATTGCCCGCCAGGTGCAGGAATCCGCCCGCATCGCGGGCGAGGCCGTCGGTCAGGCGAGCAGGACCAACGAGCGCGTCGGCGCGCTCTCCAAGGCCGCCGCCCGGATCGGTGACGTGGTCGAGCTGATCAGCACCATCGCCGGCCAGACCAACCTGCTGGCGCTGAACGCCACCATCGAGGCTGCGCGCGCCGGCGAAGCCGGCCGCGGCTTTGCGGTGGTCGCCTCCGAGGTCAAGGCGCTCGCCGAGCAGACGGCGAAGGCCACCGGCGAGATCGCCCAGCAGGTCTCCAGCATCCAGGCCGCGACGGAGGAGTCGGTCGGCTCGATCAGGGAGATCAGCGGCACCATCGAGCGGCTGTCGGAGATTTCGTCGACGGTCGCCGCCGCCGTGGAGCAGCAGGGCGCGGCAACGCAGGAGATCTCCCGCAACGTCCAGCAGGCGGCCCAGGGCACACAGCTCGTGTCGTCCAACATCGGCGACGTGCAGCGCGGCGCCTCCGAGACCGGCTCGGCTTCCTCGCAGGTGCTGTCGGCGGCGCGCTCGCTCTCGGCCGACAGCAACCGCCTCAAGCTCGAGGTGACCAGGTTCCTGAACTCGGTCCACGCCGCCTGAAGTCTCAAACGCAAGAGGCCACGCGCATGCGCGTGGCCTCGAACGGCGGCGCGAGGCGATCAGGCCACTTTGGCCGTCATGTGCTTGAACATGTTGCTGCGTGCTTCGTCGTCCATCTCGGCCTTGAAGGTGAACTTGTCCTTCAGGGCGATGGCCCGCGCCGCCGCGGGGCGCGCCGAGATCTCGTCCACGAGCCGCTTCACGTTCGGGTATCGGGCAAAAGCGCCGTCGCCGAGCTTGAACGGCACCATCCGCGCCCAGCCCCACAGCGCCATGTCGACGATCGAATAGCTGTCGCCGACCATGTAGCGACGGCCTTCGAGGTGACCGTCGAGAATCTTGTAGTGGCGATCAGTCTCGTACTGGTAGCGGTTATGGGCGTAGTCGTGGTTCTGGTCCTTCGGCGCGAAATGCTTGAAGTGCACGGCCTGACCCGAATACGGCCCGACGCCGGTGGCCACGAACATCAGCCAGGACAGCGTCTCGCCGCGCACGCTGGCGGCGGGCAGGAACTTGCCGGTCTTCTCGGCGAGGTAGAGCAGGATCGCGTTGGAGTCGAACACGATGGTGCCGTTGTCGTCGATGGCCGGTACCTTGCCGTTCGGATTGATCTTCAGATAGTCCGGCGCGAACTGCTCGCCCTTGCGGGTGTCGACGGCGACCGGTTCAAAGGGCAGACCGGATTCTTCCAGATAAAGCGCAACCTTGGTCGGATTCGGCGATCCGTTGAAGTAGAATTTGAGCATCGAGCACTCCCCGGTGTCTGTTGCCGCGCGCAGGCGTGGCATCGTTGGGCGGGCCTTGTCTTGCCTGAAGCCGTTGCGGGAGAGCAACCGGCGAGTTTGCCGGGCGGCGTCTGCGCGATACGCAGATCAAGCAGCGTAACAAAGGCCGATTGCCGCCGTAAGGACCATGGCCGCGCCCACGGCCTCCAGCCGCCGGCCGAGCCGGGCGGCGAGATGCATGTCGGACGCCCGCGCCGCCCGCTCCGATCCGCGCGCGTAGCCATGCACGATGACGTCGTGGTTGAAATTGTCGTGCGCCTCGTTGCTGCTGGCGAGCCCGACGCAGATCACGAGCACGCCGAACAGCGCGAGACCGAAAAATCCCAGCAGCGCGATCAGGAACATCGGAAACATGCCGACCAGGAAGATCGGCAGCAGCGGCACCAGCAGCAATGTCTCGGACTGTCGTCGCATGGGAGCCGGCCGTCAGGACGGAGGCTGATCGGGGAAAGCTAGTCCCGGCAGCGGCGGCTTTCAACCATCCGCCGCCGTCATTCCGGGGCGCGCCTCTTGGCGCGAGCCCGGGATCCATTGGGCCGCATGTGCTGTTGCTGGATGGATTCCGGGTTCGCGCTTCGCGCGCCCCGGAATGACGGTAAGAGGGAAAACTACTCCGCCGCCATGCCGGCGCGGATCTCGGCACGCAGCTCGTCGATCAGTTTGAGACCCTTCTTGGTCTCAACGTGCCAGAAGGTCCAGCCGTTGCAGGCTTGCGCGCCTTGCGCGACCGCGCCGATCCGGTGGATCGAGCCGACCTTGTCGCCGAACATGATGGCGCCGTCGGCACGCACCAGCGCGCCGAGCTTCTTCTTGGCGTCGAACAGTTTCGTGCCGGGCATGATCATGCCGCGCTCGATCAGCTCGGAGAACGCCACCCGCGGCGCTTCGCGCGCGGTCATGAACGGGGCGAGGCTTTCTTCCGGCAGCGGCTCGACCGCGGCGATGCGGGCCTCAGCCGCCTTGGCGTAGGTCTTGTCGCGTTCGAAGCCGATATAGGAGCGGCCGAGGCGCTTTGCGACCGCGCCAGTCGTGCCGGTGCCGTTGAAGGGATCGATCACGAGATCGCCGGGCTTGGACGACGACAGCAGCACGCGCGCGAGCAGACCTTCCGGCTTCTGCGTCGGATGCACCTTCTTGCCGTCGGCGCCCTTGAGGCGCTCCTCGCCGGTGCAGAGCGGGATCAGCCAGTCGGACCGCGCTTGCACGTCCTCGTTGGCGGCCTTCAGTGCCTCGTAGTTGAACGTATAGCCCTTGGCCTTCTCGTCGCGCGCGGCCCAGATCATGGTCTCGTGCGCGTTGGTGAAGCGGCGGCCGCGGAAATTCGGCATCGGGTTGGCCTTGCGCCAGACGATGTCGTTCAGGAGCCAGAAGCCGAGGTCCTGCATGATCGCGCCGACACGGAAGATGTTGTGATAGGAGCCGATCACCCAGATCGTCGCCGATGGCTTCATCGCGCGGCGGGCGGCAAGCAGCCAGGCGCGGGTGAAATCGTCATAGGCGGAGAACGAATCGAACTTGTCCCAGTCGTCGTTGACGGCATCGACATGGGATTCGTCGGGGCGCTTGAGATCGCCCTTGAGCTGGAGATTGTAGGGCGGGTCGGCGAACACCAGGTCGACCGAACCAGCCTGAAGCTTCGACATCTCGGCGACGCAATCGCCGAGAATGATGCGATGCGAGGGGGACTCAAAATTTGTGCGGGGCGCCCTTGCAGACGCCCCGCGACGCGACTCTACCATGACTCAAGAACTCTGACTCAGGCGACGCTGTCGGCGACGCGGGACCAAACAACCGACTGGCCGTTACATTGAAGGGGCAAAGTAAAAATCGGCTTAATCCGCCGCTTTCGTGAGCAGCCCTCGCGTCGCCGGTTGTGCGAACGTTGTCGTGCGCATTCGCCGTATTTTGCAGTGTATTTCGCGTTTGCCCGGCTTGCTGCAGCAATCATGGCTGCAAAAAGGCTGCAAATTTCTCTCGGAAAAAATTGCTCGACCCTCGGAAAAAATTGCTGGCATCGACATGCTGTCGCACTAGGCAATTTTTGCCGGCCACGATATTGATAAAAGCAACGGAAATTTTACGTGTGTGGCGCGTTGAGCTTCCACATCATTGTGCGCCGTCGAAACTGATTCAGGGATCCCAGAGGGAAGGCCGCCATGCGTTACGATGACTTCCGCCGCAGCGACGACATCGAGGATCGTCGCGACGAAGGTGGTGGCTTTGGCGGCGGCGGAGGAGGCGGGTTCGGCCTGCCGATGGGCGGCGGCGGGCTCGGCATCGGCACCATCATCGTGCTCGGCCTGCTCGGCTACGCCTTCGGCATCGATCCACGCATCCTGATCGGCGGCGCCGAAATTCTGACCGGCGGCGGCCATGCGCCGACCTACCAGACCGATCGCCAGGCCTCCTCGGGCAAGCGCGGCGCGCCGACCGACGAGATGGGCAGCATGATCTCCGGCATCCTCGGCGAGATCGACGATCGCTGGAGCGAGATCTTCCAGGCCAGTGGCCAGTCCTACACCGGTCCGAAGATCGTGCTGTTCCGCAATGCCACCAATGGCGGCCGCTGCGGCATGGCGCAGTCGGCGATGGGACCGTTCTATTGTCCGCCGGATCGCACCATCTTCCTCGACACCGCGTTCTTCCGCGAGGTCGAGACGCGCTTTCGCGGCTGCTCCGGCAAGTCGGCGTGCAATTTCACCACGGCCTACATCATTGCGCATGAAGCCGGCCATCACATTCAGAACCTGCTCGGCATCATTCCGCGCGTGACGCGGCTGCAGCAGCAGGTCGGCTCGAAGGCCGAGGCGAATGCGCTCCAGGTGAAGGTCGAGTTGCAGGCGGACTGCCTGTCCGGCGTCTGGGTCAATCGCGAGGCGAAGAAGCGTCCGAACTTCCTGGAGCCCGGCGACATCGACGCCGCGCTGACCACGGCGAGCGCGATCGGCGACGATACGCTGCAGCGCCAGGCCACGGGCCGGGTCGTGCCCGATTCATTCACCCACGGCTCGGCGGCGCAACGCAAGCAATGGTTCATGACTGGCTACCAGCAGGGCACGGTCCAGGCCTGCAACACGTTCGGTGCCGGAGCGTTGTAGCGATTATGACGTGCCCCGGACGCAGGGCAGCACCATAAGCGCGTTTACGCGCGTCTGCGACACGCTATGGTGATGCGCTGCTGAGCCGGGCCCACAACGCCGGTCTCCCAACCTCTGAAATGGGTCCCGGCTCTGCGGCGCGGCGCTGACGCGTCGCCCCCTGTCCGGGACACGAGAGACGCACCATGGCCTCGATCGACGAAACGAAGCAGTTCATCCCGCTCAATATCGCGGTGCTCACCGTGTCCGACACGCGCGCGCTCGCGGACGACAAGTCCGGCCAGACGCTGGTCGACCGCCTCACCGCGGCGGGCCATCATCTCGCCGCCCGCGAGATCGTCACCGACGATGTCGAGGCGATCCGCGCCATCATCCGGCGCTGGATTGCAGATGGCGGCGTCGACGTCGTCATCACCACCGGCGGGACCGGCTTCACCGGGCGCGACGTCACGCCGGAGGCGATCGAGCCGCTGTTCGAGAAGCGCATGGACGGTTTCTCGATCGCGTTCCACATGCTGAGCCACGCCAAGATCGGCACGTCGACGATCCAGAGCCGCGCGACTGCAGGTGTCGCGGGTGCCACCTACATCTTCTGTCTGCCGGGTTCCCCCGGCGCCTGCCGCGATGGCTGGGACGGCATCCTCGCAGCCCAGCTCGACTACCGCACGCGGCCGTGCAATTTCGTCGAGATCATGCCGCGGCTGGACGAGCATCTGCGAAGGCCGAAGGCGCAAGGCGCGACTTTCTGAGTTCTTGCCTTTCTTCCCTTCTCCCCTCGCGGGAGAAGGTGGCATAGGCGGCCTTCGGCCGCCGTTCTTAAGAACGCCGATGCTTCGCATCGGCTATGGCTCAGGATGAGGGGTACCCATCCGCGCGCACCGACTTTCGCGGAGGGAGAGCGCGCAGCAATGCGCATTGCGCAGCTACAGATCGCGCTCCCACGTCTCTCCAACCAGATCGGCACCGAAGCTGTGGTGCTTCTCTTCCTTCACGAGCTTGAAGCCCGTACTTTGATAGATGCCTCGTGCGGCAACCAGAATGCTCTGGGTCCACAGCGTCATCTTGCTGTAGCCCCGCTCGCGTGCGCCTTGGATGCATTGCTCGACCAGTGCGCGGCCGACACCGAGTCCCCGTGCTTTCTTCTCCACCTGCAACAGGCGGAGCTTGGCGATCTCGTCCGTGGCCTTGACCAGAAA
>NZ_AJQE01000023.1 GCF_000261685.1 Bradyrhizobium genomosp. I (2014) | reverse complement strand
GGCTCGCCACCCACTTCCGCGATCCAGCAGTGCTCGCGCGCGGCGTCGTAGTTCTTGATGAACTGCGCGCATATCTCGGCAACCAGCGCCTCGTAGCTGATGTCCCAGTTGTAGTCCGCGGCGTAGGCGGCAGCCTGTCGGGAGATGACCCAGCCCATGTCGCCGACGCGATGACTGCGCAGCATGAAAGCCGCGGGCTGGCTTCGACGTTGCTCCAGCACGGCCTCGATGGTCGTCATGGCCTGCGTGAGCCGTGTCGCATCGCTGGCCGAAAGCCGGGCCAGCATTGCGGCAACCTCGTTTTGCGAGCTCAGGTTCAGCTTGGCGAAGGTCTGGCGGCCCTTGGCGGTGAGGCTGAGCTGGTATTGCCTGCGATCCGCGGGCAGGGGCCTTCGCGTGATCAGCCCCTTTTCGTCGAAGCTCTGGACGATGCGGCTGAGATAGCCGGGATCGAGACCAAGCTCGTTTCCGATCTCCTTTGCCGCAAGCTCGTCGCGATGCGCGAGTTCATAGAGCACCCGGGCCTCGCTGAGAGAAAAGGGACTCTTTCCAAGGTGCTGGTCGAGTACACCAAGCTTGCGGGTGTAAAAGCGGTTGAAGGCGCGGACTGCTGCGATCTGGTCGTCGGCGACCTGTTCGGCCGCTGGGTTTGATGGCGAAGATTGCGATAGCATGGGATCACCTCGATATTTGCCATTGTCAATTAATTAGTTGACGTTGGCAAGTATCTCGGTGCTTCAACTGACCATCACGATCCGGCTGCGCAGCATGGTGCGGGAGGACCGGCCGAGCCGCCGCAGC
>NZ_AJQE01000022.1 GCF_000261685.1 Bradyrhizobium genomosp. I (2014) | reverse complement strand
CTGGGGCGGGTAGCCGCCGATCCGGTCGTAGTGAACACGCGCGATCAATAGCCCCTGATCGCCGAGGGGACCGGCGAGCGTGCGCGCCACGGCCCAGACGATGTCGCGCAATGCGGTATTTGCGTAAGGCGAGCGCGCATAGCGGAACACCGCCGCACGATCCCGGCCGCTGCTGGCGACGGCCTGGATGAACTGGGTGGTTTCCTCGATCCAGCCGGTTTCCAGCACGGCACCTGCGGGCAGGAACATCAGCCATGGCGATCGGGCCTGGAGCGCGCCGGCGGCGAGCGCCGCGCCCTGCGAGGGCCCGTCGAACCCGATGAAACGGCAGCCTGCGACGTCTGCAACGCGCTCGATGACGCCATTGCGCGTGCGGTCGACCAGAAGAACCTCCCGGATGACGCCGGCGGCGGCGCCGGGGACGAGTGCGGCCAGGGTTGCGACCGCCGTCTGCTCGACACCTTCGGTCGGAATGATGACGCTCAGCATGATTGAGGCTTCAGTGTCTGCACTTCGGGAGAAGCGTAGCGTTGCATGATGTTGTCATAAACCCGTCGCGTTGCCGAGTGCAACTTTCCGGCGGCGCTTCGGCGTGCGATGGTAAACCGCAGCCGGTCATCACAGCCAAGTATGTCGCGCGCGGGCTGGTAATATTGCCAAATGTTTCGGCACAAGCTCTCCCGACGGCTAACCCGAAGTGTCATGGCGACACTTCGCTGCGCGCGGGCAGTTGGCCTCTCTCGGACGAGGAGGCGGCTTGCAAGAAAGGTCGAACGGAAAATGCGTGATCCTGGTGCCGGGGGAGGCCTCACATGAACGCCGATCAACTCGCCGCTGGCACGGCGCCGGCGGCGCCGAAGCAGGGGGCCGCGCCGACCTTGCGGATCCGGGCGTTGATGCTGGGCGACCGCATCAATGCTTCTGGCCTGGAAATCGGCACGCTGGTGTCCTCGACGCCCGCCGCCTTCCGCGTCCATGGCGGCCTTGCCGTGATCTTTCGCTACGGTGTCGTCGTGCTGATCGGGCTGCTTCCGTCCGAGGAGAAGGTCCTCATCGACAACCTGAGGTCACGCGTGACCGGAGAGCTCAGCCCGTACGAGGAGGAGATCGCGCAAGCGCAGCTCTGCAACGACGAAGCCGCCGAGGCGATCCAGCCGGGCGGGCCGATCTGTCTCGCCAAATTCTCCGACGACCGGCTGCTGCTGGTTGCGGATGCGCTCGCCAAGAGCACGTCGCTGGCGCGCGACGAGCGCCGCGTCGCCGCGGTCTTCGATGTGATCGAGCCGTTCGCACGGGAGCTCGCCGAGCACGGCCGCACGCCGCGCCGGCGCAAGGGCATCCTGCAATTGATCGGCAATGCATTGCTGGTGCAGCAGCGCGTCGCCGGTCGCGTCGCCATCGCCGAGAAGCCCGACGTGCTCTGGGAGAAGCCCGAGCTCGATCGGCTCTATTCCCGTCTCGAGGACGAGTACGAGCTGAAGGAGCGCCTCGACACGCTCGAGCGCAAGCTCACCGCGGTGTCGGAGACCGCCAACGCACTGACCGACATCATCGACACCCAGCGCTCGCTCCGCCTGGAGATTGCGGTTGTGGTTCTGATCGTGATCGAGGTCGCGATCGGGTGTTTTCAGATCCTGACCGGCACTCATTGAGGCGCCGCGGCGTGGCTGCCATTTTGGCCGCAGTGCGCCTGCCACGCCGCGATCTCGGCAAGCTCGGCTTCGGGCCGTGTCCGGATCGTCTCGCAGCGTCCGAGATAGAGCTCTCCGGCGTCGCCCTCGATCGTCATCCACTCGCCTTCGGCAAATGCGACATTGCCGAGCTGGGCCCGCTTCGCGACAGGATCGATCTTCAGCTCACGGCAGCCGACCACGCAGGGCTTGCCCATCTGCCGCGCCACTAGGGCCGCGTGCGAGGTGCGCGCGCCGACTGACGTTACGATGCCGGCAGCAAGCGCGAAGCCTGCGACGTCGGCGGTGCTGGTATCGGGACGCAGCAGGATGACCGGCTCGCCTCCCGCCGAGAGGCACCGGGCGCCTTCGGACGAGAACGCCGCGCGTCCGATTCCGATGCCGCCGGACGCCCCGATGCCGGTCGCTGCGGGCCTGCCCGGAGCAACCAATCTGGTTTCGGTGAGCGAGGCGAGGTCGATCTCCGCAATCCGCCCCAATGCCTCGTCTTTCGAGATCAGGCCTTCATGCACGAGGTCGATCGCGATCCTGGCGGCGGCCCGCGGCGTGCGCTTGGCCGTGCGGGTCTGGAGGATCCAGAGCCTGCCGTTCTCGACCGTGAACTCGACGTCCTGGACATCGGCGAAGGCGTGCTCGAGTCGCCTCAGGACGTCGCCAAGCTCCGATTCGAGCTGCGGCAGCTCGCGGGCGATCGCCTCGGCCGTATCTGGCGCGCGTCTTCCGGAAACGACGTCTTCGCCCTGCGCATCGAGGACGAGGTCGATCATCGGCCGCGGCGCGCCCGTCGAAGGATCGCGCGAGAAGGCCACGCCCGCGCCGGAGGCAAGACCGCCATTGCCGAAGACCATCGCCTGCACGGTCACGGCGGTACCCTCGAGCGCTTCGAGATGCTGGAGGCTTCGATAAGTCATCGCGCGCTCGCTCATCCAGGAGCGATAGACCGCTCGGGCTGCCGCCTCCAATTGCGCGAACGCGTCCTCCGGCGAGCCATCGGCGCGATCCT
>NZ_AJQE01000021.1 GCF_000261685.1 Bradyrhizobium genomosp. I (2014) | reverse complement strand
GGGGGGGAGCCGCTCGAGCGCTTCGCTGTCGAGCTCGCGGTCGCTGCCGACGTCTTCGGTTGCGACGAGCTCCGAGATGCATGCGGCAAAGGCGGCCTGGTCGAGCTCGAGCACGGTCTCGCCAAAGCTCTCCAGGAAACGGCGCCGGCAATCCCAGGCGAGCCGCGGCCGGCCGGTCGCACGGATCAGGCCGTGGACGGCATCGGGCGTGCAGCCGACATTGAGAACGGTGTCGAGCATGCCCGGCATCGATCGCGCCGCCCCCGAGCGCACCGAGACCAGCAGCGGCTGCCGGCGGTCCCCGAAGCGTTTTCCGGTAGCGCTCTCCAGGAACGAGATTCCCTCCTTCAAGCCGTCGCGCAGGTGTCGCGTGGCGTGCGCATGACCGGCAATGAGCTCGGCGCAGAGCTTGACCGGGAGCACGAAGGCAGGCGGCACGGGCAGGCCCCGCGCCGCCATGCGGGCGAGATTGGCGGCCTTGGCGCCGATCTCTTCGGCGGGCCGCAATTCGGCGGCTTCAGCGCCGATATGGACGATATGCATGGTGGCTCCTCAAGCTGCGAGGTCGATCATGATGTGACGGCGGAGCAGATGACCGAACGCGGCGAAGCGGTCGGTGGCGCGCTCGACGGCGCGGGCGAGCTCGATCACCGACAGCGAGGTAGCGACGTCGAAGCCGCCGCTGAAGACCAGTGCGGTGATCGCGCGTTCGCGGCTGTCGGCGGCGTGTTCGGCGTCGATCAGGCGGGTCACGGCGGAGAGCGCGTCCTCGGAATCGGCGCGCCGTCCTTCCGGTACATCGATCGCTGCGGCGACGCCGCTCGCGGCCACTTCGGTCGCGGTCTCTGCCACTGTGCAGAGCTCGGCCAGCGATGCCAGCAAGGATGGATCGGTCCTCTCCGGCATCAACGCGGCGATGAATGCAGCCTGCTCCAGCTCGTCGACCGCTTCCTCGGCACGATCGATCAATTGTCCGATCAGCGGACGGGCATTGAGGCGGTCGACCTCGTTGCGGCTCTCGATCGCGATTCTGTCGGCCTTCTGCTCGATCGCGCCGCAGCGTTGCGTCAGCAGCTTGCCGTCGGCGGGCTGGTCCGCGCGGAACGCGGCGATATGGCGCGAGATCGCCGCGACGAGATCGTGGGCGAGGCCGATCTGACGCAGCACGGCTGCCAGCAGAGCCCCGTCGACGCGATCCAGGTGCCGCATCAGATCGGCTTCGATCTGGTCGCGCACCGTCCTGACCGAGCGGCCTGCAAGCAGCGCCTCGGTGGAGGCGCGCAGAGATGCCTTCAGAAAATCGATTGCTGCGTTGCGGCCGAGCGCCTGGTCGAGCCGCTCGCCAAAGCCGATCCGGGTGGGGGCGGCGTTCCGAACTGCAGAGCCCAGCAGATCGTTGCCCCCGAGTTCGAGGAAGCCGCGATGGCCGATCCGCTGACGCGCGGCCCATTCGAGGATGCGTGCCGCGTCCTCCTTGGCGACCCAGGTCCTGAGCAGCTTGCGCGCCTTGTTCCAGTCGATCAGAAAGACCAGTGCGGCACCGACCTCCGCGAGGAATTCGTTGCGATCGGCGGCGTGTCCGGCCTGATATTGGCCGGTGACGAGATAGAAGGAATTGTCTTCGCCGAGGCCTGCGGCGGTGTGACGATCGAGCCCGCTCCACGTCGCCTCGAAATTGTCGAACAGCGACATGAAGAACTTCGCGCGTGCCAGGTGCACGTCGGTGTAGGTGACGGTGACCGCGTTCTTCTTCACCGCGATCACGACGACATGGGCGTCCGTGGTGCCGATGTCGTTCTGGATCAGGAGCCGGCCGCCGGCGCGTGTGGCCATGGTGTCGAGGCCCGGGTGATTGAACTTGAGGCCTCGCGTCGCGTTCAGGCCCTTCATGAAGGCCGCGACCGCGGCGCGGTCTTCGCCGTGCAGACCGAAGACATGGGCGCCGTCGAGCGCTTCCTCCGAGGAACTCGACGCAAGCCTGTTGAGCTGCTTGTGCAGATCCATGACGAGGCGATGCAGGCTGTCGCCGCCTGCGTCGGCCACGCCGGTCAGGCGCGAGATGCGGGACATCTCGATCTCGCTGGTGGGATCGAGCAGGCCGGCTGTGCGGATCGCGTCGAGCCGCGCCTGCGCCCTCTCGCCTTCGCTCACGGCGCCGGCGCCGACGGCGCGGATCATGGTCGCTGCATCGTCCCCAATCTCCTGTATCAGCTTCGCAAGATCGGGGGCCGCGAGCCGGCCCTGTCCGATCAGATGGGCGCCGCCGATCAGCGCCGCGATTCCCGCGGGAGCGATGCCTGCAGTCTGACTTTCGACGCCAAGGTCGTTCGCGGGCCGGTTAGGTTCCTGCGCATGTTGGGCCGCCGCCTGCAATGCGCTCATCCGCACCTTGATGCGGTCGTTGGCGGCGAGCGCTTCCGCCACCAGCGCGGGCAGCAGGATGCTGCCTTGTCCGAGCTCTTCGATGATCTGGGTTTTCATGATCGGTCCGCAACCAGGGTTGATGCGTTCTCTGTGCCGCGAAACCGCGGCGGCAGCATTGCGGCAGATCATTCATAAAAGTGTCACGTGACGTGGCGTCCACGGATCAGAGCGGCGCAGTGGCGCGCAATCGTCATCTCTTCATTGGTCGGGACAACGAAGATATCGACGGTGCTGTCGCTGCCGTTGATGCGCCCGCGCACCGCGTCATTGCTGGCGGCATCGATGCGCACTCCCATCCATGCGAGACGCTTGCCGATCGCACTGCGGATTTCCTTGGCATGCTCGCCGATGCCGCCGGTGAAGACCAGACAGTCCAGGCCGCCGAGAGTGGTCGCCATCATCGCGACAGCCTGCGCCGCGCGGAAGCTGAAGAGATCGACCGCCTCTCGCGCCGCAACCTCGCCGCTTGCCAGCAGCGTGCGCATGTCCGCGGAGATGCCGGAGACGCCAAGCAGGCCTGACTCGTGATAGAGCAGGCGCTGGACCTCCTCGACCGACATCTTCTCGTGCTGCTGCAGATAGAGCAGCACGCCGGGATCGATCGTGCCGCAGCGTGTGCCCATCACGAGGCCGTCGAGCGGCGTCAGCCCCATCGTGGTGTCGATGCTGCGGCTATCGCGCAATGCGCAAAGGCTGGCGCCGTTGCCGAGATGCGCGATGACGGTGCGCCTGGCCGCGAGCTCCGGTGCGATCTCGGCGAGGCGTCCCGCGACATATTCGAATGAGAGGCCGTGAAAGCCATAGCGCCTGACGCCACGTGCCTCGAATCGCCTGGGAATGGCGAAGCGGCTCGCGGGCGGTGTGAGGCCGTGGTGGAAGGCGGTGTCGAAACACGCGATCTGCGTCAATTCGGGCCGGATCGCCGCGAGCGAACGGACCGGGGTAAGGCAGCGCGGCTGGTGCAGCGGCGCCAGCGGCGTCAATGCCTCCAGCTTCGCGGTGATGTCGTCCGTCAGGACGACCGGGCCCGAATAATCCGGCCCGCCGTGAACGATGCGGTGGCCGACGGCCCGCAGGCTGCGTTCGCCGAACCGGTCTTCGATGAAGGCGAGCACGTCGGCGAATAGATGGCCACCGCCGGCCGCGTCCGGCGTCTCCCACCGCGTCTCGAACAGGTCTTCGCCGGCGGGGCCCTTCACCACGAGCCGGGGTCTTGCCTCGTGCTCGTCGAGCAGGCCCTTGCAGAGCAGGGAGGGATCAGCCGCCGAGACATCGAACAGGCCGAACTTGATGCTCGACGATCCCGAGTTGAGGACGAGGATCGTGTCCGGCATGGCTAGTCGCCGGCCTCAGTCGGCGTGTTGCCGCCGGCGCTGTTCGGCCAGACCCAGTCGCGAATCTCGGGCATGTCCTCGCCATGCTCGCGGACGTAGCGGGAGTGCTCGATCAGTTTGTCGCGGAACTGCTGCTTCACGTGGGCGGCCTTGGCCGCCAGACCCGGCACGCGTTCGATCGCCTCGATCGCGAGATGATAGCGGTCGAGCTCGTTGAGCACGACCATGTCGAACGGCGTCGTCGTGGTGCCTTCCTCGGCAAAGCCGCGCACATGCAGGCCGGCATGGTTGGTGCGGCTATAGGTCAGCCGGTGAATGAGATAGGGATAGCCGTGATAGGCGAAGATCACCGGCTTGTCCGACGTGAACAGGCCGTCGAAGTCGCGGTCGGAGAGGCCGTGCGGGTGCTGATCCCTGGGTTGCAGCGTCATGAGGTCGACGACGTTGACGACGCGGATTTTCAGGTCAGGCAGCGCCTTGCGCAGGAGGTCGACGGCGGCGAGCGTCTCCAGCGTCGGCACGTCGCCGGCGCAGGCCATCACCACGTCGGGCTCGCCCTTTCCGTCCTCCGTTCCGGCCCAGGTCCAGATGCCGATCCCGGCATCACAATGCGTCGCCGCGTCCCGCATCGAGAGCCATTGCGGCGCCGGCTGCTTGCCGGCGACGATGACGTTGATGCGGTTGTAGGTGCGCAGGCAGTGATCGGCGATCCACAACAGCGTGTTGGCATCCGGCGGGAAATAGATGCGGACGATGTCCGCTTTCTTGTTGGCGACGAGATCGACGAATCCGGGGTCCTGATGGCTGAAGCCGTTATGGTCCTGGCGCCAGACATGCGAGGTCAAGAGATAATTGAGCGAGGCGATCGGGCGCCGCCACGGCAGGTCGCGCGTGACCTTCAGCCATTTGGCATGCTGGTTGAACATGGAATCCACGATGTGGATGAAGGCCTCATAGCAGGAGAAGAAGCCGTGCCGTCCCGTGAGCAGATAACCCTCGAGCCAGCCCTGGCAGAGATGCTCGCTCAAGACCTCCATCACCCGGCCGTCCTGGGCGAGATGGACGTCGTAAGGTTCGATCGGTTCCATCCAGACGCGTTCGGTGGCTTCGAACACGGCATCTAGCCGGTTCGATGCGGTCTCGTCCGGCCCCATGATGCGGAAATTGCGCTGTTGTGCGTTGAGGCGGATGACGTCGCGCAGGAATTTGCCGAGCTCGCGCGTCGCCTCGGCGATGACGCCGCCGGGCCACGGCACCTCTATTGCGTAGCTGCGGAAGTCGGGCAGCTTCAGCTCCTTCTTCAACAGGCCGCCATTGGCGTGAGGATTGGCGCCCATGCGCCTGATACCTTCGGGGGCGAGCGCCCGAAGCTCGGGAACGAGCGCGCCGTTCGCGTCGAACAGTTTTTCCGGCTCGTAGCTGCGCATCCAGTCTTCGAGCACCTTCAGATGCGCCGGATTTTCGCGGCAGCCGGCGACCGGCACTTGATGCGCGCGCCAAAAGCCCTCCACCTTCTTGCCGTCGACTTCCTTCGGGCCGGTCCAGCCTTTCGGGCTGCGCAGCACGATCATCGGCCAACGCGGCCGCTCGACGCCCGTGCGCCCGTCGCGGGCATGCTGCTGGATCGAGCGGATGCTGGCGAGCGCGACATCGAGTGCATCCGCCATGGCACGGTGCATCAATTTTGGATCGTCGCCCGCGACGAACAGCGGCTCATGGCCGAACCCGCGGAAGAGATCGCGGATCTCCGCGTCTCCCATCCGTCCGAGCACGGTGGGGTTGGCGATCTTGTAGCCGTTGAGATGCAGGATCGGCAGCACCGCGCCGTCATGCGCCGGGTTCAGGAACTTGTTCGAGTGCCAGGACGCGGCGAGGGGGCCGGTTTCGGCCTCGCCGTCGCCGACGACACAGGCGACGATCAGATCAGGATTGTCGAATGCCGCGCCGTAGGCGTGCACCAGCGCGTAGCCGAGTTCGCCGCCTTCGTGGATCGAGCCCGGCGTTTCCGGCGCCGCATGGCTCGGAATGCCCCCGGGGAAGGAGAACTGCCTGAATAGCTTGCGCAATCCGTCCGCATCGCGCGCGATGTCGGGATAAATCTCGCTGTAGCTGCCTTCGAGATAGGTGTTGGCGACCATGCCGGGGCCGCCATGGCCGGGCCCGCAGACATAGATCACGTTGAGGTCCAGGGCGCGGATCACGCGATTGAGATGAGCATAGATGAAGTTCAGGCCGGGCGTGGTGCCCCAATGGCCGAGCAAACGCGGCTTGATGTGCTCGGGCCGCAACGGCTCGCGCAGCAACGGATTATCGCGCAGGTAGATTTGCCCGACGGAGAGGTAGTTGGCGGCGCGCCAATAGCGATCAAGGAGATCGAGATCGCTGCTCGCGGCAGCTGATTGTTGTTGATTTGTCATGTTCTTGCCGATTGTTGCCGAGCTATGCCCGCGATCGTCACCAACTGTGTTCCGGCGCGATCGATCCGTGTCCGGCATCAAACGGGATCGTTGCGACAGGCATGTTGCGTGAGGTCAAAGGATCGCGCCCGAACTTTGAGCGGCACCTTTGCGTGGGTTGTTTTCCCAATTTTCGTTTGTGTTCTTGATTTGTTCCTTTTGCGTGCTATCTTGGCGTCATGAGTCCAGCAGCATCCTCTCATGCTCTCAAGCACCCGCCGGTCAAGGCGCCCTCCGAGCCGGCGGGTGCGGACTCTGATTTTCCGGAACTCGGCGTCGCCATCGAGCGCGCGCGCAGGCGAGGGCGGGGGGCGCAGTCCAACGCCAGCGGCCGCTACGAGGCCGAGGCGCGCGTCGCCTTCGACGACGGCTGGCAGAGCCTGGAAGAGCTGCCGCCATTCAAGACCACGGTCGCGGTCGACACGTCGCGCAAGGTGATCACCCGCAACGATTCCCCCGATATCGGCTTCGACCGTTCGATCAATCCTTATCGCGGCTGCGAGCACGGCTGTGTCTATTGCTTCGCGCGGCCGACCCACGCCTATCTCGGCCTGTCGCCGGGGCTCGACTTCGAGTCGAAACTGTTCGCCAAGCCCGAGGCGCCGTCGCTGCTGGAGAAGGAGCTCGCCGCACCCGGCTACGAGCCGCGGATGATCGCGATCGGCACCAACACCGATCCCTACCAGCCGATCGAGCGCGAGCGAAAGATCATGCGCGGAATCCTCGAGGTGCTGGAACGCGCCAGCCATCCTGTCGGCATCGTCACCAAATCGGCGTTGGTGCTGCGCGACATCGACGTTCTCGCGCGCATGGCCAAGCGCAACCTCGCCAAGGTCGCGATTTCGGTCACCTCGCTCGACCCGAAGCTGGCGCGCACCATGGAACCGCGCGCCTCGACGCCGCCGAAACGGCTGGAGGCGCTGAAGCGGCTCTCCGATGCCGGCATTCCGACCACGGTGATGGTCGCGCCCGTGATCCCCGCGCTGAACGATTCCGAGATCGAGCGCATCCTCGATGCCGCCGCCCATGCCGGCGTCAAGGAAGCCTCCTATGTGCTTCTGCGGCTGCCGTTGGAGGTCCGCGATCTCTTCCGTGAATGGCTGATGGCGAACTACCCGGACCGCTACCGCCACGTCTTCACCCTGATTCGCGACATGCGCGGCGGGCGCGACTACGATGCGAAATGGGGCGAGCGGATGAAGGGCACCGGCCCCATGGCCTGGACCATCGGCCGCCGCTTCGAGATCGCATGCGACAGGCTCGGCCTCAACAAGCGGCGCTCCAAGCTGACAACGGACCACTTTGCGCGGCCGAAGCAGAACGGCGACCAGCTCAGCCTGTTCTGAGTGGGCAAGCGGAAGAGGTATCGTATGAGTAAGGACGTCGCAGCTCCGGTGGCCCGGCTCACCGTCATCACGCTCGGCGTCAGCGATATCAGCGCCAGCATCGTCTTTTACGACGCGCTCGGTTTCTCGCGCCGGCTGAAGGCAACCGGCGAGGCGGTTGCGTTCTACGATACCGGCGGGCCGGTGCTCGCGCTGTATCCCTGGGATCTGCTCGCGGCAGATGCGACCTTGCAGGACGCGCCGAGGCCATCGACCTTTCGCGGCATTACGCTCGCCTGGAACTGCCGGACGCGCGAGGAAGTCGATGCGGTGCTGGCCTTCGCCATCGGGAAGGGGGCCAGCTTGCTCAAGGCGGCGCACGAGACCGACTACGGCGGCTATTCGGGCTATTTCGCTGACCCCGACGGCCATCCTTGGGAGGTCGTGGTCGCGCCCGGTATCGAGGTGGGCGAGGACCGCCGGGTGCATCTGGCGGAGTAGGGCGGCCGGCCTGAATAACGGGAATTATCCTGGGTTCCCGGTTGCGCCGGCAAATCCCCTTGCGCACGATCCCGGTCATGATTCGGGACAAGTCCGCCAAGAACCCAGCCAGGGACGTGCCAAAAAAGGAGGCTGCTGCGCCTGCCGAGGCGGCCAGAACGCCTGCGGCCAAAACATCTGCAGTCAAGGCTCCCAAGGTTCCTGCCGGCAAGAAAGCCATCATTGCCATTGCTCCCCCCAGCTTCCGCCGCGAGCGCGCGCTCATCAAGCGCGGCGTCTGGCCGGTTGCCGGGTGCGACGAGGCCGGCCGCGGCCCGCTGGCGGGCCCCGTCGTTGCAGCCGCGGTCATTCTCGATCCCGACCGCATTCCGCGCGGCATCGATGATTCCAAGCGGCTGACTGCCGAGGAGCGCGAAAGGCTGTTCGACAAGATCTGCGCCACCGCGCAGGTCTCGGTCGCCGTCGCCTCGCCCTCACGGATCGACCGCGACAACATCCTGCGTGCCTCGCTGTGGGCGCTGAAGCGCGCCGTGGTGGCGCTGCCCGATGCGCCCAGGCACGTCTTCGTCGACGGCCGCGACCGGCTCGACACCGAATGCGATTGCGAGGCCGTGATCGGCGGCGACGGCATCGTGCTGTCGATCGCCGCGGCCTCCATCGTCGCCAAGGTCACGCGCGACCGGCTGATGTGCGCGCTGGCGCAGGACTGCCCCGGCTACGGCTTCGAGCAGCACAAGGGCTACGCCGTCCCCGAACATCTCGAGGCGCTCGACCGCCTCGGCCCCTCCGTCCACCACCGCAGCTTCTTCGCCCCCGTCGCCGCCGCCCGTGCCAAGCACATGCCGTGGACCGTCGAGCCGGTGCAGGACTTGTTCTCAGTTGCCGAGGTCGATGTGCAGGGGGAAGCGGGCGTGGGAGTCGACGCCACGGCAAATCTCTAAGGAATCGCCCTGCAACTTCCGCATCGTCATGGCCGGGCCAAGCCCGGCATGACGATCTGCCGTGCATGCGCCCTTGTGCGTTTGGCCGCAAGAACGGGGAGGGGGAGCAGACCGAAGTTGCCACGGCGCGTGACGCCCATTATCAAAACGGATGTGAGCGAAAAGGGCCGGCTGGACTGGCTGCATCATTCGGACGTTGCATGCGGTTTACCTCCCTGGTCATCGAGCTCATTCGCGCCCGGCCGCGGCTGATCGTGTGGATTGCCGTGCTGCTCCAGGCTTTGATGTGGCTGTTCGTGGCGCTGGTGTTCTACCGCAGCCCGCCCGGCAACCTCGCGACCCTCCTGGCCTTCGGCAGGGAATACCAGGTCGGCACCGATCTCGGCCCGCCGCTGCCGGTCTGGCTCGCCGACATCGCCTATCGCGCCGCTGGCGGCCACATGCTGGGCGTCTATGTCCTCGCCCAGCTCTGCGAGATCACGACCTTCATCGCGCTCTATCATCTCTCCCGTGCCGTGATCGGCTCGCAGCAGGCGGTGCTCGCCGTGCTGCTGACGATGACAGTGCTGGCCTTCTCCTCGCCTGCGCTCGACTTCGGCCCCCTGGTGCTGGCGCGACCGCTCTGGGCGCTACTGCTGCTGCATTCCTGGCAGATCATCGGCCAGCGCCGCGGCAATGCCTGGTTCGCCTGGTCGATCGAAGCGGGCCTTTTGCTTCTGACGACACCGGCGGCGATCTTTCTCCTCCTGCTGATCGTCGTCTTCGCGGTCTCGACCTCCGGCGGCCGGCGGACGCTGCGCGGGCTCGATCCGCTCTTTGCACTGATCGTCGTCGCCGTGCTGGCGCTGCCCTATGCGGTCTGGCTGATGCGGGCCGAGACGTTGACGATACCGGCCTTGCCGCAAGTCGCCGAGCTCGACGCCCGCGCGCTGCATGCGGCCTGGCTGTTCGGCGGACTCGTGCTCGGGGCTGCTGCGATCCCGGCGCTGACCTTCCTCAACACCGGGCTGTTCGACGGCAAGAGCGAGGAACCGCCGATCATCTACCGCCCGCCGGTCGAGCCGCTCGCGCGCAACTTCGTCTATTTCTTCGCGCTGGCTCCGCCGCTCGGCGCGGTGCTGATCTCCGGCCTGCTCGGGCTCGACTCCGTCGTCGGCGGCGCCGGTGTCGTGCTGGTCATGCCCGGGCTTGCCGTGGTCGTTGCGGCCGGCGATCTCATCGCGATGCGCCGCACGCGGATGCTGCGCACGGTATGGGCTGCTGCCATCATCGCGCCCGCCGCCGGCGTGGTGCTCGCCGTGCTGTTCCTGCCCTGGACCGGCGCCAACGAGATTGCGACCTCGATGCCGGCGCGCGCGATCTCGGATTTCTTCGACGAGAGCTTTGCCCGTCGCACCAACCATCGCCTGCGTGCCGTCGCCGGCGAGACCCAGCTCGCCAGCCTGATCGCGCTGCACTCCGGCCGGCCGCATCTGTTCATCGATGCCGATCCTGCGCGCACGCCGTGGATGAATCAGACCAAATTCGGCGAGACCGGCGGCGTCGTGGTCTGGCGCGCCTCCGATACCGCCGGCACCCCGCCGCCGGACATCCTCAGGCGCTTTCCCGGCATCGTGCCGGAAGTCCCGCGCGCCTTCGAATGGCTGGTGACGGGCCGCCAGCAGCTGCTGCGTATCGGCTGGGCCATCGTTCGGCCGAAGGGGACGTGACGCTCACGTGCCCCGGACGCTGCGCAGCACGAAGTGATGCGCTGCAGAGCCGGGGCCTATCTTGCCGCACGGTACGTGGTGCGCTTTGGGTCCCGGCTCTGCGGAGCGTCACTACGTGCCGCACCGCGTCCGGGACACGAGAGCATCAACCCGCCAGCGCCTTCGCGATCGACCGCAGATCCTGCCAGGCCAATCGCTTGTAGGATGGCGATCGCAGCAGATAGGCCGGGTGAAACGTCGGCAGCGCGCGGATGGTGCGCTGGCCGGAGTCGTAGTCGAACCAGCGCCCGCGCGTGCGCATGATGCCTTCGCGCGTTCCGAGCAGCGTCTGCGTCGAGGGATTGCCGAGCGTCACCAGCACGTCCGGGTTCACGAGCTCGATATGGCGCTGGATGAAGGGCAGGCAGATCTGCGTCTCCTGCGGCGTCGGCGTGCGGTTGCCGGGCGGTCGCCAGGGAATGACGTTCGCGATGTAGGCGGTGGTGCGGTTGAGCCCGATCGCGCCGATCATGAGGTCGAGCAGCTTGCCGCTGCGTCCGACGAAAGGCAGTCCCTCGATGTCCTCGTCGCGGCCCGGCGCCTCGCCGACGAACATGATGCGCGCCTGCGGATTGCCGTCGGCGAACACCAGCCGCGTTGCGGTGTGCTTCAGCGCGCAGCCCTCGAAACCCTGCATCAGTTCGCGCAACGCCTCGAGTGTCGGCGCGGTGCGCGCGGCCTCGCGTGCGGAAGCGATCGCGACATCAGGCGCAGGCGCCGCTTCGCCGCGCATGACCGCGGGCGCGGCGCCCGGCCGCGGCGCCTCGACCGGAGGTGCCGCGCGCGGTGCCGGCGGTGGGGCATCCAATTCCGCCAGGCGGTCGATCGGCTCCTCCACGAGCGCGCAGTCGACACCGGCCTCCAGATAGAAGGCGAGAAGCTCGCGGACGGTGGGTGCGGGTTCGGGGATCATGGGAAAGTCTGACTTTTATATCACCTTGGACGGTCTTGCACCCCGGCGAAACGCATTTCCGAGGTTGTCCTGTCCGGAAAAATCGGAAACAAGGGGGCGCAAACGACCGAGGACCGTCTCAAGGGCTGAGATCAGATGAGCACCGAAGAACTTCCCCCGCGCGAATCCATGGAATTCGACGTCGTCATCGTCGGCGCCGGCCCTTCCGGCCTGTCGGCCGCGATCCGGCTGAAGCAGCTCAACGCCGATCTCAACGTCGTCGTGGTGGAGAAGGGCTCCGAGGTCGGCGCGCACATTCTCTCGGGCGCCGTGATCGATCCCGCGGGCCTCGACAAGCTGATCCCGGACTGGCGCGAGGATGCCGACTGCCCGCTCAAGACCCAGGTGAAGGATGACCGCTTCTACTGGATGACGGCTGGCGGTGCGATCAAGCTGCCGAATTTCATGATGCCGCCGCTGATGAACAATCATCACTGCTATATCGGCTCGCTCGGCAATGTTTGCCGCTGGCTCGCGCGCAAGGCGGAGGCGCTGGGCGTCGAGATCTATCCAGGCTTTGCCGCCGCCGAGGTGCTCTATGACGAGGAGGGCAAGGTCAAGGGCATTGCCACCGGCGACATGGGCATTGGCCGCGACGGCAAGCCGAAGGACTCCTATACCCGTGGCATGGAATTGCTCGGCAAGTACACGCTGTTCGCCGAAGGCGCCCGCGGCAGCCTGACCAAGCAGCTCATCGCGAAGTTCGCGCTGGATGCCAAGAGCGAGCCGGCGAAGTTCGGCATCGGCCTCAAGGAGGTCTGGCAGATCGACCCGGCGAAGCATCAAAAGGGGATGATACAGCATTCCTTTGGCTGGCCGCTCGACATGAAGACCGGCGGCGGCTCTTTCCTCTATCACTACGACGAGAATCTCGTCGCCGTCGGCTTCGTCGTGCATCTGAACTACGACGATCCCTATCTTTCGCCGTTCGACGAGTTCCAGCGCTTCAAGACCCACCCCTCGATCCGCGGTACCTTCGAAGGCGCCAAGCGCCTCGCCTATGGTGCGCGCGCCATCACCGAGGGTGGTTATCAGTCGGTGCCGAAACTCAGCTTCCCCGGCGGCGCGCTGATCGGTTGCGCGGCCGGCTTTGTCAACGTGCCGCGCATCAAGGGCGTGCACAATGCGATGGGCACCGGCATGCTTGCGGCGGAGCACGTTGCTGCAGCGCTCGCCGCCGATCGCGCCAATGACGAACTCCTCGAGTACGAGAACGCCTGGCGCTCGTCCTCCGTTGGCAAGGACCTGTTCCTGGTGCGCAACGTCAAGCCGCTGTGGTCGAAGTTCGGCACCGTGCTCGGCGTCGCGCTCGGAGGCTTCGACATGTGGTGCAACTCGCTGTTCGGCACCTCGCTATTTGGGACCCAGTCGCACGCCAAGCCCGATCGCGCCACGCTCGATCCGGCCAAGCAGCATGCTCCGAAAAACTACCCGAAGCCCGACGGCAAGATCACTTTCGACAAGCTGTCCTCAGTGTTCCTGTCCAACACCAATCACGAGGAGGACCAGCCGGTCCATCTGAAGGTGGCGGACATGAACCTGCAGAAGACCTCCGAGCATGACGTCTTCGCCGGCCCCTCGAATCGCTACTGCCCGGCCGGCGTCTATGAATGGATCGAGGAAGGCTCTGGCCCGCGCTTCCAGATCAATGCGCAGAACTGCGTTCATTGCAAAACCTGCGACGTGAAGGACCCCAACGGCAACATTACCTGGGTTCCCCCGGAGGGCGGCGGTGGCCCGAACTACGAAGCGATGTAAGACGGGCCACAAAAGGTGACTTGAGGTGACTTGGCGCACGTTCGCGTGAGGACCCGGCTGCGGCCACCCGCCGCGGCCACGATAAGGCCATAGTAGCGGCGTCTTGGGGCGCCCGTGGCGGATTCATTTGGCCGATTTGGGCGTGCGGAGGGGGATGGCCCGGTCCGAATCCTTGCGGCGAAGCGCCAAAAGCGGCATTGTCGGCCTGACGGTTCCGGGTCCCGATGCCACCGGCCGCGTTCGCATGCGACACGGCCTTCTGCTGCAACCCAGGCACTACCAACTCAAGGCGAGCCCTGATGTTTTCAAATCGTTTCAACCGCTGGACTGCCGCTGCCATCGCCCTCATGGGCACTGCGCTCGTGGCCGTCCCCGGTGCGGTCCTGGCGCAGACGCCGGATCACCCGGAGAACACGGCGGCGCAGTTTCCGACCCGAAACGATCTGAAGTCGCTCACCGGCGCCGGCAGCTATCTCGCCGCCCGCCACGCCAGCGTCGAGCGTGACGCGGCCTCCGCCGCCGCATTCTACCGTTCGGCGCTCCGCACCGATCCGAAGAACAACGAACTGCTCGACCGCGCCTTCATCTCGTCGGTCGCCGACGGCGACATCGACGAAGCCGTCAAGCTCGCCGAGCGCATCCTCACTATCGACAAGACCAACCGCGTCGCGCGTCTCGTCGTCGGCGTGCATGATCTCAAGCTGAAGAAATATGCGGCCGCGCAGACCAATATCAACCAGTCGATCCGCGGCCCGATCACCGATCTCGTCGCCACGCTGCTGTCGGGCTGGGCCGCCTATGGTGCCGGCGATGCCAAGGGTGGTGTCGCCACCATCGACAAGCTGGCCGGTCCGGAATGGTATCCGCTGTTCAAGGATCTTCACGCCGGCATGATCCTGGAGCTCTCCGGCAGGGAGAAGGACGCCGGCACCCGCTTCGAGCGCGCCTACAAGCTCGACGATTCCATGCTCCGCGTGACCGAGGCCTATGCGCGCTGGCTCTCGCGCAACAAGGATTCCGCCGCCGCGACCACCGTCTATCAGGCCTTCGACAAGAAGCTCGCGCGCCATCCGCTGATCCAGCAAGGTCTGCGCGAGACCAAGGCCGGCAAGAAGATGCCGCCGCTCGTCGATTCCGCACAAGCCGGCGCCGCCGAAGCGCTCTATGGCATCGGCGCCACGCTGACCCGCCGCGGCGGCGAGGACCTGGCGCTGGTCTATCTCCAGCTCTCGCTCTATCTCCAGCCGACGCATCCGCTGGCGTTGCTCTCGCTCGCCGATCTCTATGAATCGGTGAAGCGGCCGCAGATGGCGATCAAGGTCTATGAGCGCGTGCCGTCGACCTCGCCGCTCAAACGCAACGCGCAGATCCAGCTCGCCATTGATCTCGATTCCGCCGACCGCACCGACGAGGCGATCAAGATTCTCAAGGGGGTCACCACGGAGGATGCCAAGGACCTCGAAGCCATCATGGCGCTCGGCAACATCGAGCGCGGCCGCAAGAGGTTCGGCGACTGCGGTGCGACCTATTCGCAGGGCATCGACGTGCTGCCTGCGGGCAACGACAAGGCCAACAGCGTCTGGTACTATTACCGCGGTATCTGCGAGGAGCGCTCCAAGCAGTGGGCCAAGGCCGAGGCCGACATGAAGAAGGCGCTGGAGCTCCAGCCCGACCAGCCGCACGTCCTCAACTATCTCGGATATTCCTGGATCGACCAGGGCGTGAATCTCGACGAAGGCATGAAGATGATCAAGCGCGCCGTCGAGCAGCGTCCCGACGACGGCTACATCGTCGATTCCCTCGGCTGGGCCTATTACCGCATCGGCAATTACGAAGAGGCGGTGAAGAACCTCGAGCGCGCGATCGATCTCAAGCCCGAGGACCCCACCATCAACGACCATCTCGGCGACGCTTATTGGCGCGTCGGCCGTACGCTGGAAGCAAAGTTCCAGTGGTCGCATGCGCGTGATCTCAAGCCCGAGCCGGAAGAACTGCCGAAGATCGAGGCCAAGATCGCCAATGGCCTCTCGGAGGACAATTCGAACTCCTCGGCGGCGCAGGCCGAGAAGAAGAAGGACGACGGCAAGGGCGGCTAGTCCGGGTGAAGTTGGGGGCGTGTCGCCGATGTCGGCGTTGATCGAAGAGGGGCGGGCGAAGGTCAACTTGAGCCTTCGCGTCGTCGGTCGTCGTGCCGACGGCTATCATGATCTCGAAAGCGTAGTTGCGTTTGCCGACTGCGCCGACCGGCTGACGCTGGAGCCGGGAGCCGAGCTGAAGCTCACCACCACCGGGCCGCTGGCCGCGGCCTGTGGCGACACATCCGACAATCTCGTGTTGAAGGCCGCCAGGCTTCTGGCCGAGGCCGTGCCGGGCCTGAAGCTGGGCGCCTTCGCGCTCGACAAGGTGCTGCCGGTGGCGGCCGGCATTGGCGGCGGCTCGGCCGACGCCGCGGCGGCGCTGCGGCTCCTGGCGCGTCTCAACAATCTGTCGCTCGACGATTCCAGGCTGCAGAAGGTCGCGCTCGCGACCGGCGCCGACGTGCCGGTGTGCCTGGTTTCTCGTGCCTGCGACATGACCGGTGTCGGCGAGCAGTTGCTGCCGCTCGCGTTGCCGAGCATGCCCTGCGTGATGGTCAATCCGCGCGTGCCTGTCGCCACCAAGGACGTGTTCCAGGAGCTCGGCCTGCGCAACGGCGAGCTCCTGGTCGGCGCCACCTCGGTCCTCGGGGCTCCGGCCTGGCCGGAGGAGGGCGGATCAATCGCCGATTGGGTCGATGTTCTCGAAACCGTCGCCAACGATCTCGAAGCCCCCGCACTGCGGATCGAACCCGTCATCGGCGAGGTGCTGAAAGCCTTGCGCGACTCCTCCGGCGTCAAGCTCGCCCGCATGTCCGGCTCCGGCGCGACCTGCTTTGCGATCTATGGCGCGGCAAACGAGGCGCATGCCGCTGCCGAGAAGATCCGGCGCGATCACCACGGCTGGTGGGTGCATGCGGGGACCTTGAGCTAGGGTTCGTCATTGCGATGGAGCTGCGTAGCCCGGATGAGCGAAGCGATATCCGGGATTCTTCATGGCGGCTTCCCGCATGTCGCTGCGCTCATGCGGGCTACAAGATGAGCTAGAGCGTTTCACGTTTTGACTGAA
>NZ_AJQE01000020.1 GCF_000261685.1 Bradyrhizobium genomosp. I (2014) | reverse complement strand
ACTCAGTAAGATTAGCCGAAGGCGTAATCCACCAACTTCGTTCCGCATTCGCTGAAACATGGTGGATTACGCTTCGCCAATCCACCCTACGAAGCCTGAAACAAAAACGCCGCCCGGAATTGGGCGGCGTTTCATTCCAAAAGGCGTAGAGGTTGTTGGGCGCTACTCTACACCAGATCCCGAATATCTCAAGACCTGTAGCCCGGGTTGACGCGGTCGAGCTTGCGCAGCAGGGGCGGCCATACCAGGTTGGTCGCGCGCAGCTCGGCGCGGTCGCGGTTCGACAGCAGCTCGGTGTTCTTGTCGATCGCGATATCGTCGACCGGATAGACCGGCGTGCCCAGCGCGCGCGTGCGCACCTGCATCGAGCAGGCGCGCTCGAGATGATACATGCGCTCGAAGGCGGAGGCCACCGAGCGGCCGACCGTCAGCGTGCCGTGGTTGCGCAGGAGCATGTGGTTGTGGTCCCCGAGATCCTTCTGGAGCCGCGGCCGCTCGTCGTGGTCGAGCGCAATGCCTTCATAGTCGTGATAGGCGAGGTCGTGGGTGACGAGCTGGGCGGTCTGGTTCAGCGGCAACAGGCCCTCGGCGCTGCTCGACACCGCAGTGCCGTCGAGCGTGTGGAGATGAAGCACGCAGATCGCGTCCTCGCGCACCTCGTGGATGGCCGAGTGGATGGTGAAGCCCGCCGGATTGATGCTGTATTCGCTCTCGGAGAGCTGGTTGCCGTGCAGGTCGACCTTGACGAGGCTGGAGGCGGTGATTTCGTCGAACATCAGCCCGTAGGGATTGATGAGGAAGTGATGCTCGGGGCCGGGCACGCGCGCGGAGATGTGGGTGTCGACCAGATCGTCCCAGCCGTACAACGCGACGAGGCGATAGCAGGCGGCGAGATTGACCCGTTGCTGCCACTCCGCCTCCGTCATGTTCGACGGCACTTCTTTAAGGCGCGCTTCCGCTGGCGACATGGCCGATCTCTCCGAACATCGTTGTTGCGGGGATGCACCCTAGTCGTGGCGGTGGGCGGCGGCAAGGCGCGTCCGGAGCGCGGCAGTCAAGCGTAGTCCGCATGAGCGCAAGCGTATGCGGCCAGGCGAGGGGGTCCGGATGTCGCTTTCCGCTCATCCGGGCTGCCGGACACGATCACTACGGCGCCGGGATCGACAGCAGGCTGGAAATGCTGCGGCCGCGGATGTCGTAGACGCGGGCGAAAACCACGTCGTCGCGCTTGATCTCGACCATGACGGGTGCGGTGAGACCCTTGCAGTAGAACTCGCCGAGGGTCATGGCGAAATCGGCCGCGTTGGAATCCCAGCCGATGGTGAAGTCGGGCCCGAGCGCGACCTGGGCCGGACGCTGCGGACCGCACACCGCGACCTTCCACTTGCGATTGGTGGACGGCACTTCCTGGCGCTCGACGAGCTGCTCGCGCAGTTCGTCGGAGGCCTGCTTCAAGGCGAGGCCCCAATAGTCCAGCATGAAGCGGTTGTCGGCGCCGCGAACGGTCCCGGCGATGTGGTTGAAATGCGTGTATTGATAAGGATGCAGCCGGATCATCTCGGCGAGCGACAGCGCGAGGCCGAAGCAGAAGGTCGCGAGCACGACCGGCTGCCAGGTGCGGTGATTGGCGCGCAGGTGCTCCATGGCCCAGGCGAAGGCGACGCCGCCGAGCACCGCCATCGGCGGGATCACGAAGACGAAATGACGGATGCCGTTGTACAATGCCGGGCGCTTCACCATCGCGATCGCGAGCGGCAGGGTGGCAGCCAGCGTCAGCATCAAGAGGATGGTCTTGCGGCGCGCCGGAACCTCGCGTCGCGGCAGCATGGCGAACGTGCCGAACACGGCGCCGGCCATCAGCACCAGCATCACCTCGGGCAGCTGGAGTGCGAACAGCGTCGGCAGATAGGACCAGGGCATGTCGGGCACCGACACGATCGCGCCGTCGAACATCTCCTTCCACGGCTTCTCGAAGAAATGCGAGAAGTAGGTCAGCGCCTCGAAGGGATTGCCGGGCTCCATGATCGACCACGGCCAGATCAGGCCCATCACGAGGTAACCCAGCACGAGGCCGGGCAGCAGCACATAGACGACATGGGCAAAGCGGCGGACCGACTCGCGCAAACCTTCGGTGCGCAGTTCCTCCAGGAACAACGGGATGAAGCCGAGCACGGCGTAGACCAATGCGAGCCCGCCGAGAATGCGGCAGCCCAGCGAAAGGCCGGCACCCAGGCCGACAATGAGGATCGTGCGCGGCGACGGCTGCGGATATTCCTCGGCGAGCCGGACGAGGCCGAGCATCAGGATGATCATGGCCACCGCGAAGGGCGCATCCTTCGGGTTCATGAACATGTGGCCGTAGAAGATCGGGCAGAGCGCGAGCAGCAGGAGCGAGGCAAGACCGGCAAGGGGGCCGCCGACGCGGCGGCCGAGCCGCCACGTCACCGCAAGCCCGATCACGCCGACGATGGCGCCGACCAGACGGCGCGTCTCGAACAATTCGAGCGGAATGACCTTGTGCAGGAGGGCCGCGACCATGTCGAAGCCGCCACCATACATGTAGAGATTGGCGAAGGAGAGCGCCGCGGTGTCCCTGAAGCCGGAACCAAGCATGCGCAGCAGCAGGTCGGCATATTCAGCGTGGGTGTAGTCGTCCCAGCCGAGCCCGTAGTCGCGGAAGGTCAAGCCTGCAATGACGGCGACCGCGGCCAGCACCAGCATGGCGAGATCGTCGCAAGTCCGTTCGACCGAGCGCCGCAGAGGCGTGTCGATCGCCGAGGTCGTGATGGATGTCATGGCTATCGGTGCCCCGGAATCCCCTCTTGGCCCTGCTGGTGCGCGCGGGCCTGCTCCCCGGACTCCCTATAGCGCAGTTCCATTACCAAGTAATTGGGCATTATGGCTAAATTCCTGATGCGACGCAGCAATTCCCGTTCTTGAGAGGAGTTTCAGCAGTACCGAGCCGGAGCTGAAGGGAATGTGAATAAGTCTCTGATTTCCTTCCCTTTAGGAACACCGCCCGCAATTGGCCGTTGGCGTGGAACATCGTATGACGGTATCTTGGCGCAGCGGTTGTCGCGTGTGGATGCGCGGCCGGGGGTGAGTTCGATGAGCTTGGCATTGTTGATCGTGGGGATTTGCGCCGTCCTGGCGGGTCTCCTTGCGATCATTTTCGGCCTGACGATCAGTGAGTTCAGCCTCGGCGGTACTCTCATAATCTCCGGCACCATCGGCGTCTGCTCCGGAATGTTACTGATCGGCCTGCGTCTGGTGCTGCTCGAGCTCAAGGGCATTGCCCGCCGGCTGGCCGATGTGGTCGTGCCGTCCGAGGTGCGGGTCAGGTCCGTGCTGCCGGGTCTCGCCGTACCTGGCGCAGCTGCGCCCGAGCCAGCGCCGCCATCCGCAGGTCCGCCGCCCTGGCAGAGCGAAGCTGCTGCGCGCGAGCGTCCGCGCGTCGAGGGACCGCAGGAGGCGGAAGCTGCTACGCCGCCGCCCGCTCCGGAAGCGCCGCGCCGGCGCAACCTGTTGTTCGCCTCGACCTCGCGCAAGGAGCGCGAGCGCGCGGAGGCGAAGGCACCTGAAGATATGCCGCAGCCGCCTGGGGAGCCCGGTGAGGCCCCTGATCTTCCGCCTGCGAGCTTTGACGTCGCCTGGCCGAAGCCGGACCGTACGCGCGCGCCGGAGCCGCCGCCCGCCCCGCGCCGTCCGCCGCCGCGTTCTCCGTCGACCTTTGCGGAGGCCGCCCCACCGCCTGCACCCGAACCGCCGCCAGCTGTCGAGCCGGCGCCCGTGACCGTGCTCAAATCCGGCGTCGTCGACGGCATGGCCTATTCGCTCTATTCCGACGGCTCGATCGAGGCGCAGATGCCGGAAGGCATGATGCGCTTTGCCTCGATCGACGAGCTCCGCGCCCATCTCGACCAGCGCGGTTGAGGCCGCCGCAGGCAAGTAAAACCGCGCCGTTCATCAGTAATCAGCGGGTCGTCCTCAGTTGTCGCATTTCAATCGAACGAATTGTTGACACGGAATACCTTGGCGTCGTCAATGCCGTGAGACGCAAGGTGGAGAGAGGGCGGGCCGATGTCGGACGCTGGGGCGAAGAATTTCATCGAGCTGACGGCGAGCATCGTGTCGGCCTATCTCAGCAACAATTCGACGCCTGCGGCCGAAATTCCGAACCTGATCAGCCAGGTGCATGGCGCCTTGGTGCGCGTCTCGTCGGGCCGCACCGAAACCGCGCCGCTGGAGCCGGCCAAGCCGGCGGTCTCGCTGAAGAAGTCGATTGCGCCCGATTATCTGGTCTGTCTCGAAGACGGCAAGCGCTTCAAGTCGCTGAAGCGCCATCTGCGCACGCAGTACAACATGACGCCGGAGCAATACCGGGAGAAGTGGGGCTTGCCGGCGGACTATCCCATGGTCGCTCCGAACTATGCGGTGGCGCGCTCGCAGCTGGCCAAGCGGATGGGCCTCGGACAGCAGCAGCGGAGGCGGAAGTAATTTCTTACGTCGCCTCCGCCAGCGCCTCTTTCGCGTCGGTCTTGATGCGCTCGACCATCGAGCGCAGGCCGTTGGAGCGCTGCGGCGTCAGGTGATCGCGAAAGCCGAACTCGTTGAACACCGCGATCGCGTCGGTATCGAGGATCTGCTGCGGCGTGCGGCCCGAATAGAGCGCGAGCACGATCGCGACCAGCCCGCGCACGATATGCGCGTCGCTGTCGCCGCGATATTTCAGGATCGGTTCGCCATTGCCGCGGTCGACCAGCTTCTGGAGCCAGACCTGGCTGACGCAGCCCTGTACCTTGTTGGCGGCCGAGTGTTCCGCTTCCGGCATCGGTTCCAGGGTACGGCCGAGCTCGATGACATACCGGTAGCGGTCGTCCCACTCGTCCAGAAGCTCGAAATTGTCCCTGATTTCGTCGATCGTCGTCATGCTGGCCCGTGTTCGCGTTCAAGCCAATATAAGGTCGCGAAGCCGTGAAATCGATAGGGTTGGGCCGCTAATTGACGATCGGAATGTCTGCAGCCGGTCGTCCGGCTCACCTCCGCCCTCTCGAAAGGTGGACCACGCTCGCGCCGGTTCAGCTCACTGCTTGTCCTGATTCGCCGCCGCAGGTCCGCGCCATTCGAGCGCGAGGTCGTCCTGGGTCAGGGTGTCGCGCGGCGCCTCGTTCTCGGCATTGACGTCTTCGCCGGCCATCGCGATCGAGCCGGTATGGTCGGGCGCCTTCTTGTCGTTCTTGTCGTTGGTGATCTGCTCTTTCTTGTCGTTGATGATCTGGTAGAGCTTCTTCGCGCCGTCCTGGGCGCGCTGGCCGATGATGGTCGCGGCCTGTCCGCCGACCTCGCAGGCCGCCGGCTGGCGCTTGCAGAACTGGGTCATGTCGGAGACGGCCGCAGTCGCAGCCTGCACCGCGTCGGCGGCGCCGATCTGCGGGAGCTTCTCCGATTCGGGCGTCTTGTCCCGCGGCAGGAGCACCAGCACCAGCCCGAGCCAGAATGTGATGCGAAGCAGAAAGCGCATCTTGTCGACCTGTCCGTTAGAGTCCGCCCGCGGCAATCTCCGCGGATGCCGGACCTAGCAACTCTCGATAAATCGCAAGTGATTGCCTTGAGCTTAATTCGCGAAAAATTGACGCAAAATTCTTCGGAAGCGACGGTCTCGTGAATTTTCGATTGACGTCGCGTCAATGATTCCGCCGGCCGCCCGCATCCACCAATTCGAAACCATGCGGAGGAAGGTGAAACCCTGTGTTCACCATCCCGACCGAAGACGTCGCCAAATCGTCTAAAAAGCTCCGCGATGGCGCGGTGTCCGTCGGCACGCGGCGCCGCCTTAGCACTCGTTTAAGGTCGCTCTGACACGGTGGCTCAACGACAAGGAGGCGTTCCGGCGCGTCTTCCAGAAGACGATCGAGCCGAAGCGCGAGACCCGTGACAGTTTTGAGTATCATCCGCGATTGTCTCGATGCACTGCTGCATCCCTCCGCGCGCTACGATGCGCTGATGCGAGCGCGCCATCGTGCCTTCATGGCGCCGCGGCTGCTCGGCAGCCTGGCCGCCTTTGCCGCATTCCCGGTCTATCTCGCCCTGCGTGGCGCACCGAGCGCGGTCGAGGTCGCGGCCTTCGCCTGGCTGATCGCGCCGATCATGTTGTCCTGGTTCCTGTCGCGCACCGGACGCTACGAAGGCGCGCATGTGCTGTCGTCGCTGGCGCTCGCCGGCCTGATCATGGCGGTCGCGGTCACGACGGGCGGCATCGAATCGTTCGCCGCGGTCTGGCTGGTCGTGGTTCCGCTCGAAGCTGCACTGTCGGCCTCGCGGCGCGTTGCGGCTTTCGCTTCGCTGCTTGCGCTGTCCTGCGCCGGGATGCTGATCCTGATCAGCCAGTTCGGCTGGCTGCCGGTGGCGGAGCCGAGTGCGGCCGAGCGCGGCGTGCTGATGGCGTTCGGCGTTGCGTCTGCGACCCTCTATGCCGCAGGCCTCGCCTTCGGCGCGGAATCGCTCGCGCGCACCGGCGTCGCGCTCCTGTCGCGCGAGGAGGAGCGCTATCGCCTGCTCGCGCGCAACATGAGCGACGTGATTTCGCGGCATCAGCGCAACGGCGCCGTCCAGTTCATCTCGCCGGCGGTGGAGGCCATGCTCGGCGTGCAAGTGGCGCAGCTGCTCGGCTACGGCCTGTTCGACCGCGTCCATGTCGCCGATCGGCCGGCCTATCTCACCGCCCTGTCGGATGCGGCGCGTGGCGACATCGGCAGCGTCGAGTTCCGGCTGCGGCGGGAACCTGTTGGCTCCGAGCGCAGTCAGGTCGATTTCATCTGGGTCGAGATGCGCTGCCGCCCGCTCGACCGGGATCCGGGCCGCCAGGATACCGATCGTGCTTCCACCCGCGAAGTCGAAGTCGTCGCCGTGATGCGCGACGTCACCGACCGCAAGCTTTTCGAGCAGGCGCTGGATCAGGCGCGCAGCGCCGCCGAGGCGGCCGATGCGGCCAAGACGCGCTTCCTCGCCACCATGAGCCACGAACTGCGCACGCCGCTCAACGCCATCATCGGCTTCTCCGAGATGATCGCGCAGGAGCAGACCCTGATGCTCGGGGCGGCACAGCGCAAGGAATACGCCCAGCTCATCAACGATTCCGGCCAGCATCTGCTCTCTGTCGTCAACGGCATCCTGGACATGTCGAAGATGGAGTCGGGCAATTTCGAGATCGCGTCCGAGCCGTTCGCGCCGCGCGCCTCGCTGCTCCATTGCTGCAATCTGCTGGCGCTGAAGGCGCGGGAGAACGGCATCGACCTGATCACCGACGTGCCGCAGGATCTGCCCGTCATGACCGGCGATCCCAGGGCCTTCAAGCAGATCGTGCTCAACCTCGTGGCCAATGCCATCAAGTTCACCGAGCGCGGCGGTCAGGTCTCCGTATCGGCCGCGGCGTCGGGTTCGCAGCTGACGCTGCGCATCAGCGACACCGGCGTCGGCATCGCACCCGACGACCTCAAGCGCATCGGCGCGCCGTTCTTCCAGGCCGGCAAGACCTATCAGCGCCGTCACGAAGGCACCGGACTTGGACTTTCCATCGTCAAGAGTCTCGTGGCGTTGCATCTCGGCGAATTGACGGTACAAAGCAGGTTAGGAGAGGGCACCGCCGTCACCATCAAGCTGCCGCTCGTCTACACGCCGTCGCAAATCAGGCCGGCCAATGAGAAGGCGAGCGAGAGCAAGATCGCGACGCTGACGCCGGTGCTGCGCCAGGACCTTCAAGACCAAACTCACGACCAACACGCTCTGGTGAAGAAAAGTGCCTAAGAAGTCTGCCAAGGACGAAGCCGCTCCGCGCCGCCGTGGCGCCAAGGGTGGAGTTAAGGCCGCGGTCATCGATGTCGAGACCGAGCGCAACCTCGCGATGCGCGTGCTGCTGCACAGTCCCAAGGATACGCTGGCCAGCCTCGTCGCCGTCGCTGCGATCGCTGCGATCGTTGCCAATGCACTGTTCCTGCAGACCGGCCGGCACCCCGCGCCGATGTTCGGCACGGTGATCAATCTTCCCGCGCCGTCGTCCGTGCCGCTGTCGAACCCCTTGCCGCGTCCGCGCCCCGTCGGCGCCGATACCTCGCCGCTCGAGCCGCGAGCGACGGAGTTCCGCGTCGAGCCCAAACCTGCCGAGCGTGCCGTCGAGAAGATGCCCGAAAAGCCCGTCGAGGAGACCGCATCGACGCGCTCGAACGATCCGATGACCAACCTGGTCAAGGCGACGACCTCGACGCCGCCCGCGGCCCTGCGTCCGCCGGCGCCGATTCCGGTGCAGAGCCCGGCCGCGCGACGTATTGCCGGCGTGCAGCGCGCGCTGTCCGAATATGGCTACGGCAATTTGAAGATCACGGGCACGATGGGCGGCGAGACCCAGTCCGCGATCCAGAAGTTCGAGCGCGAGCACAAGATGCCGGTCACCGGCCAGCTGTCCGATCGGCTGCTGCGCGAACTCGCCGCTGCGATCGGCCATCCCGTCGAATAGCCGCACCTCAAGCCGTCATTGACGCAAATCAATTCCGGCGTCGGGCTCCCGCACAGCAGACCAGATCCGCGAGCGAGCGCGATTTGCGTGGGATCAATGACGGCGGGCGGCCTCGGGGAACATGATCACTCATCCTCATCAAGGAAGAGAGGTCGTCATGTTCAAGGTCTCGATTCTCATCTGGATCATGCTCGGCACGACGCTGGCGGGCATCAGCCTGATCGTCGTGCTGATGGTGCCGAGCTTCGCCGCCGACGCCATCAGGAACATCCCCTATGCCGTGGCCGTGGGATTCGCGCTCGCGATGCCGCTGTCATATTTCGTCGCGACCCAGATTCGCGGCGGCCAGGACGGCGCGCGCAAGGCGTGAGACGGACGAGGTGAGGCTGGCATGAGACCTCGCGCTGGCCTATCGTCGAACTCATGCGTTTGAAATCCAACATTTGGGTAGCGGCCTACTTGCGCCGCTGCCAGACCGAGGGCGTGTTCGGTGCCGTGCGGCGCCGCGGCGCCGAGGAGGCGGGTGCGGTGTTCGTCAAGGTGTCGCTGCTCGACGGCAACGCGATGCTGTACGCGCCGGCGCCGCAGACCGTCTATGACGACGGCCGGCCGATCGATCGATTTTTCGTGCCCGTCTCGCCGCAGCCGCTGGCGGAGCACACGATCGAGGAGCGGCTGACCAAGGAAATCCGCTTCGATCCCGACGCGTGGATCGTCGAGACCGAAGATCGTGCCGGGCGGCATTTTCTGGAATTGGCGAAGGCCTAGCTATCGCCCCGCCGTGTCCCGGACAAGCGGCAATGCGTCAGCGTTGCCGTGCAGAGCCGGGACCCAGAAGCGGCATGAATCGACGCGGTGAAATGGACCCCGGCTCTGCAGCGCACCGCACCGGACGATGCTTCGCATCGCCGGGAGCACTGCGCTGCGTCCGGGGCACGAGGGCAATGTGTCGCTCGGTGCATCGGCAATGACGAGCTTGGAACGCGCTGAGTGCTTGACGCTCAACGCCAACAGGAGCGGGCGCGAACAAATCAGCGGTCCGACGACCCGCCGGTGCCCATCCGCACCCCTGGCGCGGAGCCGGGCTGCGCGCCCGGCCGCGTCTGGCCCGCGCCCGCCCGCGCGCGCTGGCGTTCGCCGTCATGCAGCGCTGCCTGGTACTTCGCGCGCGTGACAGCGAGCGTCGAGCCGCGCCAGGCGGCCAGCATCACCAGCGCCGGACGCTCGCCGAGGCGGTCGTAGAGCCGCGACAGCCGGTACACCTCGTTCACGGAGGTGCCGATCTCCGGCTTGAAGAACAGCAGGATGCGCTGGAAGGCCGGGCTCGGCATGTCGAGCGCGCGCGCGGCGACCGCGAGCGCCTCGCCGCCGGCATCGTCGACGATCTGGGCTGCGACGCGCGAGGACAAAATCAGGCTGTCGACGAGCTCGAAGGCGAAGTTCTCGACGTCGCCCGCGATCGCCGCCATCTCCAGGATCTGGGTCGCGCGCCTGGCGCGCACGGTCGGGATGCGCGGCGCGGCCTTCAGCGGGCTCTGCGCCAGATTGTGCAGGATCAGGGCGCGCTCGGAGGCACCGGCGCGGAAGAACATGTCGTGGATCTCGGCGGCCTCCTTCGGCTGCATCGCCATGTTGGTGGCCATGCGTTGCTCAGCCTCGGTCGGGACGCGGGAGGGCCCGGACGGCGGAGTGGGGATCTCCCGGGCCAATGGCACCCTGCGGCCCTCCTGGGTCGCGACCAGCCCGAGCTTCTGCAGGACCGGGACGGGCGTCTGCGCATAGACCGCGAGCCGCGCCTTGACGGCCGCGCGCGTCGCATCGTCGACCTGGTCGATCAACCGCGTGGCGAGTTCGACGAACTGCCGCTGCTCATCGTCGCTGTGGGTGCTGGTCTGGACATAAAGGTCGGTCAGCACGCGCAGCAGCGTCGGACGGACATCGACACCTTCGCGACGGGACAGGGTCATCAGCCCGTCGAATCCGGGAAACAGCGACTTGGTCATGGAGGCGTACGCAACTCGGGAAAGATACTCGTTGGCGAGCCTAGCGCAGGTTCTTTTAAAGCCTCGTTAAGGAAAACGAGGCGTGAAGCCGGCCCTGCAATTTAAGGCGTTGTCGTGCCGCAACGGGACGGCGCGGCGCACCCGTGAGGTTACGGTCCAGGGGTCGACCAAGGGGCGCGTTTACATCCCGTTAACCATGAACTGATCTTAATGAATGCATGTTGCAGGGGCGCGTTCGGTCGCGCGGCAATCGAAGAGAGCTGACATGGGGACCATCATCGAATTTCCGGCCGGTCGCCGGGTGGGCTCGTCGGGGGATGTCGCTCCGCGCGCGGACATGGGAACGGTGCTGATCCTTCCCGTGATCCGGATCGAGCGTGAGGCGGACGAAACCAGCGGCGATCGCGGGCCGGAGCAGGGCGCAGCGCCGGGGCGCCGTCGTCGCCGTCGCTGACATCCGGCTTCAAGCAATGCCGGACTCCATCCGCCAGATCCGGCCTGTCCTGTCGGCCGTCCTGCTTGCGCTGCTTGGCGCGGGGCTCTGCGCCTGCAGCGGTGGCGATTTCGGCCGCACGCGGGCCGACATGCGCAGCGACGACATGCATCGCTGGCTGGGCGCGGAGGTCACCTCCAGCGTCGGCCTGCGGCCTTCGCAATTCCAGCTCACCGACGAAGAGCGCCAGCTCCGCGACCTCGCCTATCCCATGATCGAACCGCCGCTGTCGCGCCCCGCCTGGAAGAGCGTGTTCGGCGACTACAAGGCGCTGCCCTCGCCGTGGCGGCAGAAGATCGTGTTCGACCGCACCATGTACGGACGCACGCTGATCGACGAGCCGCACCGCTCGCATTCCTCGCGTTATGCGCAGCTGATCGAGGACGTCCGCAACGACATCACCCGCTTCGAGCCGTTCTTCGCCTCGGCGATCCGCGTCATCGATCTCGACAGGAAGCGCAATGCCAGCATGGCGCGCGTCTCCGCGCTCTCGCCAGGGGAGAGGGACGATGCGATCGCGCGCATGCAGGAGAACTCGCTGATCATCCAGTGGGTGCAGCAGTGCCTGGAGCAGCGCATCTCGTCCTACCGCTGGGCGCTGGAACGCCTGGTGATCCAGGCCCCCGACGGCATGGCCGCCGATGCCGACCGCCTGATCGGCGAGCTCGCCGCCCAGACCGCCAATCCGCCGGTCCAGGCGCAACCGCCCTACGGCCGCGCGGTCATCTCGAAGGGGTAGGGGCTTCCTGCGTTTTCCACGCGGGCGCCCGGTCCGATCGGGCTTGCGCCGCTTTTGGAGCTTGCCAACAAGATCCTTCAGCCGTCCGCCAGCGGCGGTGACGCGCCGAGGCTTCCCATCCCGGCGTCGCGGAAACGGTTCCGTTCGACGAGTGAACTCTTCGTGACATGTCTCGGCCATGCGCCGGTTGACAGCCCGGTTGTCCGGGCTTCTAGTCGAAGCGTCGGGGATATGCGATCTCCCCGCGAGGCGACATGCCCAAGAATCGCGTCCTGATCACCAAGGGCGCAGCATGTCATCGTCGCTGAATCCCACCAGAGAAATCGAGATGGTTCACTCGTGCGCGGCGGCCACGCCGAAGCGCGTTGATGTCGGCATCCCACTGCGCCTCGTGGGAAGCGACTTTCACCTGGGGCAGGACACATCCAGGAGGATGATCATGCGTACAAGGGCGATCTTTCACACAGTCCTCCTTCTGGCGATCGCCAGTGGGATATCGACCGCACACGCGCTGACTCAGGAAGAGCTGGTCGCCAGGCTCCAGGCGGCCGGCTACACGCAGGTCAGCGACATCAAGTCGACCGCGGAAGGAATGACCGCAAAGGCCGTGAAGAACGGCAAGGAGGTGCGGCTTGTCATCGACAGCAGCGGTCAGGTCAAGGAGCAGAAGTGAGTGACCGGCGGCTGACATCCAGGATTGAGGGAGCAGATCAATGCGAAAGACAATCTCGGCGCTGATCGGCATCGGCGCCTGCTTCATCGCAAGCGCTCATGCGCAGGACGTCGATTGGCAGAAGGTCGACGACACGCTGGGGCGGAAGCCGGCCGTGACCGGCGACGTGCATCGCTACGGCTTTCCACGCACCGATCTCACGGTGACGCTCGACGGCGTGACCATCAAGCCCGCGCTGGCGCTCGGCGGCTGGGTCGCGTTCAAGCCCGCGCACGGCGGCGTCATGGCGATGGGCGATCTCGTGCTGCTCGAATCCGAGATCAACCCGGTCATGGCGAAGATGATCGCGAACGGGCTGGAGATCACCGCCGTGCACAACCATCTGCTCGGCGCGAGCCCGGCGACGTTCTACCTGCACGTGGCCGGCCACGGTGATCCCGTCAGGATCGCCGCGGCCCTCAAGGACGCGCTCGCCGAAAGCAAGACGCTGCTGTCGGCGCCCGCTTCGACGGCCGCTCCGCCGGCCGTCGATCTCGACACTGCGCGGCTCGACAACATCATCGGCGTCAAGGGCCAGGCGACCGGCGGCGTCTACCAGTTCAATGTCCCTCGCCGCGATCCCGTCACCGAGCATGGCATGCAGTTGAACCCGGTCGGACCGCTCGGCGTTGCGACCGCCGTCAACTTCCAGCCGACCGGCGGCGGCAAGGCGGCGATTACGGGCGACTTCGTGCTGACCGGCGACGAGGTGAACCCAGTGATCAAGGTGTTGCGGTCGCATGGGATCACCGTGACCGCCCTTCACAGCCACATGCTGGACGAACAGCCGCGCCTGTTCTTCATGCATTTCTGGGCCAATGACGATGCGATCAAGCTCGCGAGCGGCGTGCGTGCCGCGCTCGACAAGACCGCCAGCACGAAGAGCTGATCTTCGAGAGAGGTCGTGCGGCCCTGCGCGCCGGACAGTTGTCCAGCACGAGGGGGGCTGCGGTCCTATCGAGCTTCGACCACTTCGCCGTCTTCCTTGACGAATCGGCCGACGGGATTGTCGAGCAGATCGATCACGGCCTCCGACGGCCGGCACAAGCGCGTGCCCTTCGGGGTCACCACGATCGGACGGTTGATGAGAATGGGATGGGCGATCATCTGATCGATCAGCTCGTCATCGGACCATTTGGGGTCGTCAAGACCAAGATCGCGAAAGGGCGTGCCTTTCTCTCGCAGCAGCGCCCGAGGGGAGATCCCCATGGCCTTGATGAGCTCGACCAGCCTCTCGCGCGACGGCGGCGTCTTCAGATACTCGATGACGACAGGTTCGACACCGCTCTGCCGGATCATCGCCAGTGTGTTGCGTGAGGTGCCGCAAGCCGGGTTGTGATAGATCGTGACGCTCATCGAGGTGTCTCCGTGACTGGCAGACCGGCATCCATTGCTGCCGCACCGCCGCCGGCAAAAGATGAGTTCATTGGCGGGCCTCGGCAGCCGTCTGGACTTTACCACTCCCCGCTTCGTACCAGCCCCGCGTGGCCTTGACGATGCGGACGACGGACAGCATCACCGGCACCTCGACGAGGACGCCGACCACGGTCGCGAGCGCCGCGCCGGAGTCCAGGCCGAACAGGCTGATTGCGGCGGCGACCGCCAGCTCGAAGAAGTTGCTCGCGCCGATGAGGGCAGCCGGAGCCGCGACGCACCAGGCCACGCCGAACCGCCGGCTCAGCCAATAGGCCAGGCCCGCATTGAGATAGACCTGCACAAGAATTGGGACGGCAAGGATGGCGATGACGCCGGGCTGTCTGACGATCTGCTCTCCCTGGAAGCCGAAGAGCAGCACCAATGTCGCGAGCAGCGCGACAAGCGAGAGAGGCTGCAGCATCCGCATGACGCGGTTGAAGCCGGCGTCGCCTCCTCGCAGCAGCATCTTGCGCCACAGCTGAGCGACGATCACGGGAATCACGATGTAGAGCAGAACGGACAGAAGCAGTGTGTCCCAGGGGACGCTGATCGAGGCCACTCCGAGCAGCAATCCCACGAGTGGCGCGAACAGGAACACCATGATCACGTCGTTGAGTGCGACCTGGCTCAGAGTGTAGTGGGGCTCCCCTTCGCACAGATTGGACCATACGAACACCATCGCGGTGCAGGGTGCAGCCGCAAGCAGGATCAGGCCGGCGATGTAGGACGGGATCTGGCCGGTCGGCAGCCACGGTGCGAAGAGGTGACCGATGAAAAAGGAGCCGAGCAGCGCCATCGAGAACGGCTTCACGGCCCAATTGATGAAGAGGGTGACGCCGACGCCGCGCCAATGCTCCCGGACCTGCCCCAGCGAGCCGAAGTCGATCTTCAACAGCATCGGCACGATCATGAGCCAGATCAGCATCGCGACCGGAAGGTTGACCTTGGCGACCTCGGCGGCTGCAACCGCGCCGAAGAAGCCGGGCATGACGTGCCCCAGCGCGACGCCGACCACGATGCAAAGCGCGACCCACAAGGTGAGGTATCGTTCGAAGATGCCCATCGTCACGCCACGTCGCTCTTGCCGGACGTCGCTCCCTCGGAGCGGCCGATTTCCCGAAGCCTGGTCCCGAGCGAAAGCCGGTCGATGCCGCTGAGGGGCAGGTTCACGAACGCGCCAATACGGTTCTTCAGGTAGCGGAAGGCCGTCGAGAAGGCCGCAAGTCTTTCAATCTCGGTGCCTTCGACGGCCGCAGGATCCTCGATGCCCCAATGCGCAGTCGTCGGCTGGCCCGGCCAGACGGGACATGCTTCTCCGGCTGCGTTGTCGCAGACGGTAAAAACGAAATCCATCACCGGGGCATCGGCGGCCGCGAATTCCAGCCAGCTCTTCGAGCGCATCCCGTCGATCGGGTAGTCCATGCTCTGCAGCGTGCGCAGCGCCAGCGGATGCACGGCGCCTTTCGGCGCGCTTCCTGCGGAGAAGGAGCGAAAACGCCCGCGACCGTCCTTGCGTAGGATCGATTCCGCGAGCACGGACCGGGCCGAATTGCCCGTGCAGAGGAACAGCACATTGTAGACGTGATCAGGCACGGGCCTTCTCCTTTCGCTTGGGAGCGCAGCACGATTGCAGGGTCTCGACGACGGGGTCGCAAACTTCCGGCCGTCCGCCGCAGCAATCGCGCAGCAGGAACACTGCAATTTCGCGAAATTCGCCGAGGTTGGCGCGGTAGATGATCGAGCGGCTGTGCCGCTCGGATGACACGAGGCGCGCGCGGCTCAGAATCGACAGATGCGCCGAGAGCGTGTTTTGGGGGACTTCCAGCAGGCGGGCGAGGTCGCCGGCCGCAAGACCGTCAGGCTCGTGTCTGACCAGCGTCCGGAACGCCTCCAGACGGGTCGGTTGCGACAACGCGGCGAGCGCCAGAACGGCCTCTTGTGTTTCCATATATCCAGATTTATGGAATTGTTTGGGCGGCGTCAACCCGAAATCCGGCCGTCCGTAGATATTTCCAATATTCTAGAAATAGCGTTTGACAGCCGATGCGGGACGAATGCATCGTGCAGGCATGAAGATCGATGATGCAGCGGCACGTCTGGAAGCCCTGGGGAACCGGACCCGGCTTCAGATCTACCGCGCATTGGTCCGGGCCGGGCACGCGGGCATGCCGGTTGGCCGCCTGCAAGACAAGCTGAAGATCCCGGCGTCAACGCTGTCGCACCACATCAAGACCCTGGTCTCGGTCGGACTGGTCAGTCAGACCAGGGAAGCGACGACCCTGATCTGCCACGCCAATTTCGACTCCATGCGGGGCCTGGTCGACTACCTGGTCGCAGAGTGCTGTGCGGACGAAGCCGGATGCGAGGATGCTCAGACGGCAGCCTGATTCATTTGACCGTTTATTCCATAATTCTAGAAATACAGGAGAATCGGAATGAAGACTGTAGCCATCATCGGAGCGGGGCCGGTCGGTCTCGCGGCCGCCGCGCACGTGCTCGAACGCGGCATGTCTCCCGTCGTGCTCGAAGCCGGGCCCGAGGCCGCGCATGCGGTGCGGCAGTGGCAGCACGTCCAGCTCTTCTCGCCGTGGGAATACAATGTCGACAAGTCGGCGGCGCGCCTGCTCGCGCCGACGGGCTGGAATTCGCCCGATCCTCAATCCTATCCGACCGGCGGCGAACTGACCGAGCGCTATCTCGCGCCGCTCGCAACGCGAACGAAGCTGCGCGAGGCGATCCGGACGTCGAGCCGCGTCACGGCCATCAGCCGCGTCGGCTTCGACAAGGCGAAGACCAGGGGCCGCGAGCAGGCGCCCTTCGAACTCCGATATCAGAACGGCAAGGGCCCCGAGGTGCTGCGCGCCGACGCCGTCATCGACGTGTCGGGCACGTGGTTCTCGCCCAATCCGGCCGGTAGCAACGGCCTGCCAGCGATCGGCGAACGCGAGCGCACGGATCGCATCGCCTATGGCATGCCGGATGTGCGGGGCACGGGGCGCGGCAGATATGCCGGCAGGACCGTGGCCGTGCTCGGTGCCGGCCATTCCGCGCTTGGCACGCTGATCGATCTCGCGCGGCTCGCCGAGGAGGTGCCCGGCACCAAGCCCGTCTGGCTGCTGCGCGGCGGCGATCCTGCAAAGGCCTTCGGCGGTGGCAGCAATGACAAGCTTGCCGCGCGCGGCGAGCTGGGCTCCAGCTTCGCCGCGCTCGTGGCTGCCGGAAAGATCGGGGTCGAGACCGGCTTCGGTGTCACCCATCTTTCGGACTTCGAGGGACGTCTCAGGATTTCGGCAGGCGCCTGCTGCGGTGCGCGGAGCGTGGTTGCGGACGAGCTGGTGGTGTCGACCGGCTTCCGTCCCGATCTCTCGTTCCTGTCCGAGCTGCGGCTGCGGCTCGACCCGGCGATCGAGGCGCCCGTCGCACTTGCGCCGCTCATTGATCCCAACGAGCATAGCTGCGGAACAGTGCGGCCTCACGGCGCTCGTGAGCTCGCACATGACGAGCCGGGCTTCTATCTCGCCGGCATGAAATCCTACGGCCGGGCGCCAACCTTCCTGATGATCACCGGATACGAGCAGGTCCGCTCGATCGTCGCCGACATCGCGGGCGACAAGGAGGCTGCGGCACGGGTCGAGCTCGTGCTGCCGGAGACTGGCGTCTGCACACGCGGCGGCGTGGAGTCCGCCGGCGCAGCGGGATGCTGCGGCGGCCCGGCCAAGGCCGAACCCTCAGCCTGCTGCGCGGCCGATGAATCGGCCAGGAAAGCAGGCGGCGCGGGATGCGGTTGCTCATGACGGGAGGCACCGCGAGCCCGCTCGCTGTCGTCGTGGCGCTCGGCAGTGCCCAGACCATTGCCTGGGCGTCGAGTTACTATCTCCCTGCGATCCTGGCCGCGCCGATTGCGCACGATCTCGGTCTTGCGCCGACTTACCTGTTCGGCGCGCTGTCGGGAGCGCTCGTCATCTCCGGCCTGCTCGGCCCAAGAGTCGGGCATGCCATCGACACGTTCGGAGGGCGCAGCCTGCTTGCCGTCTCGAACCTCGTCTTCGTGGCGGGCCTGCTCCTGCTGTCCGTGTCCCATGGTGTGGCGGTGCTGGTCACCGCCTGGATCCTGCTCGGGATCGGCATGGGCATGGGCCTCTATGAAGCGGCGTTCGCGACGCTTGCGCGCATCTACGGCGCCAATGCGCGAGGAACGATCACCGGCATCACCCTGATTGCCGGTTTCGCCAGCACCCTCGGTTGGCCTCTCACGACGTGGCTCGCTTCGGAGTACGGCTGGCGCACGGCTTGTCAGGTATGGGCGGCAATCCATATCGGTGTTGCATTGCCGCTCAATCTTTCTCTGCCCCGTGCCGCTCCGTTGGACCAGGACTCCCGACCGGGCACGGGTGCGAGCCGACAATCCGGCCGCCAGAGCGAAACCTTCGCGATGATGCTGCTGGCCTACATGTTTGCGGCCGCAAGCTTCGTCAGCTCCGGAGTCTCGGCCATTCTGCCGGCCATGCTGGTTGGGTTCGGCGCCACGCCGGCACAGGCCTTGTTCGCAGGAGCATTGGTCGGACCTGCGCAAGTCGGCGCCCGCCTTCTGGAGGCAGGATGGCTCAGCCGGTTTCATCCGCTGCTGTCGGCAAGGCTCGCCATGCTCATGAATCCGATCGGCGTGCTCGCACTGGTCGCGGGCGGCCCCTGGCTCGCGCCGGCCTTCACGGTGCTGTATGGCGCGGGCAACGGCATCATCACCATTGCGCGCGGTACGCTGCCATTGGCGCTGTTCGGGCCGGCAGGGTTCGGCAGGCGTGTCGGCGTGATCTCGCTGCCGTCGAGGGCAACGGGCGCCTTCGCGCCGCTTGCGCTGGGACTGATGGTGCAGCATTTCGGCAGCAGCGCGCTGTGGATCAGCGCGGCGGCCTCGGTCTCCGCCTTCTTCGCGCTGCTGCTGCTTCGTGCGGATCGGACGACATGAGTCCCTTGCATATGAGTCCCTTGCATCCGACGGTCAGATTCGGCCTGTCGGCGACGAGTTGCTCGCGGCGGGGATCGCAAAGCGTCCGCTCAGGGTGATCGGAGCCCCGGTCACGAATGCTTGAGCCGGATCAAAGAATGCTTTCGGCAGCCGAATATGTTGCTAGCGTCGCGCTGCAGTTCCAAAAGGTCTCCAAAAGGTAAAAAAAGCAGATTGATGCGGATCGTTCGTACCATCCTGGCATTCGCCATCGCCATATCCTTGGCGATGCTGCCGGCTGGCGCGTCCGCTTCTGGCCTCGCCATGTCATCCTTCGCCATGTCGTCGGATGACATGCAGGCCGCTATGCAGATGAGCGGCGACGGCGCTCTGTCGATGGACGATTGTTGTCCCGACATGAAGGGAACGGACTCCGACACCGGCGGCTACAAATGCGGGATGGGCTTCTGCTGTGTCGGCGGCACCGTCGCGCTTGCAGACATCCGTGCCCTGGCTTTCGAATTCCTTGCCGTAGCGGCCGCGAAAACCGCAATTCCCGCCGACCAGGTCGTTTCCTTCCTCGACGGCAGTCCTCCCTTCCGGCCTCCTCGGGTCTGATCTCGCCAAGCCAACGGCGCGTGCGGCACGCCTGCGCGCGACGATGACTGACGTGCGCGCTTCCTGCGTCACGGCGGACGATCAATTCATGAGGACAGGACAATGCTTTCCAAATTCAGCGCCGCGGCTGTTGCCGCCACCCTTTCGCTTGCCGCTACGGCCGCCATGGCCGGTGCCGGCGATTACGCTTTCGAACCGGTCAATCCCGAGATGAAGAAGGGCGACGACGTCACGCTCGCCGTTCGCTTGACCAACAAGCAGACCGGCAAGCCGGTTGCGGATGCCGTCATCTTCAAGACACGCGTCGACATGGCTCCGGACGGCATGGCCGAGATGGAGTCGGCCGTGGCGCCGCTGCCGTCCGGGGAGCCGGGCGTCTACGCCTTCAGGACGGATCTGCCGATGGCCGGCCGCTACCAGGTCACGCTCTCGGCGAAGGTGCAGGGCGAGCCTGACACCGTCACCGGCAAGGTCATCGTCAAGGCGACGAAGTGAGCCTTCGGGCGCCGGACGGCGCCCGAACTTCTCTTTCCCATTCACATGGACGCGCGCCCGAGGCGCGCGAAGACACACCATGAAGACGCTGCGTCTCCTGACGATTCTCGCACTCGGCGGTGGCCTCGCCTTGGTCGCGTACCAATTCTCGAACGACGGACGCTGGTCCGTTCGTGCCGAGGTGCCTCCGGCTGCGGCCCAGGCGGACCGAATCCCGCTCTACTATCGCGATCCCAGCGGCGCGCCGCTGTGGTCCGCCGGTCCGAAGCAGGACGATCGCGGGCGCGACTATCTGCCGGTCTACGAGGACGATCAGGCAGCCCCTGCAGGGTCGAAGCCATCGCAGGCGACCTCGTCGCGAAAAATCCTCTACTACCGCAATCCCATGGGGCTGCCCGACACCTCGCCCGTGCCGAAGAAGGACCCGATGGGGATGAACTATGTCCCCGTTTACGAAGGCGACGACGTCGACGATGGGACGGTGAAGCTGTCGCCCGGCAAGATCCAGCGCACCGGCGTGAAGTCCGAGCCGGTCGGGCGGCGCGCGATCCGGGTCCTGGTGAAGGCGCCTGGCACGATTCAGCTCGACGAGCGCCGCGTGTCTGTCATCGCGATGCGCGCCGAAAGCTTTGTGCAGAAGGTCGCGGACGTGACCACCGGAACCCGTGTGAAGGCGGGCCAGCCGCTGATGGAGATCTACAGCTCGGCGGTCGCGTCCGCGGCGGCCGAATATCTCTCGACGATCAATTCCAAAACCACTGGCGGGATCGAGGTCTACGGCCGCGGCTCGCGGCAACGGCTGGTCAATCTCGACGTCCCCGAGCAGGTCATCGCCGAGATGGAGAAGACGCGCGTCGCGCCCGTCACCATCCATTGGTCAGCGCCGCGCGACGGAATCGTTCTCGAGCGCAACGCGATCGAGGGTATGCGCGCCAATCCCGGCGACGTGCTGTTCCGCATCGCGGACATCTCGCTGGTCTGGGCGCTGGTCGACGTCGCCGAGCGCGATCTCGGCAACATCGCGGTGGGGCAGTCCGTTGCGGTGCGCGCGCGAAGCTTTCCCGGCCGGGCGTTCACCGGCAGGATCGCCGTGGTCTATCCGCAGGTGAATCGCGAGACCCGGACGGTTCGCGTCCGGATCGAACTCGCCAATCCCGACACGGTGCTGCTGCCGGACATGTATGTCGATGCCGACGTCGACACGGCAGACGGCGCGCCCGTCCTGGCGATACAGGATAGCGCGGTGCTCGACACCGGCACGCGCCAGGCCGTCCTCGTCGACAAGGGGGACGGGCGTTTCGAGCCGCGCGAGGTGAAGCTCGGCCGGCGCGGCGGCGGCTACATCGAGGTGCGGGACGGACTTGCCGACGGCGAGGCCGTGGTCACATCCGCCAACTTCCTGATCGATGCGGAAAGCAATCTGAAGGCCGCGCTCAAGGGTTTTGCCGAGGCGGCTCTTCCGGCTTCCGAACCGGGTCATGCGATGGGTGAGCACAAATGATCGCCCGCATCATCGCCTGGTCGGCGCGCAACCTGCTGCTGGTGCTGTTCGGCACCGGCTTTGCGGCCGCCGCCGGCCTCTACGCGCTGGTTCACCTGCCGCTGGACGCAATCCCGGACCTCTCGGACACGCAGGTCATCGTCTACACCGAATATCCCGGCCAGGCGCCGCAGGTGATCGAGGACCAGGTCACCTATCCCTTGACGACGGCGATGCTGACCGTGCCGAAATCGAAGGTGGTGCGCGGCTTCTCCTTCTTCGGCGTGTCGTTCGTCTACGTGATCTTCGAGGACGGCACCGACATCTATTGGGCGCGCTCGCGCGTGATGGAGTTCCTGAACGGCGCGTCGTCCCGGCTTCCCGCCGGCGTGACCCCGACCATCGGCCCCGACGCGACCGGCGTCGGCTGGGTCTATCAGTACGCCGTGATGTCGAGGGAATTGAACCTCGCGGACACCCGCACGATCCAGGACTGGAATCTGAAATTCGCGCTGGCCAAGGCCGAAGGCGTCGCCGAGGTCGCCAGCATCGGCGGGTTCGTCAAGCAATACAACGTGGTGCTCGATCCGCAGCGGATGCGGGATCGCGGCATCAGCATGCAGAAGATCCGGGAGGCGATCCGCGCCAGCAACGCCGATGTCGGCGGGCGCACGGTCGAGCTGTCGGAGTTCGAATACGTCATTCGCGGCAAGGGCTACATCAAAAGCATCAACGATCTCGGCAACATCGTCCTGAAGACGAGCAACGGCACGCCGGTGCTGCTCCGGGACGTCGCCAATGTCGAGCTCGGGCCGGACGAACGGCGGGGCATCGCCGAGCTGAACGGCGAGGGCGAGGTCGCAAGCGGCATCGTATTGCAGCGCTTCGGCGTCAACGCCCTCGACGTGATCGAGAACGTCAAGAAGCGCTTCAAGGAGATCGCGAGCAGCCTGCCGAAGTCGGTCGAGATCGTCCCGGTCTACGACCGCTCCAACCTGATCTACGCGGCCATCGACACCCTCAAGCACACGCTGTTCGAGGAGAGCATCGTCGTCGCGCTCGTCTGCATCGTGTTCCTGCTCCATGTCCGCAGCGCGCTGGTCGCGATCCTGATGCTGCCCGTCGGCGTGCTGATGGCGTTCGGCGCCATGAAGCTGCTGGGACTGGGATCGAACATCATGAGCCTGGGCGGCATCGCGATTGCGATCGGCGCCATGGTGGATGCCGCGATCGTCATGATCGAGAACGCCCACAAGCATCTCGAACGGGCCAGGCCCGAACAGTCGCGCGTCCAGATCCTGATCGACGCGGCGTCCGAAGTCGGCCCTGCGCTGTTCTTCAGCCTGCTGATCATCACCGTGTCCTTCATGCCGATCTTCACGCTGGAATCGCAGGAAGGGCGGCTGTTCAGTCCGCTGGCGTTCACGAAAACCTTCTCGATGGCTGCTGCGGCCCTGCTGTCCGTGACCCTGGTGCCGGCGTTGATGGTGATCTTCGTCCGCGGCAGGATCGTTCCCGAGAGCAAGAACGTCATCAACCGCTTCCTGATCTGGATCTACCGGCCGGTGATCAAGGGCGTGCTGCGCGCGAAGACGCTGGTGATCCTGGCTGCAGTCGGGGTGCTCGCCGTCACGATCTGGCCGGCTCGGCAGCTCGGCACCGAGTTCATGCCGACGCTGAACGAGGGAACGCTGCTCTACATGCCGACGACGCTGCCCGGCATCTCGGTTACCAAGGCGGCCGAGCTGATGCAGACTCAGGACCGCATCATCAAGTCGTTCCCGGAGGTCGCGTCCGTCTATGGCAAGGCGGGGCGGGCGGCGACCGCGACCGATCCGGCGCCGACCGAGATGTTCGAGACGGTGGTCAACCTGAAGCCGAAGGAGCAGTGGCGGCCGGGCGTCACGATCGACGGCCTGATCGCCGAGATGGACAAGGCGCTGCAGTTTCCGGGCGTTTCCAACGCCTGGACCATGCCGATCAAGGCGCGCATCGACATGCTGTCCACCGGCATCCGCACGCCAGTGGGCGTCAAGGTGATGGGCACCGATCTCGTCGAGATCGACCGGCTGGCGAGGCAGGTCGAACGGGTGATCAAGACTGTCCCGGGCACGTCCTCGGCCTACGCCGAGCGTGGTATCGGCGGCTACTATCTGGAGATCGTCCCCGATCGCGAGGCGCTCGCCCGCTACGGCATCCTGATCCAGGACGTTCAGGACACCATCGCGGCCGCGCTCGGTGGTCAGACGGTCACGACGACGGTGGAGGGACGGCAGCGGTTCACGGTGAACATGCGCTATCCGCGCGATTTGCGCGACAATCCGAAGGCGATTGCCGGCGACATTCTGGTGCCGATGCCCGCGGGCGGCGCCGTGCCGCTTGGCGAAGTCGCCACGGTCGAGCCGGCACGGGGGCCGACGTCGATCCGGACGGAGAATGGCCAGCTCGCGACCTACATCTACGTCGACATCCGCGATCGCGATATCGGCAGCTACGTCGCTGAGGCGCAACGCGCGGTGACGGAGAGCATCCAGTTTCCCGCCGGCACCTATGTCGTCTGGAGCGGTCAGTACGAATATCTGCAGCGCGCCGCAGCGCGCCTGAAGATCGTGGTCCCCGTGACGCTGACCATCATCTTCCTGCTGCTGTACCTGAACTTCAGGGCCATGACCGAGACCCTCATCGTCATGTTGTCGCTGCCGTTCGCGCTGGTCGGCGGCATCTGGATGATGTGGTGGCTCGGCTTCAACCTGTCGGTCGCCGTCGCGGTCGGCTTCATCGCGCTCGCCGGTGTGGCCGCCGAGACCGGCGTCGTGATGCTGATCTACCTCGAACAAGCTCTTGCAGAGATCAAGGCGAAGTGCAGCGCCGAGGGTAGGGTCTTCACCCGGCAGGATCTGCATCAGGCCATCATGGAGGGCGCCGTCGAGCGCGTCCGTCCCAAGATGATGACTGTGGTTGCCATCATGGCGGGCCTGCTGCCGATCATGTGGAGCACCGGCACCGGGTCGGAGATCATGCAGCGCATCGCGGTGCCGATGATCGGCGGCATCATCTCTTCGACGCTGCTGACGTTGATCGTGATCCCGGCGATCTTCGGGCTGGTGAAAGGCGTCCGCTTGCCTTCCAAGAGCGAGGACAAAGGACCATCGACCGAAATGTCAAAGCCGATCAGTACGAAATTGCGGGTGCTGGAGCCTGCCGAATGAGGTGAGTCATGATGCACGACATGACGTCGGGAATGTTTGGGACGATGGGGTTGATCACCGCGTTGGTCCTCATCATTCTGCTATTGGGGGCGGCGGCGCTGATCAAATATCTCTTCAAGGGAGATTGAAGATGCTGCGCCTTTATCTGATCGGATTGGCTGCCGTCCTGGCGTCCTCGCCGGGTCTCGCCCAGCAGGAGGCTGCAGCACGCGGCCAGCGGGATTTCCGGGCCTGTATGCCCTGTCACTCGCTCGAGCCAGACCGCAACATGACCGGCCCGAGCCTTGCAGGACTGTGGGGCCGAAAGGCCGGCAGCCTGGAAAGCTTCGAACGCTATTCCGACGCCCTCAAGTCGTCTGGAATCATTTGGGGCGAACGCTCACTTGATGCCTGGATCACGGACCCGGAACGCATGGTGCCGGGCAACGAAATGCCATTCGACGGTATCAAGGATGATCGCGCTCGCGCCGATCTGCTTGCGTTCCTGAAACAGGCCACCAAGCCGGGCGCTCAGCGCCCGTCTGGTATCGAAGGTCGAATGGGAGGGATGATGGGCGGAATGATGGGTGCTGGCGGGCGCGATCCCAATTTGAAAAGCCTGGAGGCGACGATGCAGGTAAAGGCGATCACCTATTGTCACGACACCTATCGCATTACCACCGCCGACGGCAAGACGCGCGCTTTCTGGGAGCGCAATCTGCGCTTGAAGACGGATTCGGGCAAAGATGGTCCAGAAAGTGGGGCGCCGGCCCTGGTATCCGCTGGCATGATGGGAGACCGTGCGGACGTCATCTTTGCCGCACCTGAAGAGATCAGCAAGACCATTGAGCGGCGATGCTAGGAGATGCGCGCATGGGCTTCTACAATGACGTCATTCTTCCACGGCTTTGCGACCTTGCGATGCGCAACAAGGAACTTGCGCCCTACCGGCTACGCGCGACCCGTGCGGCTCAGGGCCGGGTGCTCGAGATCGGCGTCGGGACCGGCCGCAACCTGCCGTTCTACGGGGCTACGGTGAAACAGGTTGTGGGGCTTGAACCCGCTCCAAAGCTTCTGGAGATGGCGCGGCACGCTCCCCATCCGGAAACTCCAGTCGAGTTTGTCGAAGCTTCGGCCGAGGCGCTTCCGATCGAGGACCGCAGCATCGACACGGTCGTGACGACCTGGACCATGTGCAGCATTCCGGACGTCGATCGCGCAATGACGGAGGCGCGGCGCGTGCTGAAACCGGAAGGGAAGCTGGTCTTCGTCGAGCATGGCCGCGCGCCCGAACCGCGCGTGCGCTGGTGGCAGGATCGCCTGACACCGGCATGGATGCGTATCTCGGGCGGTTGTCATCTCAATCGGGACATTGCCGACGTCTTGACCCGGAACGGCTTCCGCATCGACGAGATGCGCACCGGATATATGAATGGGCTGAAGCCGATGACCTTCATGTACGAGGGGCAAGCGAGCCCTCGTTGATGCCCGTGGCGGCAGCATCTCCGCGGGATCGGCGTATACGTCCCCGAAGCCGCCGAGTAATGATTGGTTGATGTCCCGCAACATGGATGGAAAGTCATGAAGATCGTCGTTTTGATCATCGCCTTGCTCGCGCCGGCGGCCGCCTGGGCGCAGACACCCTATGCCGGCATGCAGTCCCGCCACATCAAGGCGCTCTCGGACCAGCAAATTGGCGATCTGCGGGCGGGACGCGGCATGGGGCTCGCACTCGCTGCCGAGCTCAATGGATATCCCGGGCCCTCCCACGTGCTCGAACTCTCGGACCAATTGGGATTGAACCCTGAGCAGCGGAGCAAGTTCGAGCAGATGTTCTCCGAGATGAAGGCCGAGACCACTCCCATCGGCAACAGATTGATCGAGAAGGAGGCGGATCTGGATCGGCAGTTCGCCAGCCGCACGATCACGGCCGAAAGTCTTGGTTCTGCCACCGCGGCCATCGCGACAACGCAGGGCGAGTTGCGGCAGGCTCACCTCAAATATCACCTGCGCGCTGCGGCGGTTCTCGATCAAGCGCAACTGGCAAGATACGCCGAGCTCCGCGGGTACACATCCAGCGACGCCGCGGAGCGCCACCGGCACCATCGATGACCTGACCCTCGATTCGGGCGTTGCCCGTCTCGGGATGGTGGCAAAAGTGCCGGTGCTCCTCCGCCGTCAGGGTTGTGGAGGATAGCGGTCGAATGCCGGCAGTTCGTGCGCATGCTCCATCCAGCGAAGTCGCTCGGCGACCTGGATCTGCATCGTCGCTGGCACCGCCTCGGGATCGTCGTAGGTCGCGCTCTGGATGTCGATCACACCCGGCATCATGCTGGCATTGACATAGAACAGTCCGGTGCCGCAGTCGCCGCAAAAGTGCCGCCGGGCATGTTCCGAGGAGTGGTACACCTTCGGCTCGCCCTTGGTTACCTTGACGGCATCCTCCGCGTACATCGTCCAGCCGACGACCGGGGCGCCGGCGTGGAGCCGGCAATCGCGGCAGTGGCACAGCGCGTGGACGATCGCCTCGCCCTCGACCTCATAGCGGATCGCGCCGCAATGACAGCCGCCGGTGATGGTGCTCATGCGTTCCTCCGATCGAAGATGGCTTCGCCGCTCGATAGCGCTCGAGACGTGCCGCTTCAATGCCGCAATCGATTTGCGATTGCGTCCTACTGTCGCGTGACAGCTCCCGCCATGGGTCGGCGTGCCGACCATCAACCAGACCGTCTCGATGCTGCGGTTCTTTTTCAACTCGTGGCATCGGCTCGATCTCAATCAGCCAGATCGCCCGCGGCGCTCAAATCCCGATAGCACCTGCCGCACCGCCTTACGTTCCCTCAGGCTCGGTTTCCTCCATTGCAGGCTTTCGGACGCCGGCCGCCGAATACGCGGCACCGTCCCTCAAGCGGCCGACATTCAACGTGCTGAGCGCGATCCGAACCTCTCGCGCGAGATCGGGTTCAGGTAGATTGACCGGTCGATGATCCTGTTCAGGCGGGCTATCAGCACGGCAATGAATGCGGCCAAGGGGCCGAGAGGAAACGCGGGTGCCGCCGCTTGGGAAACAACGTGAGAAATCTGACGAACGATGCGGTATCCGTCAACATTGGCTTGCCTCGCTATTTCATCGTCATTCGCCGGGTCGACGTCACCGTGGTCGTGGGCGCCATCGGCGAGATCGAGAAGGTCAGCCAGGTATTCCAACCGGCTGGACGATTCTCGGCGGCGAACTCACCGTAGCCCTTCAGGTTCAAATAGCCCTGCATGTCCCCCACCGGAAACAGATAGCCGATTTGCGGCCCGGCGCCGAGCACCCGCGAGCGAAAGCCTCCCAGCACAGGGTGCTGGCCAAAGTCATCCGTGATCTGCTGATAGGCATATCCCACAAGGCCGACGAAAACCTGTTTGGATAGAAATTGCGAGGCGCCCCAATCGATGTGGAAGTCGATGCCGTTCTGGTATTGCGTATCTTGATTCTTGAAGTTGTAGGTGAAGCCCGCCACCGCCGAAAATTCATGCCCCGTTTGCGGGTTGAAGTAGGTGTAACCGGCGCCGCCGTCGATCGCGGCATGACCGATGCCGAGATTTGCCAGACGCGTCGGGCTGTATGCCCCGACGGGAATATCGCCTGTCACGTAGGTCATGAAATTGTGGACGCCTGCGTTCCACTTGAGCGTCGCCTGCGGATACAAGTCGCCGACCGCCGTGATCGAGTCGCCGAAACTGCCCGTGCGCGTTGTCGCGAGCGGGCCGACAGCCGCCGTCAGCGTTCCGGCGAGGTTCGCGCTCGAGCGTCCGAATAGTCCGACTATGCCGATGGCGAGTTGCCCGCCCAGTACCGGCGTTGCGAACGTGTAGGTGGGATTGAGGAGAACGAGATCGCCCTGTCCATTGAGGCGCAAGTTCAGATCGACGTTCACAGCGGCGGGAATTCTCCCGACCTGGATTTCCCTTGAGGCCGCCGCACTGCCGAAGGCGCTTACGCTGGTGTGATAGTAGACTTCCGCCATCGACCACCCGGCGACCTGAGGGGTTGCTGCGAGGCTGCTGAAACGGCCGGGAAGCCAATATGAAACTCCGCCCTCGTCGGCGCGGACGGTTGCTGACCAGACCGACGTTGTCAGCATGGCCATAGCCATGACCGGGCTTCTGAACGGGAAACGGATCCCTCGCTTTGTTTGACCTCGACTGTTGGCGTGTCCCTTTCCCGCGTCCATCTCTCACCCCTTCACTTCCGGGCGTATCGCGCAACAATCTGTTCTGCCGCGGCATCATTCCTTCCGCGGCGCGAGCTCATTTGACGGATGTCGCCCCCCTATGGGTCGGCATCCGCTCGATCTCTCACGTCCCAACCTTCCTCGCGGCGGGAACCGTCCATGTGCCGTTGATGATCGAGGGGTCTGTTTCCTGCGGCCAGTACATGCGCAGCATCAGTATGAAATCTCCCCCAGGCGCGGGAAGCCAGTTCGATTCCTTGTCTTTGCCCGGCGAGTCTTTCTGGATGTAGAGATCGGTTGAGCCGTCCGGGTTTTCCTTCAAATCTTCCCGCGCGCTGATCGAGTAGCGGTCAATCGGATTCTTCACGAAGAAGTACGCGCTATCGTACATCGTCAGCGACCAAAATCCCTCCGCTGGCGGCAGGTGGCCCTTGGGAAACCGCATGATGTACTTGTTGGCGCCATTGTATTTGCGGCCATCGGCGTCCTTGAGCGAGGTCGGGTAGACTGCGTCCTGCGGACGGTTGGCGCCGAGCCCGATCGCGGTTACCAGGGCCCGCATCAGATAGTCGGTGCCGTAGATGCCGGTCTTCGTTGTGAAGGCAAAGCCATTCTCGTCCTTGACGGCCTTGTTGATCTTGAACTGGAGCATGATCCGGTCGAACGACACCTCTGGTAGACGCTTCAGGAAGTCCGCCTTGAGCTTGCTCTCGTCAAAGTCCCGTCCGGGATCGATGCCGATGCGGGCAAATTTGGCAAGCTGAGGCGCGTCTGCTTCCGATGGCGGATTGGTCTTCATGAGCTCGCACAGCAGCTTGAAATACGACACCGCGTCCATGCGATTGACCTGTTCGCGGACGGCGGTCTTCATATCGATCGACGGATCGACCTTTCCCGGAGGTGGCGTGTACGGCTTGCCGTAAGCACTGAGCGGTACGAGCTTGCACTCATCCTGCAGCTTGTGAACGGCGGCGTAGTCCTCCCGCGTGCCGGTGCAATAGATGCGGCCAAGCAGCCACACGATACTGGTAGGTGATTTGTATTCCTTCACGCCGGCCGGCAGTGTGCCCTTCCATCCGGGTCCGGTGATCGCGTAGGTCTGCGCTCCGGTGCCGGTGGTGCGCTTTCCGGGCACTTGAAACACTGTCGTCCAGCCGTCCAGCATTGGCATCAGGAAATAGCGCCCCTTCATGTCCGGGATGCTGAGGACCCACGGCTCTTTCCCGACGTCGAAGAAGGAGGTTGTGTAGAGAGTGTCCGCGTTGGGCGCGGTGACATCCCTGAATGAAGCGTCCGGATATTGACGCAGCTTGATGATCTGACCCATCGGCCCGCGCGTTCCGACGGGTTCGGCAACATTGGTGATGACCCGGCGCGTCATCTCCATCGTCACCAGCGGATAGCCGAAGATGTAGGCGTCGCTCGCCAGCCAGAAATCCTCCAAGCCTTGACCGACGCCCAGGAAGGAACCGTCCTGGGCGAGCGCCGATTGCCCCATCGCTGCTCCTGTGAGCAGGCCCATTCCACCAAACGTGAGATTGCGACGAGTGATGTTCATTGTTCTCTCCCTTGCATTCAAACGATTTAAAACAATTTCGGAGGACCGCTCCGACCACACGGGATCAACGCGTCGACCTTCGGCGCCTCCCGTCCTGTCTGCGGCTATGGTTGCATTTTGATTCCAAGTGCTGCTCTCGTGTCCTTGAAGACGACTGCGATCGCTTCGATGATGAGCTGGTCTGGATGAGCCGTGCAGTGTTGGATCACCTCGTGGTCGGCTTGCCGGGACCTCTTGATGTCGAGGCAATGTTTGCGGGCGAGGCCGTGGTAGCACCCCTTTGTTCGACAAAGCCTCCTGGCTCAGCGCCTGCGCTCAATAGCAAGGCGGATAGGGGTAGTATCCGCATCGGGGAGCGTAGTACGGATAGGCTGCGGCTCCAACAGCGGCCGCAGCTCCCGCATAGGTGGCGCCACGATAAAATGCACCGCGCCAAGCCGTCCGGCGGGCGACACCGGCAAAGGACAGCGGTGTGAATGGCCGCCCGATCATGTCAATGAAGACCGAGGCCGGTCCATCGGTGCCGGCGAGATCGCCCTCCAGCACGTCGACATCGAAGGTGAGCTTGTCACCGTCAAGTTTCGGCGATTTAAGAACGACCACGGCATCCGCCACCGACGATCCGTCTTTCCTGAATCCGGAAACGGTGGCGTTCGGCGGATCCTTCGCGAAATTGTCAGTGCCGTTGCCCCAATCCTCGACGATGCGAGCCGTGAGATCGTGACCGGCCGCGCGAACCGGTCGATCCGCGAACACGATCGCATTCGGCGAAACTCCCGCCAGCACAAGCTTTCCGTCCTTCAAGCTCACGCCGCGCGAATTGAGGACGAACAGAGACGGCACGACTTCCGGCTTTGCCTGGCCGATGGATTTCTCCAGCGGAACGTGCGGCTTATATTCGAGGGCCGTCTGAGCATGAACGTCTTGGGGGCAAGCCAATAACGCGCCCGCGCAAGATGCAAATAGAGCAGCACGAAGTGTCATGATCATTTCTCTCCCTGAAATGGGACGGCATTGCTTTCGTCCAGGCCCGACGGTCGTTTCGCTGCGCATTTGGCGCCAATTCAGATCGAGCGTCTTGCCATTTCGCGCCAATCGTCGCTGATGACCTCAGCCGTCAATCGCGCGAGCGCGTCTGCGATGGCCTGCCCGTTGTCGCTTGCCCGCAAGTTGCTGCTGTCTATAGACGATCGGCTGAACGTTCATCAAACGCACGAAAATGCGGCTGAAGCTGCTTGCATTGGCATAGCCGAGGAATTTTGCGATATCGGACAGGGGCTTGCTCGAACCCGCGAGGAGTCGGCACGCGATGTTCAAGCGAACCTCTGCAAGCATCGCGCTGTGGCTGGTGCCCATGCGGCCGAGATGACGCTGCAACGTCCGCGTACTGATCTTGCATATCCGAGCCGTACCATTTAGAGTTGCGTCACCGTGTCGCAGCGACGCGACAATGGCCGCGCGGACAGCGTCGGATGACGGCAAACGGACAGCTCTCATCTGGTATGAGGCACGAAGCCTATGCTCCCTCTGGAGAAAACCTTCGCTTCCGGGCCCCCTTCTGGCTGTCTACCCCGGGTAAACCGCGGCTTGTCAAACATTGCCTTTCGTCACCTGGCGGCCCTCGCACGACAGTTGTCGCGCGCGTGCAATGCTGCGAAGCTGGCGACAGGGTTCATGAGAATGCAGCACGAGAAGCTGAACATCTTTCGTCGTCTTGATTTCATGTAAGCCTATGCAGCAAGTTGTTGGCCGTCTGGCCATTTGGCGCCAAAGAAGCCGGCAACCCGGCGCGAAGGAGCGGCTTTGCTGCTCGACGCAGGCGATCGCTGCGGGATCACGGCGCAATTCCAACCCAGCATCCGGCTACGATTGAGGGGGGCGCACCGATGGCAACAATTCATCTGACGCGTTGCCAATTCCTCATGCCCTTCGCTGATATCCTTAGAGAAATGGGCGCAGCCGCGGGTTCGCTCCTGGAAAGAACTCGTCTCCCCCCATCGTTGGAAGAAAAGGCCAATCACTACGTTCCGATACTGCAAGCAATCGACTTCGCAGAAATCGCCAGCAGATCACAAGGCATCACGGATTTCGGATACCACGCTTCTCGACGTCTGCACTATTGTCACCTGAGCGAGAAAACCCGGACCCTGATCGGCCATTCCCCAACGCTGTTGGTCGCATTGCAACAGGCTTGCAAATGGGCCTCGATCGAGGACTCGAACTTGAGCAACTGGATCGAGCGCTACGACGATCACGTGAGATTTTGCAGCAGGCTCACCGGAACAAAAGGACTGTTGCATCTCGAGCATTCACAATGGCTTCAGAATATCTTCCCCATATACATCGTCCAGCAATTTGCCGGACCGGATTGGGCTCCGGCAACGATCGCCTTTGAAGCGCGCCATACGCCGAGCCTTGCGTGTCAATCATTCTGGCCAAGCACGCGCTTCCTGTCCGGTCAGGAGTCTTCGTGGATCGATGTGCCGATCGCGCTCCTCAGCCTTCGCAATCGTGCAAGGGGAAACGTGGTTTCTTCGCAAGATGGCGGGGTTGGTCCGTCAGATCACGATATCATCGCAACGCTCAAGTTGATGTTGCCGGCTTACCTGGATCAAGGACTTCCAACCCTTGCTGAAATCGCGGAGATGGCGGGCGCCAGCACGAGGAGCTTGCAACGCAAGCTCGCGTACGCCGGTCTCACGTACTCGGATCTGATCGATACGATCCGCTTCGAGAATGCCGGCAGGCTTTTGCGTGACACGGATTCCAAGATTATCGAGATCGCTTTCTCCTCGGGCTACGCTGATCCGGCCCACTTTACTCGCGCCTTCCGTCGGATTTCCGGTGTTACGCCACGACAGTTTCGTGCGCAATCGCGACCAAGCTAGGTGGTCCGACCTTGGGAGCTTTGGCGGGCGGCGTCCGCCATGAAGGGACTCCTGCACCTCCGCAATTGTCGTCGCTATTCGATCACCTCGTCGGCGCGGACGAGAAGTAAGGGCGACACGGTGAGGCCCAGCGCTTTGGCAGTCTTCATGTTGATGATCAGCTCGAATTTGGTTGGCCTCTCTACCGGCAACTCGGAAGGCCTGGCGCCTTTGAGAATCTTGTCCACGTAGTGCGCCGCACGGCGGAACAGGTCTCGGGCGTCGGCTCCGTACACCGATAATCCGCCATCAGCATAATGCCGGAACAGATAGTTTGCCGGCAGGCGATATTTCGCCGCGAGCGCGATAATCCGCGGAGCCTGAACATAGGTGAGCGTATCGCCAAAATCGATGATCGCATCGGCGTGCTGGGCGGCAGCGGATGCAAACGCGACGTCGAGCTCCTCGGCCGTGGCTGCCTCGACCGGCAGCAAGGCCACGCCGAGCTCCCGGCCTATGCGGGGTACGTCTTCCGCGAGATATAGCCTTTGCATTGGATTGTCCGGATTGACCAAGAGCGCGATTTTCGAGGCGCCGGGGACGAGTTCTCGAAGGATTTCGAGACGTTTCGCGAGGAAGTCATCCGGTACCATGGTCGAAAGGCCCGTCACGTTGCCTTCGGGACGCGACAGGCTTTGCACGAGGCCAAGCTTCACGGGATCGGCCACACTCACGAATACGATAGGAATGGTGGTGGTTGCCGACTTCAGCGCTACGGCCGCTTGCGGACCGGGGGCGACAAACAGATCGGGACTGAGGGCAATCAGATCGGCGACAGACGCCGCCAGTCGATCCGAGGGATGGGAAAAGCGATACTCGATGACGAGATTTTTTCCCTCGACCCAGCCGAGGCTTCGCAGCGTGTCAAGAAGCACAAGCTCGGCTTGATTGAGCGCTTTCCCACCGCCATCACCTACAGCGAGAAAGCCGAGCCGGCGGCGTTTTCCCTGCGCCCGCGAATAGCATGGCGAAATGAGCAGCGCCGCGGTGCCCGCTATGAACTTACGCCGTTTCATTCGACCCTCATCGCAGCGTGAGGACCAGGGCGATATGGTATCAGGTCTTGATAGTCGGCGCACTCCGTGGCCGCAATTGCTGCGCCGCAAATGCAACGCGTGGCTCGGGACGGCTATGGGTCGGGACTTGCGGACATCATAGGAGCGAGCGCTGAGGTCGGGCCATGGGGCAAGGCGGTCCGCGCTCCAGGCGAGGCACATCCCTCAATGTTGCCTGCCCGTGCGTAGAGCCATGGTGATATCGCGCCGGAGTGGGCTTCACGACCGAATGTGGTGTTCCCTCACGTGATCGACGTGCGCAGCGCATCCTGGCGCTCTTGCATGCTTCCGGTAGCTTCGTTGTCGCTGGCCAAAGAGCCCAATGATTTCAACGCCCCCGCTACTGTGCATGGGGTTGTTTTTTCAGTTTTTGTTCTGCGCCGCCAAAACGGCCGCGCTCAGCGCCGGCCGCGCGGGGCTTCGGCCTTGGCCGGCGGTTCGGTCTGCGGGGCGCAGGTTGCGGCCGCAAGCGAGCCTTGCGCCTGCGGCATCAGGCCGGGCTCGGGGGCGAGCGCCTTCATCAGAATCAGGCCGGTCGTGCTTGGGGAATCGATGATCAGCCGGTCGGCCGCGGTGACTTCTTCGTCCTCGGGCAGCTCGCTGTGCTGCGCTTCGGTCATCAGGTCGAGCTCGATCACCTTCTTGCCGGCCGAGCGGTCGTTGATGGCGTAATAGGCGATCTCGTTGCGAGTGTAGAACGACACCGAGGTGTAGGCCTGGCTGACCGGCACCGTCAGCTTGATCGGTCCGCCCGACAGGTCGTAGCGGCAGATCGCCAGCGCAAAGGCCGGATCCATGAACGGCATCGGCGAACTGCTGGGGTCGGCGAGGGGAAGCTGGGTGACGGCGTTCACCTTCGTCATCGGCGTCAGCCGCGAATAGGCATCCTGCGTCGCGATGCGCGGCAGCGCCAGCACGCTGACGAGATGGACCACGAGGCCCAGCACCACGCCGGCAATGATGGTAAACATGAGCCGGATCATGAGCAGCCCGCCGTCGTGATGCTGGGCATTGGCGCATCGCGCTGGGTGCGCGTGGCGACGCCGACCGGGGTGTCGTAGAGGCGCAGCATCAGCGCGTAGCGCTCGATGCCGCCGGTCGGCAGCCAGTTGCCGGCGCGCGAGCGCGAGGCGATGCGGATCTCGAACGAGCCGTCCGACTGCCGCACGATCTCCTGGCTGGTGAAGCCGTAGCGGGCGAGCGAATTGGCGACGAGATGGCCCTTGCGGTCGTAGAGCGTCAGCGTCCAGAACCGCGCCGGCGGCGTCACGCCGGAGACGACGACATCGCAGCGGCCGTCGAGCGCCTTCTTCCTGTCGTCGGTGGTGGCGGTGAAGGCGACGCCGTCGCCGGTGCCGATCGGCAATTCGCCGTTGCGCACGATGGTGGCGCGCGAATAGGGATCGACGTCGGCGGTGCCGGTGCGCGGCCGTGCGGTCCAGGCGCCGATGGTCAGCGCGCCGATCTCGGTTCCGCGCGTCGTCGTCATCCAGGTCGCGCCGACGCCGACCACGCCTGCGAGAAGGAGCGCCGTCAATGTGATCAGGATCAGCCGCACGGGTTTCGATCAGTTCTTGCGTGGAGCGGAAGCGTTGAGGCCCTCTTCCGCATAGTTCTGCGGGAAGGCGAGCGCGCTGGTCGACGAAGACGGCTTGGCCGGCTTGCTGTCATCGGCCGCGGATTTATTCGCGGTCCTGGCCGCATCGTCGAGCAGCTTCTCGACGCGCACCAGGATGTCGGCGCCGCGCTTGGTCAGCACCGGCGGCGGACCCGGCTTGGTCTCCAGCACCTTCGGTGCTGCATTGGCCTGTGCGTTGGCCACGTGCTGCGGCGGCAGCTTCTGGCCCATGCCGACGCCGGGGATCTCCCGGACCTCGACGCCCTGATGCGCGGCGAGCATGATGTCGTGCCATGTCTGCGCCGGCAGCGAGCCGCCGGTCATGCGATTGGTCGGCGAGTAGTCGTCGTTGCCGTACCAGACCGCGCAGGTGAAATTGCCGGTGTAGCCGACGAACCATGCGTCGCGATACGCATTGGTCGTGCCCGTCTTGCCCGCGGTCGGAATGCCGTCGAGCGCGGCGCGGCGCGCGGTGCCTTCGCTGACGACGTGGCTCATCATGCCGGCCATGTCGGCGGCAACGGAGGCGGGGATCGCCTGGCGCGGCTTCGGCCCGTCGCGGTCCCAGCGCCAGACCAGGTCGCCGGCGCCGGTGCGCACCTCGAGCACCGCATGCGGCGTCACCGCCTTGCCGCGGTTGGGGAAGGTCGCGTAGGCGACGGCATGCTCGAGCACGGTGACTTCGTCCGAACCGATCGGCAGCGACGGCGTGTCGGGCAGCGGCGCCTTGAGACCGAAGCGGCGCGCGACCTCGACGATCTTGGCGCGGCCGATCTTGGCCGGGTTCGGCGCCTTCGGCTGATCCCGCCGGCCGATCTCGATCGACAGCTTCACCGGCACGACGTTGATCGAGCGCGTGATCGCCTGCGTCAGCGTCACCGAGCCGGAATAGGAATGGCCATAATTCTGCGGGCACCAATTGCCGATGCAGACGGGGCCGTCGACCACGACCGAATTCGGCGTGTAACCGTTCAGCAGCGCCGTGGTGTAGACGTAGGGCTTGAACGAGGAGCCGGGCTGCCGATAGGCATCGGTGGCGCGGTTGAACTGGCTGGCACCATAGTCGCGGCCGCCGACCATGGCGCGGATGCCGCCGTCGAGATCGGCGACGACGGTCGCGGCCTGCGTCGCGTGATAGTCGCGGCCGAACTGGCGCAACTGGTTCTCGACCGCGTCTTCCGCCGCCTTCTGCACGTTGGTGTCGATCGCGGTGCGAACCACGAAGACGCGCTCAGTATAGGACTTCGGGAAAGTGTCGACCAGCTTGCGCATCTCGTCGAAGGCGTAGTCGAGATAATAGTTCGGCGAAGCCTCGTCGCGGCGGTCGACCGCGAAGGCCGGGTTGCGGCGGGCGCCGAACACCTGGCCTTCGGTCATGAAGCCGGCATCGACGAGGTTGTCGAGCACGACGTTGGCGCGGGCGCGGGCGGCGGGCAGGTTGATGTGAGGCGCATATTTGGTCGGCGCCTTGAACAGGCCGGCGAGCATCGCGGCTTCCGCCAGCGTCACGTCGCGCGCCGACTTGTTGAAATAGAAATGCGCGGCGCCGTCGACGCCGAACGTACCGCCGCCCATATAGGCGCGGTCGAGATACAGCTTGAGGATCTCGTTCTTGGTCAGGCGCCATTCCAGCCAGATCGCGAGGAAGGCTTCGTTGACCTTGCGCTCGATCGTGCGCTCGTTGCTCAGGAACAGATTTTTGGCGAGTTGCTGGGTGATCGAGGAGCCGCCCTGTCGCACGCCGCCGGCCTGGGCGTTGGTGACGAGCGCGCGCGCGGTGCCGGCGATGTCGATGCCGAAATGCTCGTAGAAGCGGCGGTCTTCGGTCGCCAGCGTCGCCTTGATCAGGACATCGGGAAAATCTTCCAGCGGGATCGAGTCGTTGTGCTTGATGCCGCGGCTGCCGATCGGGTTGCCGTAACGGTCGAGGAAGGTCACCGCGAGATCGGACTTCTTCAGCCAGTCCTCGTCCGCGGTCTCGCGGAAGGCGGGGATGGCGAGGGTGAGCATCACGACCAGGCCGCCGAGCCCGAGGGTCGCGGCCTCCGACAGCGGCTCGATGAACACCCAGCGCTTCCAGCTCCCGACATAGAAGCGGTCCATGAAGGTCGAGTAGCGCTCGTAGAGCTCGCGGATGCCCTTGGCCGAGGAGAACAGCGAGGAGTCGATGCGCGCATCGAGGTCGAGGAAGAAATTCCGGACCCTCTGCTTCCAATGCGGTGGTATGATCTGGCGCACCTAGAACCCTTGAGGCCTGCGTCGAAAGCGTTCAAGCACCCGGCCGGGGCGGCATCGAGACGTCTTGAGGGAATGTTGCGGCAAACCCAAGGCGCCCGGCCAGCATCCGAGGGACTTGCTGTTCGTTCTAGCCGAGCGGGGTCCATAAACCAATGGTCACGCTCGCGATTTTGAGCAACAGGCCTAATTGACCCCGGGTCATTACGGGCTTCAAGGAGGCCTCGCTTGCACCCGTGCGGCGGCGCGCCCTAGATGACGTCGCCGTAGCTCTTTCGAATCTTGTTGAGGCGCATGACCGCAGCTCCCAAACGACCTTCCGGCCAGGAGCAATTCTTCTGGAAAACCAAGACGTTGGAAGAGATGTCGGGGCCCGAATGGGAAAGCCTGTGCGACGGCTGCGGGCGTTGCTGCCTGAACAAGCTCGAGGACGAGGATACCGGGCGGATCTACTTCACCCATGTCGGCTGCAAGCTGCTCGATGGGGTGAGCTGCGCCTGCAAGGACTATCCGAATCGCTCCGACAAGGTTCCGGATTGCGTCCGCCTGACCCCGGCCAATGTTCGCACCCTGAACTGGCTGCCGCCGAGCTGCGGCTACAAGCTCGTCGCCGAGGGGCGCGACCTCTATTGGTGGCATCCGCTGGTTTCGGGCGATCCCAACACCGTGCATGAGGCCGGCGTTTCCGTCCGCGGCCGCGTGGAAGGCAGCGAGGAGGAGATCCCGGACGAGGAGCTCGAGCACCACATCGTGCAATGGCCGGCCGTGCTGCCGAAACGGGCCCGTCTGAAGCGACGCCCAAGGGACTGATCCGCCTTCCAGGGCAGGATCAGTCCTCTCGAGCCCGCAGCCGTTCCGCAAACTGGTCAGGCCCGGGGCTTGTCCGGGCATCCACGTTCTCCGTACCGCGCGAAAGATCGTGGATGGCCGGGACAAGCCCGGCCATGACGATGGAGAGAGGGTCCAACGTCGCGGAAGTTTCGTTCATTCGACGGATCACGTGTTCGGGATGACCCCGAGGCGGGATGCACCCATGCGCCGCGGCGCCTGCCTGGGAAGAACTTTGCTGTCTACATTGGAATGCATAGAACGAATCCTACGCGGCGTTGCGCCGCGACATAACTCCGATCGAGATGAACAAATTCGAACGGCAGAGCGCTGCCGACGTCCAGACATTGCCTGACGACATTGCGGACGAGCTTTCCCGCCTTCCCAGCGAGGTGTTGAGCGTCGATGACGCGCCGTCCATCGCGCCGCCGGTGCCGCTGACCTCCGACGAGGTCCGCACCATCGTCATCAGCCTGATGCTGACGATGTTCCTCGCCGCGCTCGACCAGACCATCGTGGCGACCGCGCTGCCGACCATCGGGCGCCAGTTCCAGGACGTCTCCAATCTCTCCTGGGTGATCACGGCCTATCTGCTCGCCTCGACCGCGGTCGCGCCGGTGTTCGGCACGCTCAGCGACATCTATGGCCGCCGCGTCATGATCATCATCTCGCTCAGCCTGTTCGTCGCGGGCTCGGTGCTGTGCGCGATCGCGCCGAACATGCCGATGCTGATCCTGGCGCGCGGGCTTCAGGGCCTCGGCGGCGGCGGCATCATGCCTGTCGTGCAGACCGTGATCTCGGACGTCGTCTCCCCGCGCGAGCGCGGCCAGTACCAGGCCTATTTCTCCAGCGTCTGGATGGTCGGCGGCATCCTCGGTCCGGTCATCGGCGGCGTGTTCGCCGAGCATCTGCATTGGTCGATGATTTTCTGGATCAACTTGCCGCTCGCCGCCGCGGCGCTCGGACTGCTGCTGCCAAAGATGAAGAAGATCCCGTTGTTCCACCGCAAGCGCAAGGTCGACTGGCTCGGCGGTGTCTTGCTGATGGCCTCCGCAGTTGTCTTCATGCTGGTGCTGACCTGGGGCGGCACGCGTTATCCATGGCTGTCGCCGACCGTGCTCGCGATGGTGGGCGGCGCCGTCGCGCTCGTCGTCACC
>NZ_AJQE01000019.1 GCF_000261685.1 Bradyrhizobium genomosp. I (2014) | reverse complement strand
GGAGGAGCCGTTCCTGCCGCTGCCGCTGCTCGGCGGAAGCGTCGTACCGTTCGGGCTGATGGCCGGGGGCTGTGCGCTTGGCGCGATCACGGGCCTCACGGTCCAGCTCCCGCTCTATTACGAATCTGTCTACCGCCTCAGCGCCAGCGAGGCGGGGCTTGCGCTGATTCCGCTGGCGGCAGTCTCGACCTGCGGTGCGGCCATCGCCGGGCGTACCATGGCGCGGGCCAAGCACTACAAGCGCGTCGCCATCATCGGCACGTCCTGGGCCGCGCTGTGCGGCCTCGGTCTCACGCTGACGACGCTGCCGCTATGGGGCCTGCTGACGCTGATGGCGGCGTTCGCGCTCGGCCTCGGCACGACCTTTCCGGTCTGTGTGGTCTCGGTGCAGAATTCGGTCGCGCGACCACAGGTCGGCACCATCACCGGCGCGTTGAACTTCTTCCGCTCGCTGATGTCCTCGTTCACTGTCGCGGCCTTCGCGGCGATCCTGCTGATCGCGCTCGGCACCGACATCCCGCTCGCCGGCGAGCATCACGCCGCAGGCGGCATCCCCGCGATCCCCGCCGAGGACATGCGGCATGCATTCCGCTACGTCTTCGGCGCCGCCACCGCGCTGATGACCGGCGCCGCGCTCTGCCTGATTGTGATGGAGGAGCGGCCGCTGGCCGGCCCTTCCGTCACCAAGCACGTCGAGATGGCGGATTAGGGATTCTATTATTTGAGCATGATCTCCGCGCAAACGCGTTTCGCGTTTGTCGCGTGGGAAAACCGCTGCCCACTTTTCCGGATCATGCTCTATCCGCCGCGATCGGGATCGTCGTCGGCATTGCCGGTCTTCCGCGCTTTCGCTGCGAGCTGTTCCTTGAGCCGCGCCAGCGCTTCAGCAGACCAATCACGGACATCGGTGACCGCGACCCAGGCATCGACGTAGTGCTCGGGCGCGTAGACGTGGCCAAAGCCCATCGGGGTATTGGTCGCGACCGCCATATCGAGGGCGAGCTGCAGCATCGTCACGATCGGATACCATCGCAGCTCCGGCGAGACGTCCGGTCCGCGCGGCACGCTCATCCAGGCCGGGACCTGATAGGCATCGCGATAGGCGAAGAACGTGATCGCGTCGCTGGCATATTGCAGGTAGACGACGCGCATCGGGCCCCAGGGCATATCTGGCGGCACTGTCGGCCCATTCTGGTTCATGAAGCGCACGAAGCGGCTGTCGCGGAATTCGGGGAGCCATGCCGGCGAGCCGGGGTTGCGGCTCGCCGTGACCGAGCGCCAGATGCGGCTCTCGAACGGTGGCCCGCTCCATAGCGCGCCGGCAATGGGATCGCCGATCGTCTCGAACAGCTCCGCGGATTTTTCCGAGTTCATGGCGCCGAGGCTGAGCCCGTGAAGATACAGCTTCGGCCGCCGGTCTTTCGGCAAGCTCGTCCAGTAGCCGTAGATTTCCGCGAACAAGGCGCGCGCTGCCTCTGCGCCGTATTCGGGCTGAAACAGCAGCGACAGCGGGCTGTTGAGATAGGAATATTGCATCGCGACGCTCGCGACATCGCCGTGGTGGAGATATTCGACCGTATCCATCGCGGACGGATCGATCCAGCCGGTCCCGGTCGGCGTAATCACGATCAGGATCTTGCGTTCAAAGCCGTGCTGGCGCTTGAGCTCCTCCAGCGCGAGCTTCGCGCGCGCCTGCGCCGTGCCTCCGCCGGCAAGGCCCACATAGACGCGCACGGGGTCATGCCCGGCCCGGCCTGTGACGGCGCCGATGTCCGCTGCGGTCGGACCCGAGGCAATGAACCGGCGGCCTGTGCGCCCCAGCTCCGTCCACTTCACCAGCGACGCCGGACTTCCGGTGCGATCCGGCGCGGTCGGCTGCGGTCGTTCGGGCTCGTGCAGGGCGTCGAGTTCACGGAAGGACGAATCGAGCGCACGAAATGCCGTGCTGATCAGGACATTGCTGGCAATCGACCAGAACAGCAGGCCCGCGACCAGAACGCCAATGGCGTTCGCGACCTTGCGTGGAATGATGCGCTTCGTGTGCCTGGCGAGGAATCGCGACACAAGCGCGAACAGCCGCCCCAGCAGCAGCAATGCGGCGAACGTGACGAGGGCGATGGCGCAGACCTTGAAGGGATGCGCGGTTTCGACCGGCGGCATCTTCATCACAGCGCGAATCGAGTTCTGCCACTCTGCGGCGCGCCACAGATAGATGACGACGACGACCAGGCACACGGCCGCGACCAGCGCGTTGGCAGACGAGCGCAGGCGCGTCGAGGGCTCGGGCAGCTCGAGATAGTGCCACAGCCAGCGCCAGAGGTTGCCGGCGAGGTAGCCGATCGCAAAGCAGGCGCCGGCGAGGGCGCCTTGCGTGAGATAGCTCCGCGGCACCAGCGTCGGCGTCAGCGCGGCCGCGAAGAACAGCGCGCCCAGCACGAGGCCGACGCCGGACAGCGAAACCAGTTGTCGCCGAATGAGCCGGGTCAGATTCATGAAAGCACCTTCCGAGCGTAGCTACCTGTCCTTGTCGGGGAAGCCGCTCTTGCGCGGCAGCAGGATCGTGAATTCGGTAAACTCGCCCGGCTCGGTGGTGACGTCGATCGTGCCGCCGTGCTGCTTCACCACGATATCATGGCTCATCGACAGCCCGAGGCCGGTGCCTTCGCCGGCCGGCTTGGTGGTGAAGAACGGATTGAACATCTTCTCCTTCACCTCGTCCGGAATGCCGGTGCCGTTGTCGCGTATCCGGATCTCGATGCTGTCGCCGCGATCGCGCGTCGTGGCGGTCACTACCGGTTCGTAGCCTGCGGTGCCGTCCTTCGCCTTGCGCTTCGTTACCGCGTAAAATCCATTCGAGATCAGGTTCAGCAGCACCCGGGTGATCTCCTGCGGAAACACTTCGGCTTGTCCGGCCGCGGGATCGAGCGCGCGCTCCAGCGTCACGTTGAACCCCGGCTTCTCGGCGCGTGCACCGTGATAGGCGAGGTTGAGGCTTTCCTCGACCAGCGCGTTGATGTCGCTCAGCCCATGCTCGCCGCCGCCTTCGCGCGAATGCAGCAGCATGTTCTTGACGATGGAATCGGCGCGGCGGCCGTGCTGTACGACCTTTTGCAGATTGTCCTTCAGAAGCCCCGTCAGCTCGTCGACCTCCGCGCGGACATCCTCTGCGAGCGATACCGGCGCAAGCACCTCGTTCAGCTCCTCGGTCAGCTCGGCAGACAGCGAGGCGAAATTGTTGACGAAGTTGAGCGGGTTCTTGATCTCGTGGGCGATGCCGGCAGTGAGCTGGCCGAGCGAGGCCAGCTTCTCGGTCTGGATCAGCCGGTCCTGCGCGGCGCGCAGATCGTCGAGTGATCTGGCCAGCTCGCTCGTGCGGTCCTGCACCTCGTTGAACAGGCGCGTGTTCTCGACCGCGATCACGGCCTGGTCGGCAAAGGTCTTGAGCAGGTTGATCGCCTTGTCAGGAAAATGACCGGGCTCCCGCCGCGTGACGGCGATGGTGCCGATCGCGACGCCGTCGCGCAGCATCGGCACCACCAGGATGCTGCGATAACCTCGCGTTCGCGCCAGTTCCTTCATGGCCTCGGTGAGATCAGGTTCGCTCTGCATGTCGCTGCGGAAGGCATATTGTCCACTCCGTGCCACCCGGCTGTGAATGCCAGAAGCCGACAGCGGCGCCGGGAAGGAGCCGAGCAGATCGGCGTTGCCGGAGTCATTGTCGGTGGTGAAGGCCGCCAGATGCAGCATGCCGTCGACGATGCGGGTGACGGTGGAGGAGTGGCCGCCGATCAGCGCCTTGGCGCTGTCGGAGATGGCCTGGAACACCGGCGTGACGTCTGACGGTGAGGCCGCGATCACCTTGAGGATATCGGCGGTCGCGGTCTGACGTTCCAGTGCTTCCCTGGTTGCGTTGAACAGGCTCACGTTCTTGATCGCGATCACCGCCTGATCCGCGAAGGTCTGTAGCAGCCGCACGTGATGCTCGGCGAAATGGCCGGTCGCCCGGCGCGTGGCGATGATGATGCCGATGGCTTCGCCCTCGCTCATCAAGGGCGCGAACAGCATGCTGCGATAGCCGCGGGCGCGGGCGATGTCGCGCGCGGCCGGCTCGAGCTCGGTGTCGGGCAGTTGCGCCGCGGTACCATTGGCCACGAGCGGGTAGGGCGGGAACTGTGCAAACGGCACCGGGAAGGAGGCCTGGAGCACGCGATCGCCCGCGGGGTCGGTCGGCGTGAATGCCGCAAGGTGCGCGGCGCCGTCGATATAGCGCAGCACCGCTGTGGAGAATCCGCCGATCAGGCGATTGGCGTTGGCGGCGATGGCATCGAACACCGGCTGCACGTCCGAGGGCGAGGCGGCCATCACCTTCAGGATGTCCGCCGTCGCCGTCTGGCGCTCGAGCGTCTCTTTCGTCTCGTTGAACAGCCGCGCGTTCTCGATCGCGATCACGGCCTGGTCGGCAAAGGTCTGGAGCAGCTGCACGTGATCGGGCGCGAATGCGCCGGGCTCGGCGCGCGTGACGCTGATCATGCCGACCGGCGCGCCCCGGTTCATCAACGGCATGAACAGCACGCTGCGGAAGCCGCGCAGCCGCGCGAGCTCCCGGTTCAACTCGGGAACGTCGGCGGCCTCGCTGTCGGGAAACTGGATCGTCTCGCCGTCGCGTACGAGGGCAAAGGTCGGGAAGTCCGCGATCTTGCGCGGGAACGACGCCATCAGCCCTTCGTCAGCCTCCGGGCTGGTCGGCGTGAACGCGACGAGGTGCAGCTCGTCGCCGATGAACTGAAGCACGGTGGCGGAGAAGCCTCCGAGCAGGCGCTTCGAGCTGGACGCGATAGCCGCGAACACTGGCCGCGCGTCGGAGGGCGAGGCCGCGATGGTGCGCAGGATCTCGGCGCTGGCACTCTGGCGATCCCGCGCTATCGCAAGCTCGCTGCGCAGCCGCGCGTTCTCGGCTGCGAGTTCATCGGCGATGTTGTTCGGAGGGCTGGTCATCCGCAATCCGGCTCGATGCCGCGACGCACGCGGCACCGCGCCGGATTATCACATTCCCTACGGCCGGAGCCAGCGTCGGAAGCCTTGCTGAAAACCGGCCCTGCTCACGTGCCCGGCCGCGACACCTCCGTCTCCTTGCTGGTAACGAACTCCAGCAGCACCGGGATCCCTTCCTGCGTCTTCTGGATGCCCCGCTTGATCGCGGGCACGATGTCCTCCGGCCTGGTCACCCGCTCGCCATGGCCCCCGAAGGCGCGCGCCATCGCGGCGTAGTCGCCGGAGATGTCGGTCGAGCGATACTTTTCGGTCGAGACCGGCATCACCTTCAACTCGATCGCCATCGAGAAATTGTTGAGAAGGATCGACATGATCGGGATGCGCTCGCGCACCGCGGTCTCGAAATCCATGCCCGTGAAACCAATCGCTGCATCGCCCCAGACATTGATGCAGAGCTTGTCGGGCCTTGCGAGCTTGGCGCCCATCGCCAGCCCAAGGCCGTAACCAAGCTGCGTCGTCTTGCCCCAGCCGAGATAGGTGAGGGGCTCGACCGCTCTCCAGAACGGAGAAAGCTGGTCGCGCGGACTGCCGGCATCGTGGGTGATGATGGTGTTCTCGATGTCGACGGTGTGCTGCAGGTCCCAGAGCACACGATATGGGCTGAGCGGCGCGTCATTGCTGGTCAGCTTCGGCATCCATTTCGCCAGCCACTCCTTGTGCGAGGCCGCGATCTCGGCTGCGACCGCCGAGGCATCGCGATCCGCGGTGACGGCCTTGCCGATCTCCTCCAGCAGCGCATCGAGCACGAGGCCGGCATCGCCGACGAGGCCGATCCTGGCTTCCACATCCTTGTTGAGATGATTGGGATCGAGCGTCGAATGGATGATGGTCTTGCCCTTCGGCATCGCGATGCCGAAATTGGTCTCGGTGAAGGAGCAGCCGATGCCGAAGATGATGTCGGCCTCGCCCAGAAATTTCGGCACCGCGCGCGGCACCGCGAGGCCGCCGGAGCCGAGCGAGAGCGGATGCGTTTCCGGAAACGACGATTTGCCCCCCAAGCTGGTGGTGACGGGGATCGCCAGCCGCTCGGCCAGCCGTTTCAGTTGCGGCCACGCCTGCGCGTAATGCACGCCCTGGCCGGCATAGATCACCGGCCGTTTCGCGTTGACGAGCAGGCTGGCTGCTTCCTTCACGTGAACAGGGTCGGCGCCGTAGCGGGTGCGCAGCACCGGCGTGTAGTCGAGCGGCTCCGGCACTTCCTCGTTCCACATGTCCGAGGGAATCTCGACGATGACGGGCCCGCCGCGGCCGTTCTTCAGCCTGGTGAAGGCGCGGCGGAAGATGTTGGCGACTTCCGCGGCCAGGATGATCGGCTCGGACGACTTCGCGAACGGCTTCATCGCCTCGCTGGAATTGAAGTTCGGCTCGATATGCGACAGCCTGCGCTGATAGCCCATCGGCAGCACCAGCACCGGCACGGATTCGCCGAAGCACTGCGCGACGCCGCCCATCGCGTTCTCCGCGCCGGGCCCGTGCTGCATGCAGAACGCGCCGATGCTGCGCCCCGACGTCACCCGCGAGATCGCATCCGCCATGTGGATGCCGACGCGCTCCTGCCGCACCATCACCGGGCGGATCTCGGCTTTCGCCGCATGCTCGATCAGATGGTTGACCGGATAGCCGCAGAGGATCTCGATCCCCTCGCGCCTCATGATTTCCGCGATGGCGGTGCCGAGCTTCATGGCGTCTCTCTCCCTTAAGGCTTGGCCGGTTGGTCCGGCCGATTGGGGAGAGAGGATCAGGAATTCCCGGAGGCGTAAAGCATGGCTGATCGCATCCGCAGGTAGGTCAGCCATGCAGGACGCGCGCGCAGGAAGGTTCGCCATCGCTACTTGGCGGTTCGCAGTGTCGTCCTGGCATTGATCAGAATGTCGCGCGACGAGAAGGCGCACTCGTGCGCTCCGCTGCTGTCGCGATAGGCGGTTCACCGCGTGCAACTGCCCTCCAAACGCAGATCCTCTATCGTCATCGTGCGAATTCGAAACGGAGCGCAGACGCGGTGGGGATTCGGTTTGACAGCGTTGAAGGCTCGAGGGCACGCTAACTCCAACGCCGCGAAGGGGTATGCCGACATGATCGAGCTCACGGTGAACGGGATCAAGCGCCAGGTCGACGTCGTTCCTGAGATGCCCTTGTTGTGGGTGCTGCGCGACGAACTCGGCATCACCAGTCCCAAATACGGCTGCGGGGTCGCGCAATGCGGCGCCTGCACCGTCCAGATCGACGGCATGGCGGTGCGGTCCTGCCAGTCGCATATCGGCGAGGTCGCGGGCAAGTCGGTCGTCACGCTCGAAGGGTTGGACAAGAAGGAGCAGCATCCGGTCCTGCAGGCCTGGATCGAGCATCAGGTCCCGCAATGCGGCTATTGCCAGACCGGCCAGATCATGCAGGCCATCTCGCTGCTTGATCTGATCTCCAATCCGACCGACGACGAGATCAACCAGGTGATGTCCGGCAATCTCTGCCGCTGTGGCACCTATCCGCGCATCCGCGCGGCGATCCACGCGGCTGCGGCAAAGAAGATGGCGGAGAAGTGAGATGGGTCACATGCAGAGCCTTTCGCGCCGGGCCTTCGTTATCGGCTCCGCCGCGGTCGCCGGCGGCATTGCCTTCGGCGCCTATGGCAGCGCCGAAGCGGCCGCGCCGAGCGCCGATGACAATCCGCTGGCCGCCGGCCTCGGACCGAACTCGGTGACCTTCAATCCCTGGGTCGAGATCAGCCCGGACAAGATCACGCTGATCGCGCAACACGCCGACATCGGCCAGGGCGTCGGCTCGGTGCAGCCGATCATGATCGCCGAAGAGATGGACCTCGACCCCGGCCAGTTCGGAATCCGGTTCGCCGGTCCAAGCCCCGCCTATTTCAACACCGGCTTCGCCGACGAGTTCGCGCCCTTCGTGGCCGCGGACCAGAGCCCGGCCGCGGAGGAAGCGCGCGCCAAGACGCTCGAATGGCTGAGACAGGCCGGCCTGCAGATGACCGGTGGGTCGAGCACGCTGCCGGACACCTACGACAAGCTGCGTGTCGCCGGCGCGGTTGCGCGCGAAACGCTCAAAGCCGCTGCCGCCAAACGTTCGGGCGTCGCAGTGGCCGACCTTCGCACTCAATCAGGCCATGTGATCCTGCCCAACGGAACCAAGATCGCCTATGTCGCACTCGCGGCGGAGGCGTCGAAAATTCCGCCGGTGCTCGATGCGCAGCCGCGCGACCCGTCCAAATGGCGCATGCTCGGCAAGCCGATGATGCGGCTCGACGTCCGCTCGAAAGTGATGGGCGAGCTGAAGTTCGGCATCGACCAGAGAACGGAGGGCATGATGTATGCCTCCGTCAAGCTGAACCCCAACAAGGGACAGCCGCTGAAATCATACGATGCCGGCAAGGCCCGGTCGATGCCGGGGGTCAAGAAGATCCTCGAAATCAAGAATGGCGTCGCGGTGATCGCCACGAACAGCTGGTACGCGATGAAGGCGGTCGAGGCCATCGCCTGCGAGTGGGCGCCTTCCGCCTATCCGGCCGAGCAGGCCGACCATTGGAAAGTGCTGGAATCCTCTTTCAAGCCGGAATTCCTGGGCAAGGAGTGGCGAAAAATCGGCGACATCGAAGCCGGCCTGAAGACGGGCAAGCTCGTCGAAGCCGAATATCGCGCACCCTATGTGGCGCATCAGCCGCTCGAGCCGCTGAACGGGATCGGCCTCGTCACCGACAAGGGCATGGAGATCTGGGTTGGTCATCAGAGCCCGCGCTTCGTGCAATATGTCGCGGCGACGGCGATCGGCCTCAAGCCGGAACAGGTCACCTTCCACAACCAGTGGAGTGGCGGAAGTTTCGGCCACCGTCTCGAGTACGAGAACGTCCGCGTTCTCGCCGAGATCGCCAATCAGATGAAGGGCACGCCGATCAAGCTCGTGTTCTCGCGCGAAGAGGATTTCCTCCAGGACATTCCGCGGCAGATTGCGATCGCGCGGCATCGCGGCAGCGTCGACAAGAGCAAGATCGTCGCCGCCGATCTGCAACTGGCCTCGACGACGCCGCTCAAGGGACTGCTCGAGCGTTCGGGCACGCCCTCGAAGGATCCCGACGGGCAATTGGCCGCCGGCCTGTGGAACGTCTATTACGACATCCCCAATTTCCGGGCCACCAGCTACGAGGCGCAGGGACTGTCGCCAAGCACCACGTGGCGGTCGGTCGGCGCCTCGACATCGGGCTTCTTCACGGAGAGCTTCATCGACGAATTGATCCATGCGGCCGGCCTCGATCCAATGAAGGCGCGCATCGCGATGTGCACCGTGCCGCACTATCGCAAGGTGCTGGAGACCGTCGCGGAGATGTCGGACTGGAAGGGGCCGCTCGGCAACGGCCGGGGACGGGGTGTCGCCTTCGTGGAATCGTTCGGCACACCGACGGCTGAAGTCGTCGAGGTGACGGCCACAGACCGGGGCATCAGGATCGACAAGGTCTGGGTCGCGGCCGATGTCGGCAAGGTCGTCGATCCCGTCAATTTCGAGAACCAGGTGCAGGGTGGCGTCGTCTGGGGGCTCGGCCATGCGATCAATTGCGAGCTCACTTACGCCAAGGGCGCGGTGCAGCAGACCAACTACAACCACCATGAAGCCATGCGGATCTATCAATGTCCGGTCATCGAAGTTCGGGGGCTGGAGAACGATCCCAAGGTGAGGGGTGTCGGCGAGCCGCCGGTGCCTCCCGCTGCCCCCGCGCTCGCCAATGCGATCTTCGCGGCGACCGGAAAGCGCATCCGCGAAATGCCCTTCAACAAGTTCATCGATTTCGTGTGAGGCGAGCCATGAAGAGATCTCTGATTGCGGTCGTCTTCGCGGCTTCTGCGATCGCGGCCTTCACCGGGATCGTCGCAGCCAAGGACGAGGCCGCAAAGGATGTGCTGCCGCCCGGCAGCGTCAGCCGCGCCGCCGGACTGGAGGCCTGGAAGCGGATCGAAGCCGTCGTGACCCATCCCCGGTGCGCCAACTGCCACGTCGATGCCAAGGCCATACCGATCTGGACCCCGGCAGGCGAAACCAGGCCGCGCCCGCATGGCATGAATATCCACGGTGGCGAGAGCCGCATCGGCGCGGAGGCGATTCCCTGCGCAACCTGTCACATGACGTCCACCCAGGCGAACGAGCCGGCACCGTCGCCGCCGCGCGCCGGCATCGACTGGCAACTCGCGCCGGTGGCTTTCATCTGGTTCGGCAAGAGCGGCGCCGAGATCTGCGCGCAGATGAAGGACCCCAAGCGCAATGGGGGGCGCGACGCGGCCGGCCTCGTCGAGCACTTGCGGCACGATGCGTCGCTGAACGGCTTCATCCCGCGGGGCTGGGCGCCCGGAGCAGGCCGTTCGACGCCGCCGGGCACCTTCGAGGATCACGTCAAGGACATGGCCCTGTGGGGCGCCGCCGGACAACCCTGTCCGAACTGACGATCGCGCGCGCCGAGGTCGCGCACGATCGTGCCCGCCGCACCATCACGTGCTCAGACCAGCGTGCCCGCGTGGAAGCTTGCCTGGGCGAGCAACGACTGGATCACGACGTTGTCGCCGGGACCCCCGTCCAGCACGTCGATGCCGCCGCCGGATCGGTCCTGCACGAGCTTGGTCCACCCCAGCTACAATCCGTTGTGCTGCCCGACGGGCAAAACACGCCAGTGCCGGGTCAATTGCCTTGCGGCAAAATATTCGCATTTACAGAAATTCTGTGTTACCGTACAACCCGCGTTATCCCGCCCGCCGCAAGGGGCGTTTCGCGATCGTCACGAGACGCGGGCCGGGATGCGGTGGCCGCGACGGCGTCGGCGCGCGAAGTTGGCTGCAGGGCGGGGAAATCCGTGAGCAGCGGCAGACGCGATACGACACGGCGCTGACAGCGTCCTTGTTCGGCCTCGACGGTGAGCGCACGCCAGCCGTCGGGAATGCGGATGAGGATGTGCGCGGACGGAGAAGTCGTGTGGTCCTGACGCCCGGGGTCTGTGCGTCAAGGCTTGCGGTGATGTGGCGGCCCGACCGGGTGCGCGCGTCAGCCATCCGCAAGGTGACGGGGGCAATAGTGCATCGCTCCCCGGGGAGAGCACGAAGGACACCGTTAAAACCATCCGCGCAGGGAAGGCCGGGCGACCGGCAGCACCTGTGGTCCACCCCGTGCGCGTTTTCATTCGCACACGGGACTTCGGGTGCCAGCCGGCGCCCGGCCTTCCCTGCGCCCTCGCTTTCGATGAGGGCGAAACGGACGGCAAAGCTCGGGCGAAACAAGCCGCGAGAACGCGAAGGTGTGTCCGCAGATGAAGTGCAAGTCGGTAGAACGACGTCAGCCGTTCAAACTCCGTCATTGCGAGCGCAGCGAAGCAATCCAGAATCTTTCCGTGGAAAGACTCTCGATTGCTTCGTCGCAAGGGCTCCTCGCAATGACGGTGGAAAGACGTCCTTGCTTATTACGCCAACCGGCGCCCTCTCTACGCCTTCTCCTGCAGCGCGCGGCGCAGCCTTCGGATGATGACGCCGCGGGCGCGGTCGTCGGCGGCGGCTGCGACACGATCGTTGATATCGAGCATGAGCTCCGACATCTCGTTGTGCCAGTCGAGACGGGTCACGGCCTCCGGCGCCAGCCGCCGGCGGTGATCGACGTCGAGCACGCGCGGTTCGGGCGCGGCGAGTTCGTAGATGTCGTCCAGTATCGGCTGGTAAACCCTGGCCGCCGGGATGATGCGCTCGGCCACGCGTTCGGCGAGCCCCGCGATGGCATCTTCCTCACCATGGACCAGGAACAGCCCGCGGGCGATGGGTCGGCGCGCCGCGATCCAGCCGGCGATGCCGGGGCCGTCGGCATGGCCCGAATATTCGTCGATCATGCGGATGCGCGCCGCGACCTTGATCTCCTCGCCCTGGATCCGCACGGCCCTGGCTCCGTTCTGGAGGAAACGGCCGAGCGTGCCGTTGGCCTGGAAGCCGGCGAGCAGCACGGTGGCCCGCTCGTTCCACAGCCAGCGCTTCAGATGATGGCGGATGCGGCCGGCATCGCACATGCCGCTCGCGGCGATGATGATGTGGAATCCGGACAGACGCATGATCGCCTTGCTCTCGTCCGGGGTTTCGGTGAATTTGAGATGCGGCGAGTTGAGCAGGCGGGCGACGTCGACGGATGGGTCGAGGCTCTCCGCGTGCCGGCGGAACACTTCGGTCGCGCGGATCGCGAGCGGCGAGTCGAGGAAGATCGGTGCCGTCGGAATCCCGCCGTGCTCCATCAGGTCGACGAGATCGACGATCAACTCCTGGGTGCGCTCGACCGCGAAGGCGGGCAGCAGCAGCGCGCCGCCGGCCGCCGCAGCATCGCGCACCTCGGCCGCGAGGTGCTTGCGGCGGAGCGCAGGCGTCGTGGTTTCACGCACCCGGTCGCCATAGGTCGCTTCCGAGATGACGTAGTCGAAATCGGTTGGCGCTTCGGGATCGGGCTGGAGCAGCTTGGCCTCCGGCCCGACGTCGCCGGAGAGGAGCACGCGCAGCGGTCGCGTCGAACCTTGCTCGGCGATTTCGAGCTCGATCGAGGCGGAGCCGAGCAGATGGCCGGCGTTCCAGTAGCGCGCGCGCACGCCCGGGATCACGCCGGTCCAGCGTTCATAGTCGACCGCGCGAAACGATTGCAGCGATGCAATCGCATCGGCCTGCGTATAGATCGGCTGCACCTCCTTGCGCCCGCGCGAGGCGTTGCGCCGGTTGAGCTGAGCGACTTCCGATTCCTGGATGTTACCGGCGTCGGGCAGCATGTAGGAGCAGAGGTCGATCGTGCCGCGCGTCGCCAGGATCGGTCCCTCGAACCCCGCGCGCACGAGTTTCGGCAGCAGGCCGCTATGATCGATGTGGGCATGCGTGAGCAGCACGGCATCGATATCGGCGGGGCGAAACGGAAATGCGCCGTAGTTGAGCTCCTTCAGCGTCTTCTGGCCCTGGAACAGGCCGCAATCCACCAGGAAGCGGCCGGTCGCGGTCTGGAACAGATAGCTCGAGCCGGTCACGGTGCGGGCGGCACCGCAAAATCGAACGGTGATGCTCATGTCGTCGTCTCCGGAAGGTGTGCCGTGGTCAATTCGGACCGCAAGGCGGCCGCGAGAATCTCGTCGAGCGAAATCGCATTGGTCGGATGCGGCACGCTGTCGGTCGAGCGGATCGATCGGATGCCGGCCTCGGTGAATGCCGCGATCGCCGCAGGTGGAAACAGCGCGTGCGTCGCGATCGCATCGACGGCGGTCGCGCCCATTGCTCTCAGCGCCTTCGCCGTCGCCATCAGCGTCGTCCCGGAGGAGACGATGTCATCCACCATGAGCGCCGGTCGTCCCGAGAGCAGGGCAGGATCGGCGAGATTGACGGCCACGGATCGATCGCCGTGCCGCGTCTTTCCCGCCACCATGTGCTGCAATCGCAACCGACTCGCGACGTCGGTCACCCAGGGCTCGGACTCCATGTCGGGACCGATCACGACGGTCGCCGGATCGATGCCGCCCGCCGCCAGCGCCTTGGCGATGGCCGGCATGGCGGACAGGTTCTCCGCTTCGATACCTGGAAATACGGTCCTGATGTCGGGGGTGCGATGCAAGTGCGCATCCACGGTGACGACGCGGTCCACGGTCGTTGCAAGCAGATTGCCCATGGCGCGCTGGCTGATGGCCTCGCCCGCATGAAATGCAGCATCCTGCCGCATGTAGCAGAGATAGGGCGCGACCAGGACGAGCCGCTTCGCGCCGTTACGTCGCAGGGCCTCCGCAGCGAAGAGCAGGGTGATCAGCTTGTCGTTGGGTTGATCGAGCGGGGCGTAGAGAATCGCGGTGTCGGTCGCCGGCGCGACCGCGACGCGCAGTTCTCCGTCCGGAAAGCGATGCACGGCGATCTCGCCGTAGGCAAGCCCAAGCCGCGCTGCGAGGCGCTTCGCCGCATCTGCGCCGCACGGCAAGGTCTGGAGCGCGATCGTGCTCATGGCGCCGTCTTGCCTTGCGGCGCCTCGTGACCGTTGACGAGGTAACCGCTCTCTTCGGCCGCAGCGGCGGCAACCAGATCATGCTCGGGGCGGTCGAAAGCGTAGACGCGATAGAGTGGCTCGCCCTGCTCGACGCGGTCGCCGATCTTCTTGAACAGGCGGATGCCGGCGCCCTTGTCGAGCGGCGCGCCGGCGCTGCGGGCGAGGCGGTTCAGGCGCAGGCAGTCGATCGCGGCCACGATGCCGTCATGCGGTGCCTCGATCTCGAAGCTGAGCGGTCCGAGCTCGTTGCTGCAGGTCGAAGGCCCCTGCGCGTCGATGATCTTCTGCATCTGCTTCAGCGCCGCGCCGCTGTCGAGCAGTTCGCGCGCCCGGGCATAGCCGGCGCCGCCGCGCAGCTTCGGATCGTATTCGAGGAGATGGGCGGCGAGCCGGAGCGACTTCTCGCGCAGATCACGCGGCGCGCCCGGCTCGTTGCCGAGCACCGCCATGACGTCGTTGGCTTCCAGCACCGGCCCGATGCCGTTGCCGATCGGCTGGCTTCCGTCGGTCGTGATCACCTCGACCGTGCGGCCGAAGCGGTCGCCGACGAATTCGAACAGCTTTCGCAGCCGCATCGCCTCGACGCCGCCGGTGACCTTCGCGGTCGGCCCGACCGGAATGTCGATCAACAGATGGGTCGAGCCTGCCGCGATCTTCTTGGACATGATGGAGGCGACCATCTGCTCGCGCGTGTCGAGGCTCAGAGGGCGCTCGACCGAGATCAGGACGTCGTCGGCCGGCGACAGGTTCACGTGCCCGCCCCAGATCAGACAGCCGTTGCAGGACGAGACGATCGCCTTCATCTCCTCGACGCCGATATTCACCCGCGCCAGAACCTCCATCGTGTCGGCGGTGCCGGCGGGCGAGGTGATGGCGCGCGAGGAGGTTTTCGGGATCGGCAGGCCATGGGCGGCGACGATCGGCACCACGACCATCGAGGTGCGATTGCCCGGGATGCCTCCGATGCAGTGCTTGTCGACGACGATCGGGGTCGGCCACACCAATTGCGTGCCGGCCTGCGCCATCGCCCCGGTGAGGGCAAGAAGCTCGTCGCTGGTGATGAAGCTGGCCGAACCGATCAGGAAGGCGGCAATCTCCATGTCGGAGTAGCGATAATGCGCGAGGTCGCTGATGATCGCGCCGATCTCGGCCTGGCTCAAGGTCCGTCCGCGGATCTTGGCGCGCACCGCTTCCAGGCTCTCCGGAGGCGCGGCGGGCCTGACCGTGACCGGCGTGCCGGCGGCTTCCGCGAAGCGCCGGAACGCAGGTTCGGAGAGTCCGATCTCGTCCGGAGCGGCCAGCGTGTCGTCATCCGTGATCAGCAACGTCGCCAGCATGACCTTGCCGCCCTGACGAAGCTCGACGCGGCTGAAGCCGCGGAAGATCTCCGCGCGCAGCGCCTTCGAGTGCCTGGAGACGACGACGACGTTCTCGCGGCCGGTATCGAGCCGGACGCGGCGGATCTTCAGTTGGGAGTGCGGAAGGTCTGGATGCATGGACAGGCCGGCAGCAGGGAGTTGGATCTCCATGCTTAAGCGTCCCCGTCCTGATGCTGTTGACCCAGATCATGGCCCGCGGAGCCCGGCAGACATGGGCGCGAGCGCGGCGCGCCGTTACGCAGGCCGGGGCCGGCCGTTACTTCATCGCCGAGCTGATCGAGTTGAATTTGTTGTTGAGCAGCGCGCCACCCGTGTTGTTCACGACGGTCACGATTGCCAGAGCGATCCCGGCGGCGATCAGGGCATACTCGATTGCGGTTGCGCCATTCTCATCGACAAGGAAAGACCTCAGCAGACGCATTGCCAGCTCCCGTTCATCCGATCCAATGTATGGTCGCGTCCTTGTTGGACTCGTAAATCGATCGAATATGACCTTGTGCGCGCCAGAAGAATCGAGCCCGGCGCGATCCCTGCTCATACGACGGCATTCATTAAATTAAGGTTCCGTCGATCCGTCCAAATGGTTTCAAATCGGCAGCCCAGGGGCTGCACCGGCCCGTCAGGCCGTGATCGTGCGGCCGCTTAACCGATTGTTGAGCCTGTTCGGCAATGGGCCGGCAAGGACATCTCGATCGCGCTTCATCCGCTCCGGCCGCCCGCATTCAGCGCCCGCAACATGGCGATGCGGGCGAACATCACCCAGCCGCCGCCCGTCTCGGCCGCATTGATCAAAGTCTCGATGGCGGTCTGCCAGTGCGTCTCGTGCTGGGCGGCCTCGGGCAGCCGCATGATGTAGTCCGCCGCGTCCTGAAGCGTGAGCAGCTTGCGCTTGCCCACGCGAACAGGATCGTCGAACGCGGTCGACCAGGGCATGTCAGACCGGCCGATCGGCGAGGAGAGACATCACGGCGCGACCACCGGTCTTGATGCTGTTAGCCGGCCTTCTTCGCTCGCACCGGCTTGTCGGCCTTCTTCGAAGTGTCCTTGGTCGCTTCCCTGGTCGCTGTCTTCGCCGTGCCGCCGCCCTTGCCGGCGATCGGCAGCAGCATCTCGCGCTGGCCCTCGACGCGCTTCTTCGGCCTCTTGCCCTTGGCTGTCTCCTTGGCGGTCTCCTTGGCGACCTTCGCCGCAGGTGCCGCTTCCTTCTCGCTCGCGAGGCTCTTCTTCAGCGCGTCCATCAGGTTGATGACGTTGCCGCCGGTCTTCGGTGCGGCCTTCGCGGTGATCGGCATGCCGCTGCGCTTCTTGTTGATGAGATCGATCAGGGCGGTCTCGTAATGGTCCTCGAACAGCTCGGGCTCGAAGGCGCCGGACTTCTTCTCGACGATGTGTTTTGCGAGGTCGAGCATGTCCTTGGTGAGCTTCACGTCCTGGATGTCGTCGAAATATTCCTTTTCGCTGCGGACCTCGTAGGGGTAGCGCAGCAGCGTGCCCATCAGCCCACTCTCCAGCGGCTCCAGCGCGATGATGTGCTCGCGGTTGGTCAGCACGACGCGGCCGATCGCGACCTTGTCCATGCTGCGGATGGTCTCGCGGATCACCGCATAGGCGTCGTGGCCGACCTTGCCGTCCGGCACGAGATAATAGGGACGGATCAGGTAGCGGTTGTCGATGTCGGCCTTGGGCACGAACTCGTCGATCTCGATCGTGTGGGTGGAGTCGAGCGCGATGTCGTCCAGCTCGTCCTTGGTGACCTCGATATAGGTGTCGGTGTCGACCTTGTAGCCCTTGACGATGTCCTCGGAGGTCACCTCGTCGCCGGTCTCGGCGTCGACCTTGAGATACTTGATCCGGTGGCCGGTCTTGCGGTTGATCTGGTTGAACGAGACCTTCTCGGTATCCGAAGTGGCCGGATAGAGCGCGACCGGGCAGGTCACGAGCGACAGACGCAGAAAACCCTTCCAATTGGCGCGGGGGGCCATGGGCTACTCCAGACGCAACAGAGGACAAGCGGCAAAGATAACATCGTACCGGTGCGAATCATAGCAACCGCCGGCGCGGAATCTTGCAACGGCGTTAACTGCCGCCTGCGCCCTGTTGCCGGGCCGCCCATGGTCCGGAACATCGCCCGAGATCACGCGTTGCCCCGGCACTTCGTAGCCGCGAGGACGTCGCGGCGATCGGACGCGCCAGCCACAAGATTGAGGTCACCATGGCAACCACGCGAGAGCAGAACCGGATCGTGGAAACTCCGACCGAGGCGCGCCAGGGCGAACTCGGGCCTTCGGTGGCGGCACTGCTCGCCATCTCGACCGGGCTTGCAATCCTGATCCTCGCCGTCGTCTGGTTCGTGTTCTTCCGGACCTGACGACCGGGTCCCGGACGGCCGGACCTCCCGGCTTGCCGCGCGACGCGGCACATTGCGCCCGCCATGCCGCCGGCTCGTCCCGCGGCATGGCGGGCGCTGTCGCATTCGCTTGCGACGGGTCCTATATGACCAAAAAGTAACGTAGGCCGGTTCCCCGCGTTCATATTCAGTTCACGCCAGAATTGCTCATCTCTGGCGGTGTTCATGCAGCCTGTTCTTGTAGCCTATCCTTGGAGAGAAGCGTGCGCCTGCTCGTTGTTGAGGACGACCCCGATCTCAATCGCCAGCTCACCAAGGCGCTGACCGACGCCGGCTATGTGGTCGATCGGGCCTTCGACGGGGAGGAGGGGCACTATCTCGGCGACACCGAGCCGTATGATGCCGTGGTGCTCGACATCGGCCTGCCGAAGAAGGACGGCATCTCGGTGCTGGAGGCCTGGCGCCGCAACGGCCGCACCATGCCGGTCCTGATCCTCACCGCACGCGACCGCTGGAGCGACAAGGTGCAGGGCTTCGATGCCGGCGCCGACGACTATGTCGCAAAGCCGTTCCACCTGGAGGAAGTGCTGGCGCGCATCCGCGCCCTGCTGCGCCGCTCGACCGGCCATGCCCAGAGCGAACTCAGCTGCGGTCCCGTCACGCTCGACACCAGGACCGGCCGGGTCAGCGTGTCGGGCAATCCCGTCAAGATGACCTCGCACGAATATCGGCTTCTGGCCTACCTGATGCACCATTCCGGGCGGGTGGTCTCGCGCACGGAGCTGGTCGAGCATCTCTACGACCAGGATTTCGACCGCGACTCCAATACGATCGAGGTATTCGTCGGCCGCATCCGCAAGAAGCTCGATGTCGACATCATCCAGACCGTCCGCGGCCTCGGCTATCTGCTGACCCCGCCGCCTGCGCCGGGCGCTTGAGGCCTGGACTTCGAGCGGTCCGGGCTTGACGGCCGCCCCGACACGGGCCTTGGTCGGCCCATGACTTCAGACGACATGACTTCCGACGACCTGACTTCCAGCCTCCGTCTGGACCGTTCCGATGGCCGCTAGCTCGCTTGCGAACCGACTGTTCTTGTCGGCGACCGCCTGGCTCGTGGTGATCCTGGCCATCACGGGCGTGGTGCTGTCGTCGGTCTACAAGAACGCCACCGAGCGCGCCTTCGACCGTCGGCTCAATCTTTATCTGCGCACCCTCATCGCCGAGGTCGCGACCCCCGACGAGCCGCCGGATCGCCAGTTCCAGTCGCTCGGCGAGCCCCTGTTCGAGCTGCCGCTGTCCGGCTGGTACTGGCAGATCACGCGCACCGACACCGAAAAGCCGGAGGTGCGGTCCTCGCGCTCGCTCTGGGACAAGAAGCTGCCGAAGCTGGAAGAGCAGGGCGCCGAGCTCACCGCCGCCGGCATCAGGCTCGCCTATGTCGACGGCCCGGAAGGGCAAAATCTGCGCATGGTGGAACGGCCGGTCGATCTCGGCGCCGACGGCAAATTTCTCGTCAGCGTCGCCGGCGACGACACCGAGATCTTCGACGAGACGCGAAGCTTCGACTACTATCTCGGCGGCACCTTCACCGCGCTCGGCATCGTGCTGCTGCTGACGACCGTGTTCCAGGTCCGGTTCGGCCTCGCACCGCTCAAGCGCATCTCGGAGTCGATCGCCGACATCCGCTCCGGGCGGGCGGAACGGCTCGAGGGTGAATTCCCGGTCGAGATCGCGCCGCTGGCGCGCGAGACCAACGCGTTGATCGATGCCAATCGCGAGATCGTCGAGCGCGCGCGCACCCATGTCGGCAATCTCGCCCATGCGATCAAGACGCCGCTCTCGGTCATCGTCAACGAGGCCGGCGCCCACCTGGCCGATCCATTTGCGGCCAAGGTGATGGAGCAGGCGGACCTGATGCGCGACCAGGTCGCCCATCATCTGGAACGTGCGCGCATCGCAGCGCGAGTCTCGGTGGTCGCGACCGTGACGGAAGTGGCGCCTGCCATCGAGGCGCTGCGGCGGACCATGGAGAAGATCCATCGCGACCGTGGCATCGTCGTCGAAGCCAAGACCGACGCGTCGGCAAAATTTCGCGGCGAGCGGCAGGATCTGGAGGAGATGGTCGGCAATCTCGTCGACAATGCCTGCAAATGGGCCGCTTCGCGCGTCTTGATCGAGGTTCTGGTCGAGGCGCCGCACCAGGCGGGCGCGGGTCCGCGCCTGCGGATCGTCGTCGATGACGACGGTCGCGGCCTGTCGGAGGCCGAGCGCGCGCAGGTCTCCAGGCGCGGCCAGCGGCTGGATGAGTCCAAGCCCGGGTCGGGACTGGGCCTGTCCATCGTGGTCGATCTCGCCGCGCTCTATGGCGGCAGCCTTTCGCTCGGAGCTGCGCCGACCGGCGGCCTGCGGGCCGAATTGGTCCTTCCGGGACTGTAGTCCCTTGTTTCGAGATGGTTTTTCGTCCTCGCCGATCCCCGTCCGGAAGGAAACCGGGGGCATTCGGACCCACTTCCTAAACGGCTTCTTAAGTGGGGGCGTCCTATGATCGCGCCCGGACGCATCCCATGTCCGCCATTTTACCGTGCATAACCCGGGCGCATGAGCCAGACATCGATCGAGCGGCTGAGGGAATATCTCGCGCAGCTCCCGCCGCAGGCGCAGGCCCTGCTGATGCGGGAGTTCGAGCGCGCACTGGAGCGCGGCCAGGACACGGCTGTGGCAACCCTGGTGCTCGAGCAGCTGCGCAAGATCGTCCGCAAGACCGAAGCCGATGAGGCTCCGCCGCCGCGCACGGACGATCTGTCGCGGCTGCTGTTCCAGGTATTGGAACCGTTTCTGGTCGAGGCGGGCGCCCCGGTTCGGGTCGGCCAGATTCGCCGCTCCTCGCTACAGCCGATCTGGCAGTGGCTCGGCCGTGACGGCGCACCGGACAAGGTGAGCGAATTCGAGGCGGTGCTGTCGCGCATGCCGGCCGACAATGCAGGGCAGGTCGAAGCCCAGGCCTCGAGGCTCCAGACGGTGGCCGCGGATGCCATCTTCGAGCTGACGGGGCCGGGCGGAGGCGACAAATCGCGCGCGCTGGCCCGTGTCGGCCCGCCGAACGTGATCGAGGATCTCTATTCGATAGGTGCGGTACTCCAGGTCCGCGAGGCGATCGCCGCCGTGAACGAGAAGCTGCCGCGCTTCCTGCGCGCCTTCGGCGATCCCCAGATCGCCTCGGTGACGTCGGCGCTCAACATTCCCGCGCTTCAGACGCCGCAGATGCTGCCCTTCGCGCTCTCGATGGTGGTGGAGCGGATGACCGCCCCCTGGCAGATCATCCGCCTCGCCATCAAGATTGCCGCGTCCGACGACGAGATCCGCGTCGCGGCAACGCCTTATGGCGTTGCCGTCACGATCGCGCTGCATGATCTGTCCTGCGTGGCCGCGATCCTTCGCATGGACATCAAGCGCGGCCATTTCGACAACGTCGCCGGCAATCTCAAGACGCTGCACGACGGCGTGCGCGGCCTGCGCACCGAGCTCGACTTGCGCAACGATTCCGCCTGGGGCAAGCAGTTGACGTCGATCCGCGCCGACATCTCCAATGCGCTGCAGTCCGAGATCGACAGCGTTCCCGGCCGCGTTCGCCGCATCCTGCGCCAGCGCCCCGAGAAGGACATTCCGCCGGGCGCGCGGGTCGACGGCACCGAGGTCGAGGAAACCGTGGCGCTGATCGACTTCGTCGCGACTTGCCGCAATTATGCGAGCGAGCTTGCGATCAACGAGGTGACGCTGCGCACCTATTCCGATCTCCAGCAATATGTGGAACGCTCGACCGAGCAGCTGGTGCAGTCACTGCGCGCCGCCGATCACAAGGTCCGCGCCTATCGGCAGCAGCAGGTGCAGGCCGCGATCCGCTTCTGCCAGGTGCTGTTCGGCGACGATTACGCCTCGTTGATGAGTCGGGCCGCCGAGAACGCGCTCACAGGCGAGCGCAAATCGTCGCGCGCGGGTTGAATGGGCGCAAATTTCCTGGTCACAATTTCTGGTTGACGATATCGATGGCGCGCCGTACGGTCCCCGAGCAAGTCCGGGGAATTTCTATCTGTAGGCGCATGAAACCCGTTATCAGCTCCATCGAAATTGAGAACCGCGTCATCGTTGCCAAGTATCAGAGGCTGATGGTTGGGGCCAAGGTGGTGCTGGTCGAGAAGGCAAGCGATCGGCAGCTGCCTGAGACAATCACGAGGGTTGCATCTCGGGTTCCGGTCGGAGCGTTGCGCATCAGATTGCCGGACGCAATCAAGCCGGGAACATACTTCCTGAGGGCCTTCAACGGGCACGGCGAGGACGCAGCGCGAAGTGCGGACTTCGAGATCGGCTAAGCCGTTGGATTTTCACATTTTCGGGACCGAATGCGGTCGCGCGAATTGACAATTGTCAATTGCCGCATCGTCCAGCCGTGGTGTAAAGGCACCTATAGGCGCGGTTCGTGCGCTGCCGGAAGCTTGCCAGATGACGTTATGGTTCGTGTTCGCGCTGATGACGGTCGCGGCGATTTTCGCCGTGCTCTGGCCGCTTGGCCGGGGTAGCGGCGCGCAAGATCAGGGCAGCGAGGTCGCGGTCTACAAGGACCAGCTGGCCGAGATCGAGCGTGATCTCGCCGCAGGGCTGATCCCTGCGCCGGAGGCCGAGGCTGCGCGTGTCGAGATCAGCCGCAGGCTGCTCGCGGCGGCCGCCAGCGAGCCCGCAATGGCTCCGAAGTCGAACCTCAAATGGCGCCGTGTGGCGGCCGCGCTGGCGCTCGCCGGCCTGCCGCTCGTTGCAGTCGCCGTCTACATGCCACTCGGCTCACCCAAGCTTCAGGACTTTCCCCTGGCGCAGCGGCAGCGCGGGTCCGGCATGGCGCAGTCACTCGAGAACCTCGTCGTTCAGGTCGAGCAACATCTGGAAAAGAATCCGACCGACGGGCGCGGCTGGAACGTGCTCGCGCCGGTTCTGGAGCGGCTTGGCCGTTTCGACGACGCGGTGCGCGCCTATCGCAACTCGCTCACCTACAATGGCGAGAGCGCGGAGCGCCGGTCCGATCTCGGCGAAGCGATCTCGGCTGCTGCCGGCGGTGTGGTGACCGCCGAGGCCAAGACTGAATTCGAGCGTGCGCACGCCTTGAACGCCGACGATCCCAAGGCGAACTACTTCCTGGGACTTGCGGCCGAGCAGGATGGCCGCAAGGGCGACGCAGCTACGATGTGGCGCGCGCTGCTGGCGAAGGCGCCTGCAGATGCACCGTGGCGCGCCCTGGTGCAGTCCTCGCTGGCGCGGGTCGGCGGCGGCACGATGCCCGCGCTGTCCGATGAGACGATAGCTGCTTCCAAGGATATCGCCGAAGGCGATCGCAACGCGATGGTGCGCGGCATGGTCGATCGTCTGGCCACGCGGCTGAAGCAGAACGGCGACGATGTCGAGGGTTGGCTGCGTCTGGTGCGCGCCTATCTCGTGATGGGCGAGCGAGACAAGGCCATGGGAGCCTCGGCCGATGCCCGGCAGGCGGTTGCCGGCGACGCCGAGCGGCTGCGCCAGCTCAACGAAGGCCTGAGGACTCTCGGGGTCGACGGATGACGATTTCGGGACGAGACGAGCGGAGAACGAATACGCCATGACGCGCAAGCAGCGACGTATGACCATCATAGGCGGCTCGCTCGCCGTGCTCGCGCTCGCGGCCGCGCTGGTGCTCAACGCACTTCGCGACTCCATCGTGTTCTTTTCGACGCCGACCATGGTCGCCGAGAAGCATGTCGAGCCGGGCAGGCGGTTTCGCCTCGGTGGGTTGGTGCAGCCCGGCTCGCTGCAGCGCGGCGACAATCTCGCGGTAACCTTCGAGGTTGCCGACGGCAACGCCAAGCTGCCGGTTGCCTACAAGGGCATCCTGCCCGACCTGTTCCGCGAAGGGCAGGGCGTGGTCGCCGAAGGCGCGCTCGACGCCAACGGCGTGTTCAAGGCCGACACTGTCCTTGCCAAGCATGACGAGACCTACATGCCCAAGGACGTCGCCGATGCCCTGAAGAAGCAGGGGCACTGGAAGGACGATTACGGCGGCAAGCCTTCTGACAGCGGCAAGCCTGCGGCCACGACCGCGCAGGGCAATCCGCAGGGAGCGATGCGGTGATCGCGGAATCCGGACATTACGCGCTGGTGCTGGCGCTCGGACTGGCACTGATCCAGTCCACCGTACCATTGATCGGCGCCCGCCTGGGCGATGTCGCCCTGATGAACGTGGCGCGCTCCACCGCGCTGGCGCAGCTGCTTTTCGTCGGCGCCTCGTTCGTCGCGCTGGTGATGCTGCACGTGAACTCGGATTTCTCCGTCGCCAACGTGTACGAGAACTCCCACTCGATGAAGCCGCTGCTCTACAAGATCACCGGCGTCTGGGGAAATCATGAAGGCTCGATGCTGCTGTGGGTGTCGATCCTCGCGCTGTTCGGCGGATTGGTCGCGAGCTTCGGCAACAATCTGCCGCTGTCGCTGCGCGCGCATGTGCTGGCCGTGCAGGCCTGGATCGCCAGCGCCTTCTATCTCTTCATCCTGGTGACGTCGAATCCGTTCCTGCGCATCGCGAACCCGCCGATCGAGGGACGCGATCTCAATCCGGTGCTCCAGGACATCGGCCTCGCCGTGCATCCGCCGATGCTCTATCTCGGCTATGTCGGCTTCTCGATCTCATTCTCCTTTGCCATCGCGGCGTTGATGGAGGGACGGATCGATGCGGCCTGGGCGCGCTGGGTGCGGCCGTGGACGCTGGTCGCCTGGATCTTCCTGACGCTCGGCATCGCCATGGGCTCGTACTGGGCCTATTACGAGCTCGGCTGGGGCGGCTGGTGGTTCTGGGATCCGGTCGAGAACGCCTCGCTGATGCCGTGGCTGGCCGGCACCGCGCTGCTGCATTCGGCGCTGGTGATGGAGAAGCGCAATGCGCTGAAGGTCTGGACCATCCTGCTGTCGATCCTGACCTTCTCGCTGTCGCTGCTCGGCACTTTCCTGGTGCGCTCGGGCGTCATCACCTCAGTGCACGCCTTCGCCACCGATCCCACCCGCGGCGTGTTCATCCTGCTGATCCTCTGCCTGTTCATCGGCGGCAGCCTTGCGCTGTTCGCGGGCCGCGCCACCTCGTTGAAGCAGGGCGGCCTGTTCGCGCCGATCTCGCGCGAGGGTGCGCTGGTGCTGAACAATCTGCTGCTCACCGTGGCCTGCGCGGTGGTGCTGTTCGGCACGCTCTATCCGCTGGCGATGGAGATGCTCGCCGACTTCAAGATGTCGGTCGGCGCGCCCTTCTACAATCTCACATTCGCGCCGCTGTTTGCCATGCTGCTGCTGGCCGTGCCGTTCGGGCCGATGCTGGCGTGGAAGCGCGGGGACCTGCTCGGCGTGACGCAGCGCCTGCTCGCAGCCGGCGTTGCCGGGCTGGTCGTGATCGCCATCACCTGGGCCTGGGTGCGGGGCGGCAGTGCGCTGGCGCCGCTCGCGATCGGGCTCGGCGTCTTCGTCATCGCCGGCGCCGTCACGGACATCGTCGAGCGGACAGGCCTGGTTCGCCTGCCGTTCGCAACGGTGCTGCACCGGGCGCGCGGCCTGCCGCGATCGGCCTGGGGTACGGCGTTTGCGCATGCCGGTCTCGGCGTTGCGCTGATCGGGATCGTCTGCGAGACCACCTGGAACAGCGAATACATCGCGACGATGAAGCCGAACGACATTGCCCATGTCGCCGGCTATGACCTGAAGCTCGACGGGCTGCTTCAACGGCAGGGCCCGAACTACCGCGAGATGATCGCCGAGTTCAAGATCAGCCGCGATGGCGAGGCGCTCACGGTCATGGCGCCATCGAAGCGCAGCTTCACCACGCGCGGCTCGTCGACGACCGAGGCAGCGCTGCTGACCCGCGGCGCGAGCCAGCTCTACGTCTCGCTCGGCGATGCCACCGCCGAAGGCGCGATCGCCGTGCGCATCTACTACAAGCCGATGGTGCTGCTGATCTGGTGGGGGCCGGTGCTGATGGCGTTTGGCGGCGTGCTCTCGCTCTCCGACCGCCGCCTGCGCGTCGGCGCGCCGAAGCCGGCGCGGGCCAAGCAGCGCCTCCAGCCCGCGGAGTGATCCGATGCGCCGGATGATGGTCGCGTTCATCGCGTTGATGCTGCTGGCCTTGCCTGCGGCCCACGCTGTCCTGCCCGACGAGATCATGTCGGACCCCGCCAAGGAAGCGCGCGCGCGCGAGCTGTCGCGCGAGCTGCGCTGCATGGTCTGCCAGAACCAGTCGATCGACGATTCCGACGCGCCCTTGGCACGCGACCTGCGGCTCCTGGTGCGCGAGCGCATTGCGGCCGGCGACAGCAATGCACAGGTGCTCGACTTCCTGGTGGCGCGCTACGGCGAGTTCGTGCTGCTGAAACCGCGCTTCGAGCGCCAGACCCTTCTGCTGTGGCTGCTCGGGCCGCTGCTGCTGATCGGGGGCGGCCTGGCGCTGTGGCTGCAAATCCGCCGTCGCTCGCGGAGTGGTGTCGACGTACCGACGTCGCCGCTCACGCCCGATGAAGAGGCGCGACTCGCAGCCTTGATGTCGGACGACACCAAATCTTCCGAGTTACGTAAAGCTACGTAGGCCGCCGGCCGCGGCCGCGTGGTTCATGCTATGTTGACCTTTGTCTGGAACCTTGTCCCGAGATTCGATTCCAGACTCTGAGTCCTCCGATGTTCGCGAACAGCAATCTGACGATCCGCTTCCTGGTCGGCGCCGTCGTCGCTGCGTTATTGTTCCTGCTGGGCATCGGCGGCGGCACCGGCTTCATTGCCGTGCTCTATCTCAACAACGAGATCACCAGCCTCTCCTCGGACTTCGCCACGCTGAGCGGCCCGGTGCGCGAGCATGCCATGCAGATCTATCAGCAGGCGCAGACCGCGTTCTCCTACTTCCTGGTCGCCTGCGGCGTGATTGCGGTCGTCGCCGCCGCGATCTGCCTCACCACCTGGTTCGCGGTGCGCAACGGCATTCTCGGTCCCCTGGCGGCGATCGTCCATGCCATGCGCGAGGTCGCCGACCAGAAGTTCGAGACATCGGTTCCGGGGCTCGGCCGCACCAACGAGATCGGCCTGCTCGCCAGTGCGCTGGAGGTGTTCAAGACCAACGGCCTCGAGCGGCGCCGCCTCTCCGAGCAGCAGCTACATGAAGCGCAGCATCAGGCCGCGCGGTCGAAATTCCTGGACGATCGGATCAGGCGCTTCAACGATCTCGTCGCCAGCGTGGTCGACAGCGTGGCGTCATCGGCCGTGCATCTGAAGACCAATGCCGAGACGTTGTCGCGGACGGCCAACGACACCAGCACCAAGGCCAATGCGGTCGCGAGCGCCGCGAGCCAGGCCAGTGGCAGCGTGCAGACGGTCGCGGGCTCTGCCGAGGAGATGACGAATTCGATCGGCACGATCAGCCGCCGCGTCACGGACGCGACCCAGCGCGCCGAGGGCGCGGCGTCCCAGGCGGAGAAGAGCCGCGATACCATCCACACGCTGTCCGATGCCGCCGACAAGATCGGCGAGGTCGTCCAGCTCGTGCAGGCAATCGCATCGCAGACCAATCTCCTGGCGCTCAATGCCACCATCGAGGCGGCACGGGCAGGGGAGGCGGGCAAGGGGTTTGCGGTGGTCGCTTCCGAAGTGAAGAATCTGGCGCATCAGACCAGCAAGGCGACGGAGGAGATCACTTCCCATGTCGCCAGCATCCAGGGCATCACCGCGGAGACCCGCGGCGCGATCGACGGTATTTCCAGGACGCTGTCGGAGATTTCGTCCATCATGTCCGGCATCGAGATCGACACCGCCCAGCAGCGCAACGCCACGCAGGAGATCACGCGCAGCGCCCAGGACGCCGCGCGCGGAACCCTCGACGTCTCCAACCATATCGTCCAGATCACCTCGACCTCCGCGGAGACAGGCCGCATGGCCGCCGAGGCGCGGGACTCGGCGGTCGACCTGTCGCAGCAGGCCGAGACCTTGAAGCGCGAAGTCGATGAGTTCATCGTCAGCGTCAGGGCGAGCTGAGGCCGCCAAAATCGCGCCCATGCGCGGTTCCGCGAACCCGACTAAGTTCCTGTAAGATCACGATTTTCGGCCTGCGCTAAACTGCCGCATCCGCCTCGTCTCTTCATTACAAAAGTTTAACCCCGCCGCCAGCGCGCGGTAAGGCGGGAGCCCCCATCTTCAGGTCCGTAAGGTGCTGGCATCCGGCACCAAAGGAATTCAGGGCCCTGGAGATTTCCGCATGACCGAACGTCCCGACCTCTCGAACCTTCCGTCGTACCGGCAGCCGCGCCGGTCGGTATTCTCTGCGCGCAAGCTCGCGCTGATGGCTTCGGTCGTCGCCGGCCTCGGCGCGGCTGTCTATGGCTTCAGCCCATCGAGCTCGCCGGCCGATCTGTTCTCCAGCCCGGCGCATGCGCAGGTCAACAACGAGGTTCGCAAGGTCGAACGTCCGGTCGGTTTCGCCGACATCGTCGAGCGCGTGAAGCCCTCGGTGATCTCGGTGAAGGTCAACATCAAGGAGAAGATCGCAAGCAACGATGACGGCGATGATTCCTCCTCGCCGTTCCAGCCGGGTTCGCCGATGGAGCGCTTCTTCCGCCGCTTCGGCGGTCCCGATGGTTTCCCGGGCCTGAAGGGAGGCCGCGGCCGCGTCGTGCAGGGCCAGGGCTCCGGCTTCTTCATTTCGGCCGACGGCTATGCCGTGACCAACAACCACGTGGTCGACGGCGCCGACAAGGTCGAGGTCACCACCGATGACGGCAAGACCTACACCGCCAAGGTGATCGGTACCGACCAGCGCACCGACCTCGCCTTGATCAAGGTCGAGGGCGGCTCGAACTTCCCGTTCGCGAAGCTTGCCGATAGCAAGCCGCGGATCGGAGACTGGGTGCTTGCGGTCGGCAATCCCTTCGGCCTC
>NZ_AJQE01000018.1 GCF_000261685.1 Bradyrhizobium genomosp. I (2014) | reverse complement strand
CATCGTCTCGGCCAGCGGCCGCGACATCGGCAACGGGCCGTATGACGACTTCATCCAGATCGACGCGCCCGTGAACAAGGGCAATTCCGGCGGTCCCGCCTTCGATACCAACGGCGAGGTGATGGGCGTCAACACCGCGATCTACTCGCCCTCGGGTGGCAGCGTCGGCATCGCGTTCTCGATTCCTGCCAACACCGTCAAGAGCGTGGTTGCCCAGCTCAAGGACAAGGGCTCGGTCAGCCGCGGCTGGATCGGCGTGCAGATTCAGCCGGTGACCTCCGACATCGCCGACAGCCTCGGCATGAAGAAGGCCGAAGGTGCGCTGGTGGCTGAGCCGCAGAGCAACGGTCCGGCCGCCAAGGCGGGCATCGAGTCCGGCGATGTGATCACGGCGGTCAACGGCGAATCCGTCAAGGACGCCCGCGAGCTCGCCCGCACCATCGGCGGCATGGCGCCAGGCGCGACGGTGAAGCTCAACGTGCTGCACAAGGGCCAGGACAAGGTCGTGAACCTCACCCTCGGCCAGTTGCCGAACACGGTCGAGGCCAAGGCCGACACCGACAATGACGGCGGCAAGCGTGCCAATCGCGGCACCGACGTGCCCAAGCTCGGCATGACCGTTGCGCCCGCAAATTCCGTGGCCGGCGCCGGCAAGGAAGGCGTCGTCGTCACCGAGGTCGATCCGAAGAGCGCGGCGGCCGAACGCGGCTTCAAGGAAGGCGACGTGATCCTCGAAGTCGGCGGCAAGAGCGTGAGCACCGCCGGCGACGTCCGCGAGGCCATCAATGCAGCGCGGACCGACAGCAAGAACAGCGTCCTGATGCGCGTGAAGAGCGGCGGCCAGTCGCGCTTCGTCGCGGTGCCCCTCGCCAAGGGCTGAGGGCTTAAGGAGGCCTACGAGATGAAGGGTACCGCCGGCATCAGTCGCCCCCGCCGCCGGTGCCCTTCGGGGAAGCCGCGCAACGCTGGCTTCCCCCGTCTACCTTCCGGTGGAATTACGCCCCCCTCCGTCGGAAGGCCTAGGGCGGTGAGGTCCCCCCAGCCTCACCGCCCGCCTTTTTCCTGCTTCGACATTCTCCCGCTCGGCTTGCATGCCGTTGCCGCTCGCGCCATGTTTAGAGAAGGTTGACCTCCTTGACCGCCGCCGAACGCACGATGCGCCTCCTCATCATCGAAGACGACCGCGAATCCGCCGACTACCTCGCCAAGGCGTTTCGCGAAGTCGGACACATTGCCGACCACGCCGCTGACGGCGAGGAAGGCCTCGCCATGGCCGAGAACGGCGACTACGACGTGCTGGTGGTCGATCGCATGCTGCCCAAGCGCGATGGCCTGTCGCTGATCGGCGCGTTGCGCGACAAGGGCAACACCGCGCCGGTGCTGATTCTCTCCGCGCTCGGGCAGGTCGACGACCGCATCAAGGGCCTGCGTGCCGGCGGCGACGATTATCTGCCGAAGCCCTATTCTTTCGCCGAGCTCCTGGCCCGTGTCGAGGTGCTGTCGCGCCGCCGCGGCGGCCCGGCCGAGGACACGCTCTACCGCGTCGGCGATCTCGAGCTCGACCGGCTGTCGCATCGCGTCGCCCGCGGCAAGGACGAGCTGACGCTCCAGCCGCGTGAATTCCGCCTGCTCGAATATCTGATGAAGCACGCCGGCCAAGTGGTGACGCGCACCATGCTGCTCGAGAACGTCTGGGACTATCATTTCGATCCGCAGACCAACGTGATCGACGTGCACATTTCGCGGCTCCGCTCCAAGATCGACAAGGGTTTCGAGCGCCCGCTGCTGCACACGATCCGCGGCGCCGGGTACATGATCCGTGACGGCATTCGGTAAACTCGTCCGCACCACGGCGTTCCGGCTGACGCTGGTCTATCTGCTGCTGTTCGCGATGTTCGCGGCTTCGCTGCTCGGCTATTTCGCCTGGAACACGCGGCGGCTGATCACCGAGGAAATCACGCAGACGGTGAATGCCGAGACCTCGGAGATCAGCGAGATCTACGACCGCCGCGGCATGTACAACCTCGTGCGCACGATCGAGTATCGCGCGCTGCGTCCGGGCGCCAACCTCTACCTCGTGACCACGCCGACGGGGCAGGCGATCGCCGGCAATGTCGGCTCGCTCGCGCCAGGTGTGATGGCGACGCGCGGTTGGACCGAGACCGCCTACCGGCGGATCGAGGACGCCGATGACCGCGATCATCGTGCACTGGTGCGCGTCACCGAGCTCGAAAACGGCTTCCGGCTTCTGATCGGCCGCGACCTCGCCGAGCGGCGGCGCCTGTTCGGCATCGTCGCCAAGGCGGCGCAATGGTCGGTCCTGATTGTCGTGGTGCTCGGCCTCGGCGGCGGCATCTTCGTGGCGCGCAGGGTGCTCAGGCGCATCGACGCGATGACCGGCACCGCCCAGCGCATCATGACCGGCGATCTCAGCGGGCGCCTGCCCGTGGGGCGCAGCGGCGACGAACTCGATCGCCTCGCCGAGAACCTCAACGCCATGCTGGAGCGGATCGAGGCCTTGATGGCGGGGCTGAAGGAAGTCTCCGACAACATCGCCCACGATCTCAAGACGCCGCTGACGCGCTTGCGCAACCGCGCCGAGGAGGCGCTGGCGAGATCAGGCAGCGAGGCCGACTACCGCGTCGCACTGGAGCGGACCATCGAGGAATCCGACGGGCTGATTCGCACCTTCAACGCGCTTCTGATGATCGCGCGCGCCGAGTCCGGGCAGGCGCGCGGCAACATGGATGATTTCGACGCCGCCGAGGTCGCAGGCGGCATCCACGAGCTCTACGAGCCGCTTGCCGAGGACGACGGCATGACCTTGAAGGTGAAGGCCGATCCGGCGCCGGTTCATGCCAACCGCGAGTTGATCAGCCAAGCGCTCGCCAATCTGGTCGAGAATGCGATCAAGTACGGCAAGCCCGCTTCGCAGCCCGCGGAAACCGTGGTCAGCATGGATAGCCGGCAGATCACGATCGAGGCCCGGCGCGAAGGCGACCAGGTGCTGCTCAGCGTCACCGATCGCGGCCCCGGCATCCCCGAAAGCGACCGCAAGCATGCCGTCGAGCGCTTCGTCCGGCTGGAGACGAGCCGCACGCTGCCGGGCTCAGGCCTCGGACTAAGCCTCGCCTCGGCTGTTGCCACGCTGCATGGCGGAGAATTGCGGCTGGGCGACGCCCATCCCGGTCTTGTCGCCACGCTGGTGCTGCCGGCGCGCGCGGGCGCCGGCGACAGGGTTGCTCCGCCAACACCGGATGTGCCACAGAAGGTGGCATGAACCACTCCGCGCCGGGAAACGCGGACAAGCATGGTGAGAGGCTGGCCGCACGTTTCGCGGAAGCTCCCCATACGGACCGCCTGTTTGCGGACAGCCACGACCCTTCCATCGCACGTTGGGTGACGTCAAGACCCGGGGACAGCGGCAGCCGTGATGCTTGAGTGGTCATGCCACCCGCGATGAAAGCGCCCCCAAGTGTCATCCGCAATTCGTGGAAATTCGTGGACGTTCCGGGAGCGGACGTAAATTCGCGACCATGTGTCTCGTAGCGGGGATTCTTTACGAAGGTGACTCGTTCCTATGACCTTTCACATGGCATCCTTTCACATGGCACTATGAGTAAACTTGGGACGCTAGCGTACGCATATTTCTTTCACGCGCGGCGGGGCTTTCAATATTTTGCTATGATATGCGACGAGCATGCCGCTATCGAAGATGCTGGGCGTTGTCCTTGATAGCCGACGCGACGGTTGTCTTCCTTGCCAGTTAAGGGAACGAACGACGACCTCGCTGGAGTGGGAGGAAAGATCGACGGAGGTATCAAAATGGCAGCCGTCACCTGGGAACTAAAAGGACGAGAGTTCGTAAATTGCAATTGCGCCTATGGGTGCCCTTGCCAATTCAATGCCTCGCCAACATCGGGATACTGTCAAGCCGTAGGCGCCTTCCAGATCGACGAAGGATTTCACGGCGAGGTCCGGCTGGATGGCCTCCGATTCATCGGCATCTTTCGCTGGCCGGGCCCGATCCACGAAGGAAAGGGTGAAGCTTTTCTCATTGTGGACGGTCGTGCGAATGAGCGACAACGTGAATCGTTGTTGCGTATCGTCAGCGGTCAGGACACTGAGCCCGGTGCGACCGTCTTCCAAGTGTTTTCCACCACGCTGCAAAAGGTCCATGACCCAGCGTTCGCCGCTATCGACTTCGAAGTCGATGTTCGTGCCCGTCGGGCACGCGTTATTGTACCAGGCTTCACCGAAGGCCGCGGTGAACCGATACTGAATCCTGTTACTGGAAAAGAGCATCGAGTCCGCATCGATATTCCTGACGGATTCGAGTATTCAATCTCCGAGAGCGGTCGCGGCTGGAGTGCGGTTTCAGGAGGTCCGATCAAAATGGAACTCCACGACTCCTACGGTCAGTTCGCAAACATTCATCTCTCGGACCACGGCATTGTCCGTGATGGAATGACCGCCGCGGCATAGCTGCTTTGGAGCCGGCTGTGTTGGATACCGTACTCAGGCGCGACCGGACGATTGTGATCGTCGCATTGGCGACACTGACGGGGCTGGCATGGGCGTATACACTTTGGCTGGCCCGTCATATGAGCATGCCGGCGGTGGCGATGTCGCGCGTTCCTGACGGAAGCGTGGTGTCGATGTTGGCACCTGGCTTCAAATCGTGGACCGCGATCGATTTCCTTTACGTATTCGTTATGTGGGCCGTCATGATGGTCGGGATGATGACCCCGTCGGTCTCGCCGACAGTTCTTCTCTACGCCCGGGTTGGTCGCGAGGCCCGCGCGCAAGGCACGCCATTCGCTGCCACGGGAGCTTTTGGTGGCGGTTACCTTCTCGCGTGGACGTTCTTCTCGCTGATCGCAACCCTGAGCCAATGGCTATTGGAGCGTGCCGCAATCCTGACGCCTATGATGGCAACGGCCAGCAGGGAGCTTGGGAGCCTAGTGCTGATTGCTGCAGGCCTGTTTCAATGGACACCATTGAAACAGGCCTGCCTGGCCTATTGCCAATCCCCTCTTATCTTCATTCAACGACATGGTGGGTTTCAACCGAGCGTATCTGGATCGCTGGTAATCGGCTTTCGCCACGGTCTTTACTGCGTCGGCTGCTGCTGGGCACTAATGGCCTTGCTCTTTGTCGGCGGCGTTATGAACGTTTTGTGGATAGCTCTACTGACGATTCTTGTGTTGTTCGAAAAGATGATTCCGGGTGGTCGCGTACTTGCCCGTGTTGTGGGAGTTGGCTTGATCCTGTGGGGCGTTTCGTTGGCCCTTACGTCCGTGGCAGGCTGACGGGCGACTACGAACGCGCGAATTCCGGGAACACAGGCGATGGAGGGGGAGCTTGGAAATACGAGGCGCGAGCCTGTGGAGGCTCTCCGATGTTGACCAGACGCCAGCTTCTCCATGCTGCCGCATTGGCGAGCCTTCCGACGGTTGGATCTACACGGGCGTTGGCGCAGACGCAGCACTATGGATTTATCGCGACAAGGGCGATCGCCCGCGACGGATTCATCTACGGTCTGCCTATCGTAATGAGCTATGCCGTGATGTACGAGCATGCCGTCGACCGTCGCTCAGGCAAATTCAAAGCACCCTTCAACCAGATAAAGACCGAAAGCCGCGTCTTTAGCTACAAGGACGCGGCCGTGGTTCTGCCGAACAACGATACGCTCTGCTCGTTGGTCTGGATGGATCTGCGTGCGGAGCCGATTGTCCTCTCTGTTCCCGCGATTGACCCGAAGCGCTATTATTCGATTATGCTGCGCGATCACAATTTCTACAACTGCGGTTACATAGGCTCTCGCAGCACAGGGAATGACGCTGGCGACTATATGGTGGTCGGGCCTGACTGGAGCGGTAAAATCCCGTCCGGTATCTGCAAGGTATTTCGGTCGAGCACTCAGTTTGCAATGGCACTGTATCGCACGCAGCTCTTCGACCCGGGCGACGTCGAAAACGTCAGGAAAGTGCAAGCCGGATACAGAGCGGAGCCGCTTTCCAAGCAGGCTCCACCGCCGCCCGCCCAGATCGCCCATTTCCAGAAAATCAGGAAGAAGCTGCTGAGAAGGAACTTCTTTCAGCACCTGGCATTTGCTTTGCAGTTTGCACCAGCTCAATTCATTGAATTGGAGGCTCACGCAAACCTTGCGAAATTGGGCGTCGGGCCTGGCAGGACGTTTGATTTCGGGGATCTCTCACTGAAGCGGAAGCTGGAGATAACCCTCGGGATCAGAGCAGGTGCCCGCAAGATCGATCGAGCTATTGCCGATGCAGACGTCGTCGTGAACGGGTGGCGTGTTGCTGCTTATTTTGGCGATAGCGCCTTCTACAACGGTAATTGGTTGTTGCGAGCTGCCGCAGCCAAAGCAGATTTTTTCGGCACCGAGCCGGTAGAAGCAGTCTCTTTGTTCGCCCAGGTTGACGAGGATGCCAAAACGTTAGACGGCAGCGAAAACAAATACACACTGACGTTTGCGCCAGATCAAATGCCGCCGGTGAACGCATTTTGGTCGCTGACGATCTATGACGGAAAAACCAGGCTGCTGGTCAGAAATCCAATCAACCGGTATCTCGTCAATTCATCAATGCTTCCGACGATGACGACAGATGAACATGGGCTGACAATTTACATTCAGAATAAGCCGCCGGACGCTGACAGAAAGGCCAACTGGCTGCCAGCCCCCAACGGACCGCTGTTGCTAGCGATGCGACTGTACTGGCCGAAAGCCGAACTACCCTCAATCCTGCCGATCGGTAAAGGGACGTGGCAGCCGCCCGGTTTGAAGCGGATACTGTGAATCAGTCGCAATTAAAGCAGCGTCCAACTCGGGGAGAAAACAACGGTATCGTTTGCATTCCGGCCGGCGCATGGCCCATCTCGATTCCCCTTGTTTCGAGCATGGCCAGCCTCGCGGCGTTCGTATCCGAAAGATCGGCGCGTCTATGCGAGGCCCTGTTGAGCATCAGTCAGCCTCAGCGCGTCGGGCAGTGCGGTAGTGGACTGCCTTGTAATCGAGATCGTTGAGGCATCCATGCAACTTTACCGTGGTGTACGATATCGCCCTTGGTGCAGGAGCCGCGTCTCAAGGACCAGATGATTGCAGACGAGCGAATTCCTCACGTTATGTCAGGAAAATCCTGACGACTCACTTTCGCTACTTCCATGAAGTGCAGATGGTACGATGCTGAACGGTCAATAGACCAAGGTCAAAGGAACCGACCAGCGAGCGCAAAGGTTGACTCCCTTATCAAGGAGGGTCGCTGTGATGAATCGCAAGTCAGACAAAGTGACCTTGTCGCAATTGGCGCGACTCCAAGCGCTGGAGAAGGAAACGACAGACCCGTTTGCGGCCCGGCTCGTCCATGAAATTGTCAGTGATCTGGAGGCAAGATTGGGGAAGCGTCAAACGCGGGATGAGCACGATCAAGAACAGACCTGAAAATTCGACCAACGGAGTTTGCCGATATAGGAGGGACTTGTCGTGGGACATTTTATGGAAGGCATCAATTGGGACATTGTGAGGCCAAGTCTTTGGAGTGGCGCTGCGGGTATGGTGGTCGGCGCGGTCGTGCTTTCACAGGTGTTCGGGTTCATGAGTCCTTCGACTGCACATAAGCTCGCGGCGGAAGAGAGTGACCAGGCGGTTGTGGCCGCGCTTGCGCCCGGGTGTGCGTCCGAGTTTCGAGCGCTACCCGATGCAAAGGAACGGCTGAAGGTGCTGGCTGCTCACCGGGACAGCTACCTGGCGAAGGATTCGTTTCCAGCCGATCTGATCAAGCGTCCGGGCAAGAGCTACATCGATTACGGCCTGGTGAGAGCCTGCACTGCCTTGCTATTGAAACCGCAGACTGCGGGACTCTAGCCTGGCGAGTGTATTGGGCCGTCCTCAGAAGGCCGAGAGTGGCGCCGGCCGGGAGCAGCCGCGAATGGCGATCAAGCTCAACCTTCCGATTTGGCGGCGCGCCTTCGTCCACGTCGAAGCCCGCACCCTATCGCCTTCGGGACTGAAGATCCGCTCCGACTTGAAGATACATGCCATGTTGTAATTTCCGAGCGGTGGTGTTTCCGACGGCTTCGTCATCCGTTCTCGCACCGGTCGAGCGAATTGTCGCGCGACAAACATGCGTCTGCCCAAACGCCGAAAACCGCAGTACATGCCGATATCAAAGCCTAGCGACGAAGCACCAGTCCTTGCGGTCGCGGTAACGCGTTGCAGGAGCTGGCGCGTGTATAACAAGTGCAACAGGGAGGACTCTGATGCGCTATCTCCTGCTCAAGGTCTGCGTCGGCGCTGCGGCCGGCCTTGCCATCGGTGTGGCCAGAGCGAATGACGAACTCAACAAGATGTCGCAGAATCCCAAAGAATGGGTGATGGCGACAGGCAACTACGCAAATCATCGCTTTTCCCAGCTCAAGCAGATCACTTCTGAAAATGCCGCGAAGCTGCAGGTAGCGTGGACGTTTTCGACTGGCGTCTTGCGCGGACACGAAGGCGGGCCACTGGTGATCGGCGACGTCATGTACGTCCACGGTCCGTTTCCGAATCCAGTCTTTGCGCTTGATCTCAATAATGACGGCAAGATCCTCTGGAAGCACGAGCCCAAGCAGGATCCCAATGTGATTCCCGTCATGTGCTGCGATACGGTCAATCGTGGCTTGGCTTATGGCGACGGCAAGATCTTCCTGTATCAAGCGGATACCACGCTGGTCGCTCTCGACGCCAGGACTGGCAAGGTCGTCTGGTCAGCCAAGAACGGTGATCCATCGCGGGGCGAGACCGGCACCTCGGCTCCGATGGTGATCAAGGACAAGGTGTTCGTCGGCATCTCCGGCGGCGAGTTTGCGGTTCGTGGCTCGATGACGGCGTACGACATGAAGACCGGCAAGCAGGCCTGGCGTGCGTATTCGATCGGGCCTGACAATGAAATGCTGATCGATCCGCAGAAGACCACAGAACTCGGCAAGCCCGTCGGTCGCGACTCGAGCCGAGCCTCAAGACTTGGCAAGGTGAGCAGTGGAAGCTTGGCGGGTCCACGACTTGGGGATGGTACTCCTACGATCCCGAACTCAACCTGGTCTATTACGGCTCCGCCAATCCGGGGACATGGAATCCGAGCCAACGGCCGGGTGACAACAAATGGTCGATGACCATCTTCGCGCGCGATGCGGATACGGGGATGGCCAGATGGGTGTACCAGATGACGCCACACGACCAGTGGGACTACGATGGCGTCAACGAAATGATCCTGGTCGACCAGACCATCGGTGGCACGCCGCGGAAGCTGCTTGTTCACTTCGATCGAAATGGCTTTGCATACACGCTCGACCGAACCAATGGTGAGCTTCTCGTTGCAGAAAAGTACGATCCGGCGGTCAACTGGGCCACAAAGGTCGACATGGACAAGGCCTCGCAGACCTATGGCCGTCCCCTCGTCGACGCGAAATACTCTACCCAGCGAGAGGACACCAATGTGAAGGGGATTTGCCCGGCTGCATTGGGAACCAAGGACCAACAGCCTGCCGCGTTCTCACCTGACACCGGCTTGTTCTACGTACCGACAAACCATGTTTGTATGGACTATGAGCCGTTCAAGGTGAGTTACACTGCTGGGCAACCCTATGTCGGAGCCACGTTATCGATGTACCCGCCGCCAGGCGAGACCCACATGGGCAACTTCATTGCCTGGGACGCCCGTACCGGCAAGATCGTATGGTCGAACAAAGAGCAGTTCTCGGTCTGGTCGGGCGCGTTAACGACCGGAGGCAACGTCGTGTTCTATGGAACGCTCGAAGGCTATCTCAAGGCGGTCGATGCCAAGACGGGCAAGGAACTTTACAAGTTCAAGACGCCGTCAGGTATCATCGGCAATGTGACGACCTACGAACATAACGGGAAGCAGTTCGTTGCTGTCCTCTCCGGAGTAGGTGGTTGGGCCGGAATCGGGCTCGCCGCCGGATTGACGGAGCCTACTGCTGGTTTGGGTGCAGTCGGTGGCTACGCTGGCCTTCATGACTTTACGGCGCTGGGAGGGCAGCTCACGGTCTTCTCGCTGCCGGGCAGCTGAGGCCTCAGATCCCGGCTTGACCTCACGGGACAAGCCGGGTGTTCGATGCGCGCTTGGGCGATGCCCATCCCGGTCTTGTCGCCACGCTGGTGCTTCCGGCGCGCGCGGGCGGTGGCGACAGGGTTGCTCCGCCGATGCAGGATGTGCCACAGAAGGTGGCATGAACCACTCCGCGCCGGGAAACGCGGACAAGAATGGTGAGAGGCTGGCCGCACGTTTCGCGGAAGCTCCCCATATTGCCGCTTCCACAACCGACGAACGACGTTTGGAAAGCTGGCTGGCCGAGCTCGAGCCGGCCCAATCGGCCCGTCTGGAAGCGCTCCTGGGCCGCCCATTCGCCCGCAACATCCTGGCCGGGATCGCGGAATTCTCGCCCTATCTGTTCGATCTGGTCCGCGCCGATGCCCTGCGCCTGATCCGGCTGCTCGAATGCGATCCGGATACGCATCTCGCCGCACTGATCGCTGAGGCAAGAGGCGCGGTGCTCGCGGCGCCTGACGAGGCCGAGGTGATGCGGCTGCTTCGCCGGATGAAGGGGGAGGCCGCACTGCTGATCGCGCTGTGCGACATCGGCGGTGTCTGGCCGGTGATGCGGGTGACGGCGGCGCTCACCGATGTTGCCGTGTCCTCCGTGCAGGCGGCGCTGCAATATCTGCTGCGGCAGGAAGCCGCACGCGGCAAGCTCTCGCCGCCCAATCCGGAGGCACCCGAAGAGGGCTGCGGGCTGATCGTGCTCGCGATGGGCAAGATGGGCGCGGGCGAGCTGAACTATTCCAGCGACATCGATCTCATCGTGTTCTTCGATCCCGATGCCACGACGCTGGCGGCGGACATCGAGCCGCAACCTTTCTTCGTCCGGGTCACGCAGGGCATGGCGCGCATCCTTCAGCAGCGCACCTATGACGGTTACGTCTTCCGGGTCGATCTGCGCCTGCGCCCCGATCCGTCCTCGACACAGGTGGCGATCTCGCGGGACGCCGCGCTCAACTATTACGAGCGGGAAGGGCGCACCTGGGAGCGCGCTGCCATGATCAAGGCGCGGGCCTGCGCCGGAGATCCCGGGGCAGGTGAAGCGCTTCTGGCAGAAATCGCGCCCTTTGTCTGGCGCAAGCATCTCGACTTCGCTGCACTCGCCGACGTGCACGACATGAAGCGGCAGATGCAGACCTATCGCGGCCAGAGCGAAGTCGCGGTCGAGGGCCATAACGTCAAGATCGGGCGCGGCGGCATCCGCGAGATCGAGTTCTTCGCGCAGACTCAGCAGCTGATTGCGGGCGGCCGCCATCCGGAATTGCGGGTGCGGCCGACGCTCAGGGCGCTCGATGTGCTCGCCTCCAGCAACTGGATCACCTCCGCGGCGCGCGACGAGCTGACGACGGCCTACGAGTTCCTGCGCCGGGTCGAGCATCGCCTCCAGATGATCGCCGACGAGCAGACCCACGCGCTGCCCGAAGACAAGGACGCGGTCGAGCGTTTTGCGCAATTCTTCGGCTATCCCGGTCGTGAAGCCTTTGCGACCGATCTGCTGCGGCAGCTCCAGATCGTCCAGGGGCACTACGAGAAACTGTTCGAGGGCGACGATCCGACCGGGACGGCCAGGCTGCCGGCGCTCGACTACGGTGCGGGTCCCGACGATCCGCGCCTGCTCCAGCATCTGACGACGCTCGGCTTCAAGAAGCCCGCCGCGGTCGCGCAGACCGTGCGCGACTGGATCACCGGCGATTATCGCGTATTCCGCAATGAGGCGACGCGAAGCGCCTTCGTCGAATTCGTGCCGGCCCTGATCGACGGTCTTGCCCATGCCGAGGAGCCGGATCGCGCCGTCGTGGCGTTCGATCATTTCCTCGGCGCGCTCCAGCGCGGCGGCCGGCTGATCACGCTGCTCGGCCAGAATCGCGATCTCGTCGCGCTGGTGGCGCTGGTGCTGGGGGCGGCGCCCCGGCTCGGCGAGATGCTGGCGCGGCAGCCGCAGCTCATGGACGGCCTGATCGATCCGCGCTTCTTCGGCGCCATGCCCGACAGGCAGGAATTGTCGGGGCGGTTAGCTGCGACCGTGCAGGACGCCGGCTCATACGAAGAGTTCCTCGATCGCCTGCGTCTGTTCGGGCAGGAGAGCCTGTTCCTGATCGGCACGCGCATCCTGTCCGGCACGGTTTCGGCGCAGCAGGCGAGCACGGCTTTTGCAGACGTCGCCGAAGGCATCGTGCACACCGTGCACGGCCTCGTCGCCGAGCGCTTTGCCGCCCAGCACGGCCGGATCAAGGGGCAGGAGACCGCGATCATCGCGATGGGCCGCCTCGGAAGCCGCGAGATGACCGCCTCGTCCGATCTCGACCTGATCCTGCTCTACGATTTCGACGGTGACAATCCGGACTCGGATGGGCCGAAATCGCTGCAGGGCGCGCATTACTTCGCCCGCTTCACCCAGCGCCTTATCAGTGCGTTCACGACGCGCACCAATTACGGCGTGCTGTATGAGATCGACATGCGGCTGCGGCCCTCGGGGCGCGCCGGCCCCGTGGCCTCGAGTCTGGTTTCATTCGCGGACTACCAGGCCGACGAGGCCTGGACCTGGGAGCACATGGCGTTGACGCGCGCGCGCGTGGTGTCGGCTTCGCCCGAATTCCGGGAACAGATCGAGCGCGTCATCCGCGATGTCCTGACCCGCCGCCGCGATCCCGCAATCACGGCCAACGACGTTGCCGACATGCGTCGCGCGATCGCGCAGGAGAAGGGCGAGGCCGATTGCTGGGATCTCAAACATGCCGCCGGCGGCATGGTCGACATCGACTTCATCGCGCAATATCTCCAGCTCGTGCATGCCCACGAGAAGCCGGACATTCTCGACGTCAGCACCATGCAGGTGCTGGAGAATGCATGCAGGCTCGGCGTGCTCGCGCAATCCGAGACCGAGATCCTGCGCGCCGCGGCGCGGCTGTACCACGACCTGACGCAGATCCTGCGGCTTTGCGTCAGCGAGCGCTTCAAGCCGGAGACCGCCGGCACCGACCTCCTGCGCGTGCTGGCGCGCGCCGGCGACGCGCCGGATTTCTCGTCGCTGGAGGCGCGGGTGAAGGAGACCCAGAGCGAGGTGCGGCGCGTGTTCAGGGCGCTGCTGGAAGGGACGTCGCCTGCATCAACGAGGTGAGGGCCTCGCGCACGTCAGGCTCGAGGCCGGCGCCGCCGGCTTCGAGATGGGCGAAGATCGCGCGCTTCATGCGGGGATCCCAGAATTTCCTGATGTGCTCGGCGATTCCAGGCACGGCCTTGTCATGGCCCTGGCTCTTGAAGAACTTGCCGATCTGGTTGGCCATGTAGATCAGGCGGTCAGGCGACATCGGCAACCTCCGTGGCATGGCGCGCAACGATCCGGCTGCCATGCGAAAATACTTCGAACCCGTCCTGCCGGGCGATCGCAATCAGCGTGATGCCAGCGGCTTCCGCCGTGCGGACCGCGAGCGCGGTCGGTGCGGACACGGCGACCATGACGGGGGCGCCGATCGCGGCCGTCTTCTGCACCATCTCCACCGAGACGCGGCTCGTCAGCAGCACCATGCCTTGGCGCGCATCCGTGCGGCTGCGCGCCAGGGCGCCGGCGAGCTTGTCGAGCGCGTTGTGACGGCCGACATCCTCCCGCAGCGCGGCGATGCCGCCCGCAGGGGACCAGAACGCGGCGGCGTGAACGGCGCGGGTTTGCAGATTGATCGATTGCAGGGGCGCGATGGCCTGCATCGCCGCCATGATCTGTTCCGGCGCGAAGCTCTGCCCCTGCGGCACCACGGCCGCCGGCCGCACCGCCTCGGCAATGGATTCGACGCCGCAGATGCCGCAGCCGGTGGGTCCGGCGACGTGGCGACGGCGCTCGCTGATGCGGGCGGCATCTTCCGATGCCAGCCACATCCGCAGCTCGATGCCGTCGTCGAGGCGGACCACGTCGAGCGACTTGATGTCGTCGACCGATGCGATGATGCCTTCGTCCAGGCTGAAGCCGACCGCAAAATCTTCCAGGTTCTGCGGTGTCCCCATCATGACGGCGTAGGTGCCGCCATTATAGGTCAGCGCCAGCGGCGTCTCCTCGGGGACCAGCCGCGCGCCCTCGGACGCGACGCCGTCGCGCCAGATCTCGCGGTCGATGGCCTGGACCGGAACGTGCATGCCCTTACTCCGCGGCCTCGGCCGGCGCGATGCGGCGGGAGTGCCGCGCCTGCGCGTCATAGGCCTTCTGCCAGTCGGACGGGCCGTTCGAGGGCGAGACCTGCACCGCCGTGACTTTGTATTCGGGACAATTGGTGGCCCAGTCCGAATAGTCCGTGGTGATGACGTTGGCCTGCGTATCGGGGTGGTGGAAGGTGGTGTAGACGACACCGGGCGCGACGCGGTCGGTGATCTCCGCGCGCAGCGTGGTCTCGCCGGCACGGCTCTTCAGCCGCACCCAGTCGCCGTCACGCACGCCGCGCTGCTCGGCATCGTGCGGGTGGATCTCGAGGCGGTCCTCGGAATGCCAGACGACATTCTCGGTGCGCCGCGTCTGCGCGCCGACATTGTACTGGCTGAGGATGCGCCCCGTCGTGAGCAGCAGCGGATAGCGCGGGCCGGTGCGCTCGTCGGTTGCGACATATTCGGTCACGACGAACTTGCCCTTGCCGCGGACGAAGCCATCGATATGCATCACCGGCGTGCCCTCGGGCGCCTTGTCGTTGCAGGGCCACTGCACCGAGCCCAGCTCGTCGAGCTTGGCGTAGGAGACGCCGGCGAAGGTCGGCGTCAGCGCCGCGATCTCGTCCATGATCTCGGACGGGTGATTGTAGTTCAGCTCGAAGCCCATCGCCTTGGCAAGGCCGATGGTGACCTCCCAGTCGGCCATGCCGTTCTTCGGCGTCATCACCTTGCGCACCCGCTGGATGCGGCGTTCGGCGTTGGTGAAGGTGCCGTCCTTCTCGAGGAAGCTCGAGCCGGGCAGGAAGACGTGGGCGTAGTTCGCGGTCTCGTTCAGGAAGAGGTCGTGAACGATGACGCATTCCATCGCCGACAGTGCCGCGACGACGTGCGAGGTGTTGGGATCGGACTGGAGGATGTCCTCGCCCTGCACGTAGATCCCCATGAACGTGCCTTCGACCGCGGCATCGAACATGTTGGGAATGCGCAAGCCCGGCTCCGGGTTGAGCTTGATGTTCCACAGCGCCTCGAACTGGTCGCGCACCGCGTCGCCCGAGATGTGGCGGTAGCCGGGCAGCTCGTGCGGGAACGAGCCCATGTCGCAGGAGCCCTGCACGTTGTTCTGGCCGCGCAACGGGTTCACGCCGACGCCGGGACGGCCGATATTGCCCGTCGCCATCGCGAGGTTGGCGATCGCGATCACGGTGGTCGAGCCCTGGCTGTGCTCGGTGACACCGAGCCCGTAATAGATCGCGCCGTTGCCGCCGGTGGCGTAGGTCCGGGCAGCCTTACGCAGATCCTTCGGATCGACGCCGGTGAGGATGGCGGTGGCTTCCGGGCTGTTGTTCGGCTGGGCGACGAAGGCGGCCCATTCCTCGAACTCGCTCCAGTCGCAGCGCTCGCGCACGAAGGCTTCGTCGACGAGGCCCTCGGTGACGATGACATGCGCCAGCGCCGTCATGACCGCAACGTTGGTGCCGGGCATCAAGGGGAGGTGCAGCGCCTTCACATGCGGCGATTCCACCATCTCGGTGCGGCGCGGGTCGATCACGATCAGTTTTGCGCCCTGGCGCAGCCGCTTCTTCAGGCGGGAAGCGAACACCGGATGGGCGGAGGCCGGGTTGGCGCCGATCACCACCACGACGTCGGTGTCCTCGACGGAGTCAAAATCCTGCGTGCCTGCCGAAGTGCCGAAGGTGGTGGCGAGGCCGTAGCCGGTCGGCGAGTGGCAGACGCGGGCGCAGGTGTCGACATTGTTGTTGCCGAAGCCGGCGCGGATAAGCTTCTGCACCAGATAGGTTTCCTCGTTGGTGCAGCGGGACGAGGTGATGCCGCCGATGGCGTCGCGGCCATACTTCTTCTGGATGCCGCGCATCTTGGTGGCGGCGAACGAGAACGCCTCGTCCCAGGACACTTCACGCCAGGGATCCTCGATTCTTTCGCGGATCATCGGCTTGAGAATGCGCTCCTTGTGGTTGGTGTAGCCCCAGGCGAAGCGGCCCTTGACGCAGGAATGGCCGCGATTGGCCTTGCCGTCCTTGTACGGCACCATGCGCACGACTTCCTCGCCGCGCATCTCCGCCTTGAAGGCGCAGCCGACGCCGCAATAGGCGCAGGTGGTGACGACGGAGTGCTCGGGCTGGCCGATCTCGATCACGGATTTTTCCGTCAGCGTCGCGGTCGGGCAGGCCTGCACGCAGGCGCCGCAGGAGACGCATTCGGAGCCGAGGAAGCTCTCGTTCATGCCGGGGGAGACGCGGCTGTCGAAGCCGCGGCCCGAGATCGTCAGCGCGAAGGTGCCTTGCACCTCCTCGCAGGCGCGGACGCAGCGCGAGCAGACGATGCATTTGGAGGGGTCGTAGGTGAAGTACGGGTTGGACTCGTCCTTCGGCATCCAGTGGTCGTTCGCGCAGCCGTCCGTCTTGCCAGGTGTCTTGGCGAAGACATGATTCTCGCCCTCATAGCCATAGCGCACGTCGCGCAGGCCCACCGCGCCGGCCATGTCCTGCAACTCGCAATCACCGTTGGCGCCGCAGGTGAGGCAGTCGAGCGGATGGTCGGAGATGTAGAGCTCCATCACGCCCTTGCGCAGCTGCTTCAGCCGCTCGGTCTGGGTATGCACGACGAGACCGTTCATGACGGGCGTGGTGCAGGACGCGGGGGTCCCGGCGCGGCCCTCGATCTCGACGAGGCAGAGGCGGCAGGAGCCGAACGCGTCGACCATGTCGGTGGCGCACAGCTTCGGGATCTGGTGGCCGGCGTCCATCGCCGCGCGCATGATCGAGGTGCCCTCGGGCACCGTGACCTCATTGCCGTCGATGGTCAGCGTCACCATCGTTTCCGATTTGGAAGCCGGCGTACCGAAGTCGATTTCCTCGATCAGAGACATTGTCGTTCTCCTATTCCGCGGCCTGAAGCGTGGTCGGGACGGGTGCGAAATCCTCCCGGAAGTGCTTCAACGCGCTGAGCACGGGGTACGGCGTGAAGCCGCCGAGTGCGCAGAGCGAGCCGAATTTCATGGTGTTGCAGAGGTCCTCGACGAGCGCGAGATTTTCGGCGACGCGCTCGCCGTTGATGATCTTCTCGATGGTCTCGACGCCACGGGTCGAGCCGATGCGGCATGGCGTGCACTTGCCGCAGGATTCGATGGCGCAGAACTCCATCGCGAAACGCGCCTGCCTGCGCATGTCGACGCTGTCGTCGAACACGACGATGCCGCCATGGCCGATCAGGCCGTCGCGTGCGGCGAAGGCCTCGTAGTCGAACGGGGTGTCGAACAGGGCGCGGGGAAAATAGGCGCCGAGCGGGCCGCCGACCTGCACGGCGCGGACCGGACGCCCCGTGAACGTGCCGCCGCCGATGTCGTCGACGAGCTCGCCGAGCGTGACGCCGAAGGCGGTCTCGAACAGCCCGCTGTAGCGGATATTGCCGGCGAGCTGGATCGGCATCGTGCCGCGGGAGCGGCCCATGCCGAAATCGGCATAGGCCTTGGCGCCCTCGGCGAGGATGAAGGGGATGGCGGCGAACGACAGCACGTTGTTGATGACGGTCGGCTTGCCGAACAGGCCGTGATGCGCCGGCAGCGGCGGCTTGGCGCGCACGATGCCGCGACGGCCTTCGAGGCTCTCCAGCAGCGAGGTCTCCTCGCCGCAGACATAGGCGCCGGCGCCAACGCGGACTTCGAGGTCGAAGGCTTGCTTCGAGCCGCCGATATTCGTGCCGAGATAGCCGCTGCGCCTTGCCGCTACGATGGCCGCGTTCATCGCCTCGACCGCGTGCGGATATTCACTGCGGATGTAGATGTAGCCCTTGGTCGCACCGACGGTGATGCCGGCGATGGTCATGCCCTCGATCACCAGGAAGGGATCGCCTTCCATGATCATGCGGTCGGCGAAGGTGCCACTGTCGCCCTCGTCGGCGTTGCAGACGATGAACTTGCGGTCGGCCTTGGCCTGGGCAACCGTCTTCCACTTGATGCCGGTCGGAAAGCCCGCGCCGCCGCGGCCGCGCAGGCCGGACGCCGTGACTTCGTTGAGGATCGCATCAGGTCCGAGCGAGAGTGCGCGCTCAAAACCCTTGTAGCCGCCGTGGGCGCGGTAATCGTCGAGCGAGCGCGGATCGATCACGCCGCAGCGGGCGAAGGTGAGGCGGGTCTGGCGCTTCAGCCAAGGGATCTCGTCGGTCGCTCCCAGCCGCAGCAGATGCGGCGTATTGTTGGCGAGAGCGTCGAGCAGCGAGGGCACGTCGGTCTCGGTGACGGGCCCGAAGGCGATCCGGCCCTGGGGCGTTGCGACCTCGACCAGCGGCTCCAGCCAGTACATCCCGCGCGATCCGGTCCGGACGATCTCCACTGCAACGCCGCGCCTGGCTGCGGCCTGCTCCAACGCGAGGGCAACCTCGTCGGCGCCGACGGCAACCGCACCGGCATCGCGCGAGACGTATAGACGGATGCTCATCGCTGCGCCTCCGCAACCAGCGCATCGAGACGCTTCTGATCGAGCCGGCCGACGAGGCGGCCGTCAAGCATCGCGGACGGCGCGGTCGCGCACAGGCCGAGGCAGTAGATCGGCTCCAGCGTGACGCGATCGTCGGCCGTGGTGTTGCCGAGCGAGACGCCGAGCTTCGCCTCGGCGCGCGCAGCCAGCGCGTCGCCGCCTGCGGCCTGACAGGCTTCCGCGCGGCACAGCTTCAGCACGTGGCGGCCGGCCGGCTTGTGGCGGAAATCGTGGTAGAACGTGAACACGCCATGGACTTCGGCGCGCGACTGATTGAGTGCCTTCGCCACCATGGGAATCGCCGCCTCCGGCACGTAGCCGAACGCCTCTTGAAGCGCATGCAGGATGACGAGCGTCGCGCCTTCCTTCCCGGCATGTTCGGCGATGATCTCGGCGCCGCGCGCCTCGTCCCAATCGTAAACCGTTGTCATTCTTCGTTCTCAACCAGAGCGTTTCTCGCTCCTAAACTATTTGGAATCATTCGAAGATCAATAAAGCTGTCCCGTGCTGCGATTGCGAATTCCGATCGATTGGCAAGTGCGATCACTCGATTTCAAATCGCAATCAAGGCCCTTCCGGCAGGCGGTTTTTGCGTGTTGCTGAGGGGTGGGCGTGCTAACTTGGTGCCACAATGGAATTCAAGGGGACGTCCGGTTGATCGACAAGCTTGAACTGCTGCTGGCACTGGCGAAGGAGCGGCATTTCGGACGCGCGGCGGAGGCCTGCGGCGTGACGCAACCGACGATGTCGACCGGGCTCAAGCAGCTCGAGGAGATCCTCGGCGTGATGCTGGTCCAGCGCGGTTCGCGCTTCCAGGGATTTACGCCCGAAGGCGAGCGGGCGCTCGACTGGGCGCGGCGGATCGTGGGCGATGCCCGCGCGATGCGCGAGGAGATCAACGGACTGAAGCATCAGCTCTCCGGCGAGATCCGCATCGCCGCGATCCCGACCGTGCTCGGCATGGTCGCCGCGCTGACGACGCCGTATCGTGCGAGGCATCCCGAGGTGCGCTTCCGTATCCAGTCCACCACCTCGTCCGAGGTGCTGGGGCTGCTCGAAAACCTCGAGGTCGATGCAGGGCTCACCTACATCGAGAACGAGCCGATCGGCAAGGTGCGCACCATCCCGCTCTACAACGAGAGCTATCGCCTGTTGACCGCGCCGGATGCGATGTTCGGCGACCGCGAGACGGTGACCTGGAAGGAGGTCGGGCAGGTGCCGCTGTGCCTGCTGACGCCCGACATGCAGAACCGCCGCATCATCGACCGCGCGTTGCGCTCGGTCGGCGCGGAGGCGACGCCGACGCTGACCTCGAACTCGCTGCTGGTGCTGTTCACGCATGTGAAGACGGGGCGCTGGGCGAGCGTGATGCCGGCCAAGCTCGCCGAGACGCTCGGCCTGTCCGACACCGTCCGTTCGATCCCGATCGTCGATCCCGACGTCAACTACAGCATCGGCATGGTGATCCCGCAGCGCGATCCGATGACGCCGCTGATCGCGGCGCTGGTCAATGTCGCGCGCGAGGTTGCGCCTTCGCTGCAATTGTAGATCCGAGCAAGCGCCTCGTCCTTCGAGACGCCCGCTTCGCGGGCTCCTCAGGATGAGGCTCCGTTGTATCGGTGTTCGTTGAAACGGCTGCCCGTACTCCGCCCCTCATCCCGAGGGCCCGCCGGGGGCGGGCGTCTCGAAGGATGGCCTCGGGCGAGCTTCCCGCCGAGCGCTAAAGCGCGATGAGATTTGGATGAATCGTCATCGCGCCTTAGGTTGTTGTTTGCGCATGATCTTTCCGGAAAACCGCTTCGCACTTTTCCGGATCATGCTTTAGGCCGCAGCCGAGATCCCTGACGCCGCCTTGACCGCCTCGCGCGGCAGGGTCACGCGGACGACGGTGCCGACATCGATCTTCGAGCGCAGCCGCATCGAGCCGCCGTGGAGCTGCGCCAGCGAGCGGGCGATCGCGAGGCCGAGGCCCGAGCCGTGATAGGTCTTGGTGAGCTGGCTCTCGACCTGCTCGAACGGGCGGCCGAGCCGCGCCAGCGAATGCGGCGCGATCCCGATGCCGGTGTCGGCGATCATCAGCACGATCCTGTCGTCGAGCTGCCGGCTGCGCACCACGACGCGTCCGCCGTCGGGCGTGAACTTCACGGCGTTGGAGAGCAGGTTGACGAAGATCTGCTTGGTGGCGCGGCGGTCGGCGACGACGGAGATGGATTTTGCGATGTCGGCGTCGAGCGTCAGGTGCTTGTCCTGCGCACGGCCGCTGACGACCCGCAGGGACTCCGCAAGCGTCTTCGAGAGGTCGAGCTGTTCCAGGTCGAGTTTCATGCGGCCGGCTTCGATCTTCGACATGTCGAGGATGTCGTTGATGACCTCGAGTAGATAGTGGCCGCTGGTCAGGATGTCCTGGCAGTATTCCTGGTACTTTTCGCTTCCGAGCTCGCCGAACATGCCCGAGCCCATGATCTCGGAGAAGCCGATGATGGCGTTGAGCGGCGTGCGCAGCTCGTGGCTCATATTGGCGAGGAATTTCGACTTGGTCTGGTTGGCTTCCTCGGCGCGGGTCTTCTCGCGCTGGTACTTCTCGGCGAGGTCGGCGAGCTCGACCGCCTGGCGCTCCAGCGCGGCCTGCGAGCGCTTCAGGTCGATGACGGTGGCACGCAGGCGCAGATCGTTGTCGACCAGCTTCTGCTCGTGCTCCTTGATGCGGGTGATGTCGGTTCCGACCGAGACGTAGCCGCCGTCCTTGGTGCGGCGCTCGCTGATGTGCAGCCAGTTGCCGTCGTCGAGCTGCGCCTCGAAGGTTCGTGCGCCCGGGCCTTGGGCCGCGGTCTCGTTGTGGCGGGTGCGCACTTCCGGCATGCGGCCGACCTCGAGCACGGTCTCGTAGGAGGTGCCGGGAATGACGGCTGTGTCGGGCAGCTTGTGCAGGCGCTGGAAGTGCGAGTTGCAGAGCACGAGGCGGTCGCTGGCGTCCCACAGCACGAAGGCCTCCGGAATCGTCTCGATCGCGTCGCGCAGTCGGAGGTCGGCTTCCACGGTGCGCGCAGCGAGGCTCTTCTGCTCGGTGATGTCGACGGCGATGCCGATCAGGTGCACGCTGGAATCGGTCGCCCCGCGCGTCTTCTCGCAACGCACGCGGAGCCAGATCCAGTGGCCGTCGACATGCTGCATGCGGAAGGTCTGGTCGATGTGGTCGATCTTCTCGGAGATGAGCTGGTCGGCGATCGCGAACAGGTCGATGTCGTCGGACTTCACCAGCGCGTTGACCTCGCCGAAGGTGAGGAGCTCGTTGCGGCCGTCGAGGCCGAGCATCGAGAACATCGACTGCGACCAGAAGATCCGGCCGCGCGACAGATCCCAGTCCCACAGCCCGCAGCGGCCGCGGTTGAGCGCGGTGTCGATGCGGCCGCGCACGGCGTCGTTGATGAGATCGCCCTCGCGGGCGCGGGTCGACTGCCAATGGAAGGCGAAGCCGAGGATCAGGACGACGAAGCCGGTGGTCGCGGACAGCGTCACCGAGAGCGCGGCGTCCGAGCCCCAGATCGGCTCGTTGCGCTCCTGGATCACGGTGACGAAGCCGGTCAGCGACTTGATCTGCCGCGAGGTCGCCATCGCGGCGTTGCCGCTCGGCAGCGTCAAGTCGGAGACGTTGCCGTCGCGTAGCGGCGCCGCCATCAGTTGCGCCGTCGTGATCGCATCGAGCAGACGGTCATTGCCGACGGGATCGCTGTCGGCCGGGATGCGGGCGAGGATACGGCGGTCGATTCCGGCCGAGGTGACGATGACGTGGCGGCCCGAGGCCGTGCCCCAGGCCGGGATCAGATCCGGCAACAGCGCCGGCAGGCTCTCGATGTTCTTCAGCCGCTCCTGCCGCACCGAGGTGAGGCGGTCGATGCGCTCGGCGAGCAGGTCGGCGAGGGCCGAAATGTCGTGGCGGATCACCAGCCGCTTCTGGCGCGTTTGATCGACAACCTGCACGAACGCGCCAAGGCAGATCGTGATCAGGAATGCGATGATGAGTGTCGGTACGGCGCGGCGCAGCGCCGGCTCCGCGATCAGGAGCCGATGATAGGCAGGTTTCGCGATCGATTGCGCCAATCCCTTGATCGAATCGGATTGGACGCACGCGTTCGCGGCGTCTGCACGCGACATGCCTTCGGCCCCCTCAAACCTGCCTGCAACTGAAGTTCGAAAGCAGCCCCACGTTGCTTCCGAATCACATCGATTTGAATCCAGTTTTCGCGGGCTGTCGAGAGTCAACGAATCGTTAACGCGAAATTATTCTTATCCAACGCGCAGTTTGTGCGGCGGGTATCCGCAAACTCGCGGGCGCGAAGAGTCCGAAACGAGAACGCGCGAATCCCCGCACGTCCTGGGTCACGCGCGCGGCGGTTCGGCGTGGCTGATCACGCGCTTCACGCTCGGGAACGCGCGCCGCAGGGCGCGCTCGATCGCGTCGACATGCTCGTGCACCTTGATCACGCTCATCGACGGTGCCGCGCGGCAGTGGAAATTGACGATCTCGCCGGCGTCGGTGTTGCGGACCCGCACATTGTGGATGTCGTGGATCTCGCCTTCGCCGGCGAATTCGGCCAGCGCGGCGGCGATGGTCCGCACGCGTTCCGGTGCGGCATCGACGCCGAACGGCAGCTCGGGTTCCAGGGGCTCGATGTGAACGTCGACCTCGACGTCCTCGCCGAACTCCTCCTGGATGTTGCGCTCCAGGGTATTGGCGACGTCATGGGCGGCCTCGAGCGGCATGTCGGCGTCGACCTCGAGATCGATGCCGACGATCAGCTTGGCGCCGAGATCGTGTACCGTGACGTGGTGGACGGCGAGGCCCGAATTGTGCGCAATCACCATGATGCGGTCGCGCACGGTCTCGTTGTTGCGCGCGACTGGGACGGCGGTGAAGGTGAGGTCGGCGTCGCCGAACGCCTTGTCCATGGCGATTTGCGCGCTCCGCTTGATCTCCTCGACGCGGTCGATCGGATAGGTTCGCGGCACCTGCGCGATGGTGTCGATGAACGTGGTCGCTCCGACCATGCGCACACGCAACCGGTCGACGTCGATCACGCCCGGTACGCCGCGGATCGCGGCGGTGGCCTTCTCCTGCGCGCCTTCCGGTGCGCGATCGACCAGCGTCTGCACGGTGGAGCCGGCCATGCGCAGGCCGAGGGCTGCG